>JBEKZS010000226.1:0-5088 GCA_049509635.1 Roseiarcus sp.
CGCTCCACTTCCTGCGACCGACACGATCGCTGGGTTGCTTCTCAAGGCGAACGCGGAGCGTTCGTCCGGGCTCCGCTCGCAACGACAGGGCCGCCGGACGCGACGGATTCGCGCGACCGTCGCTTTGCGGCGGGATTTCTTGTCGACGACGCTTATTTCTCAAAACTCGCTTGTATAACGCCCTCTTGAGGGATAGGAGTCACGAATGAGTTTTGAGAGACAAAATCGGCGCTTTATCCGCCCTTTGCTATCTCTGGCGCGTCCCTCCCAAACATATTCATTTTTGAGAGAGATATCGAAAATTTACTGAAATAACTACTCTCCGTCAATACGGCGATGGCTGCCAAATTATTTGGAGCGAGGCAATGACAGCAATATTTGATACAATAATGCACAAATTATACGGCAACAATATTTGGGATGGCTTCTCGCCGCAATCGACCGAGGAAAACGTCCAGGGATGGAACGGAAATCACCCCTCACTTTCTCGTCTGACATCTTTACCTGGCTCAAAAATTATTGTTGACGTTGGTGTTTGGAAGGGACAGTCAACAATAACTATGGCAAATGCGATGAAGAATAATAATGTGGATGGAGTCATTATTGCAGTGGATACATTTCTTGGTTCTCCGGAACATTGGTCCCCCGATCGCAATCTATTCCATCGGATGAATGGCCTTCCAAATCTTTATAACATATTTATGTCTAATGTATATAGAGCTGGATTGACTAAATACATTATTCCAATGGCGCAGACCGCGAGTACGGCTGCCAAAATTATCCGTAAGTACGGGATAAAACCAACTGTCATTCACGTTGACGCGGCTCATGAATACAGAGAAGCAATTCAAGATATTGAAGATTATTGGGAGATCCTTGACGATGGCGGTTATATCATTGGCGATGATTATCATGTCAGTTGGCCTGGCGTTGTTCAGGCCGCTGGCGAATTTTCAGCTCGGGTGCGGAGACCGCTGACGGTGGAACCCCCCAAATTTATTATTCAGAAATCCTGATTTCTCATCAACCCCTTTGTGAGGTGGTCAGTGGATGCGTGGAGCCTCGTCTCGTGAGGTTCGCGCCCCCGCCGCGCCGTTCTCGATCTCTCAGAAGTCGCAAGTTTCCAACCGAAAATCGCTTCGTCAGATTTCTTGAATTTCGCGCACGGTGGCGGGAGGCTATGTCGAGGAGTCGCCGCTAGTGCGGCAGTTTTCCCAGCCACAAATGTATTCTTGTAACGGCAACAGGGCGCTTTTGGAGTTGCCGAGCCGCCGCTTTTGCAACCCTGGCCGACCCTGTAAGCCTCTCCACGGCGGGCCTGTTGATTCGGGTCCGCCTGAAATGCCCGAGGGGGGCGAGCGAGGCTCGCGGGAAGGCTGTATTGCGCGCTTTGGTCCTGCTGTTTACGCCGCGGTTCATCGTCCTCACGCTGTGCGTGCTCCTCGCCGCCGCGCTGTCGACGATCCTCGGCGGCGCGATGCTGACGCGCTGGGACATTCCGTTCGAAATCGCCCTCGTCGTCTGCCTCGCGCTGATCCTGGTCGGCCTGCGCGACCTCGTCCAGACCCGCCATTCGATCCTGCGCAACTACCCGATCGCGGCGCATCTGCGGTTCCTGCTCGAGGCAATCCGTCCGGAAATGCGGCAGTATTTCTTCGAGAGCGAGAAGGACGGGCTGCCGTTCCCGCGCGACCGGCGCGCGATCGTCTACCAGCGCGCCAAGATGGCGCTCGACAAGCGGCCGTTCGGCACCCAGTTCGACGTCTATGCGCCGGGCTATGAATGGCTGCAGCATTCGATCGCGCCGCGCCCGGTCGCGGTCGAGCCGTTCCGCATCAGCGTCGGCGGCCCCGATTGCGCGCGGCCCTATTCGATTTCGGTGCTCAACATTTCGGCGATGAGTTTCGGTTCGCTGAGCGCCAATGCGATCCGCGCGCTCAACGCCGGCGCCAGGAAGGGCGGCTTCGCCCATGACACCGGCGAGGGCGGCTTCAGCCCCCATCACAAGGAGAAGGGCGGCGACATCATCTGGGAGATCGGCTCGGGCTATTTCGGCTGCCGGACGCCGCAGGGCGCCTTCGACGGCGAGAAATTCGCCGCGGTCGCCGCGACCGAGCAGATCAAGATGATCGAGATCAAGCTGAGCCAGGGCGCCAAGCCCGGCCATGGCGGGGTGCTGCCGGGGGCCAAGGTCACCGCCGAGATCGCGGCGATCCGCGGCGTCGCCCAGGGCGAGGACTGCCTCTCGCCCGCGCGTCATTCGGCCTTTTCGACGCCGCTCGAAATGATGGGCTTCATCGCCGAGCTGCGGCGCCTGTCCGGCGGCAAGCCGGTCGGCTTCAAGCTGTGCATCGGCCATTCCTGGGAATTCCTCGCGATCTGCAAGGCGATGCTCGCCGCCCAGACCTTCCCCGACTTCATCGTCGTCGACGGCAAGGAGGGCGGCACCGGCGCCGCGCCGATGGAGTTCATGGACCATCTGGGCATGCCGATGCGCGAAGGCCTCGTCTTTGTCCATAATTCGCTGGTCGGCATCGGCGCGCGCGATCGGGTGCGGATCGGCGTCGCCGGCAAGATCACCACCGCCTTCGACATCGCGCGCGCGATGGCGCTCGGCGCCGACTGGTGCAACGCCGCGCGCGGCTTCATGTTCGCGCTCGGCTGCATCCAGTCGATGAGCTGCCACACCGACCGCTGCCCGACCGGCGTCGCCACCCAGGACCAGACGCGCAGCCGGGCGCTGGTGGTCCCCGACAAGGCCGAGCGCGTCTACAACTTCCACCGGGCCACGATCATGGCGCTCGCCGAACTCACCGCCGCCGCCGGGCTCGACCATCCCAGCGATTTCCACCCCGAGCATTTCCGGCGCCGGATCGACGTGCGCGAGGCGCGCACCTTCGCCGACATCTATCCCGGGCTGGAGACCGGCGAGCTCGTCGCCGGCGCCCGCGACGAGCACTGGCGCAAGGCCTGGACGATGGCGAGCGTCGATTCGTTCCGGGTCGCGATGTGACCGGGGCGCGCGGCCCCGGCCGATCGTTCAGGCCTCGATTTCCGCCGCCGCGCGCGCCGCCTTGCGGCGCTTGCCGAGCGCGCTGAACGAAACGAGCCGCCTGGCGCTCTCGTCCCACAGCGTGTAGCGGATGCAGCGCAGGCTCTGGCCGAGGGTGAGCCGGCCGACGCCGGCCAGTTCCGGATGGTTGTGCAGCACCTCGCCGAGCCGGTAGTAGGGAATCCGGCTGTTGAGGTGGTGGACGTGGTGGATGCCGATGTTGGCGGTCAGCCAGCGCAGGACCGGCGGCAGGTCGTAATGCGAACTGCCGTGCAGCGCCGCCTCCGGGTGGGTCCAGGCGGGTTCGTGGTTCCAGGTCGTGCCCTCGAACTGGTGCTGCACATAGAACAGCCAGACGCCGATCGAGGCCGACAACAGCGCGATCGGCAGATGGATGATGAGGAACGGCCCGACCCCGATCAGCCAGACGAGCAGGCCGGCGACGGCGGCTATGCCCGCATTGGTCGCCATGGTGCTGATCCAGGGCGTCCAGCCGGCGCCGCGCATCAGGCCGAACGGCGCGCGATGGGCGAGCAGGAAGAGATAGGCCGGGCCGACGCCGAACATGACGATCGGATGCCGGTAGACCCGGTAGGCGAGCCGGCCGCGCCAGGACAGGGCGAGATATTCGTCGACCGTGATGGTGTCGATGTCGCCCATGCCGCGCTTGTCGAGATTGCCCGAGGTCGCGTGATGGGCGGCGTGGGTGCGCTTCCAATAGTCATAGGGCGTCAGCGTCGCCACGCCGATCACCCGGCCGACCCAGTCGTTGATCGCGCGGGTGCGGAAGAAGGCGCCGTGGCTGCAATCGTGCTGGATGAGGAAGAGGCGGACGAGGAAGAAGGCGGCGGGGACCGCAAGGGTCAGGCTCAGCCAATAGCTGACATGCGAGAGCCCCCACATCGCCGCCCAGAGGGCGATCAGCGGCAGCGCCGTGATCGCGATTTCGATCAGGCTGCGATTGAGCGAGGGATCGCGGTAACGGGACAGCATCCGCGGCAGCGCCTGGGGATGGGCCGTGGCGTCGTCATGGAGGGAATGGTCGTGGATGGACATCGGGGCACCGTCGGGTCGGGATTGTCGACGCGCCCAGGGGAGAGAGACGAATCGGACGCACGAAACTGACGCGACGCTAGAAGCGGCTTCTAAAGAAATCGTGCGGCGCAATTGCGACGGGGGCGCGGAGCGGCTCGGCGGCCGTCCCGGCGGGCGGGGCGAGAGGCGCCGCCGATCATGACAATTGTCCACACCCGGCCCGCGTCCCGCCCCGCCTCCGCGCAATCGCCGGTTTCGAGCGGGATCGCGGCGCCCGCGGCCTCGATCGCGAGAAAGCGCGGTCGCGTCTTGACGCGGCGGAAACCATCATGGCCGTTCTGTGATCTCGCGCCGCCCCGGCCGTCCGGGCGGGCGCGGGCGAAGAGGCCGCGCCGCCGGCGTCACTTCTTCTTCGGCGCCGATCCCGCGGGCTGGCTCGCCTTGGCGAAGCCGGCCGGCGTGGTCGCCGGCGCCGCCTTGACCTTGTCCTTCTTCGGCTTCTTGGCTTCCTTGTTGCTGCGCATCTGACCCTTGGCCATGGCGTTCTCCCGTCCTGGTTGAACGGCATTTCAGCAGATGTGGGGGCGGGCGCCAAGGGCGGACGTGCGATCAGCCCTTGAATACGGTCTCACGGTGATAGCGGAGAAACTGCGGATGCGGGCGCATTTCGGCGCCCGGCGGCAGGCGGAGGCGGCGGTCCGGGTTGAGGAGGCGAGCGATCTATCGCCTACTACCATCGCGCGATGTTTGACGGACTTCGAGCCAACGGATTTCAAATCGAATTCCGATCGCATGCCGAGGCAATCCTGAGCGTCGATTTTCCCGAAGTGGCGACGCAGCTCGAATCTGTTCTTGTCGCCTCGACCATCCCCATCGAGGAAATCATAGGCTCGGGCGGCGGGGAAACTAAGGGCACCCAGCGGCTGAGAAGAGCCCTTTACGATCGGGCATGGCGCAAGCACAAGTTCGAGGTGCAGAGAACGATCGACGGCGTCGCGCTC
>JBEKZS010000227.1:0-4794 GCA_049509635.1 Roseiarcus sp.
CCGTCGCCCTTGACGATGAAAGTCTCGGGCACGCCATAGACGCCCCAGTCGATGCCGGCGCGGCCGTCGCGATCCAGGCCGACGCTGGAATAGGGGTCGCCCTTGGCGCCGAGGAAGCGCCGGATGTTTTCGGCCTCGTCCTTCTGGGCGACGCCGATCAGCCGGACGCCCTTGTCGGCGAGCGTCTTGTCGGCGGCGAGTTCGAGCAGGACGGGATGCTCGTCGTGGCACGGCAGGCACCAGGAAGCGAAAATGTTGACGACCGAGACATGGCCCTGGCGCAGGTCGGCGTCCGTGAGTCCGGCGCCGCCGGCGAGCGCGGGCAGATCGAGCGGCGGGGCGGGCTGGCCGATCAGCGCCGAGGGAATCCGCGAGGCGTCGCCGGCGAACAGGCGCGCGAAGAACAAGACCGCCAGCGCGCCGAACACCAGCAGCGGCGCCAGCGCGAGCAGCCCGCGGCGCCGCGGCGCGACCGGGACGGCCTCGCTCACGGTTCGCCGCCCCGGCCGTCGGCGTCCTCGACCCGGCGCAGCGCCGCGCGCTGGGCGCGATAGTCGGTGAGCGTGGCGAGGATCATCGCCAGGATCACGACCGCCGCGACGGCGTAGGCGGCGGCGACGAAGCCCCAATGGTCGGCCATCAGCCCATCCCCGCGGTCGCCAGTTCCCCGCCGAGCCGGTCGCCGCGCGCGGCCGCCATCATGGTGAGCCGCGCGACCCGCCGGCGCAGGATTTCGTTGCGGATCGCCATCACGTGCAGGGTGATGAACAGCAGCGTGAACGCCAGCGACATGATCAGCAGCGGCCACAGCAGTTCGGGCGCGATCGTCGGCCCGCCGAGCCGGAACACCGAGGCGGGCTGGTGCAGCGTGTTCCACCAGTCGACCGAGAATTTGATGATCGGCAGGTCGACGCAGCCGACCAGGGTCAGGATCGCCGCCGCGCGCGCCGCGCGCCCGGAATCCTCGATCGTGCGCCAGAGCGCGATGAGGCCGAGATAGAGGATGAACAGAAACAGCACCGAGGTCAGCCGCGCGTCCCAGACCCAATAGGTCCCCCACATCGGCTTGCCCCACAGCGAGCCGGTCGCCAGGCAGATGAAGGTGAAGCCGGCGCCGAGCGGCGCCGCCGCCTTCTGCGCGGCGTCGGCCAGCGGGTGGCGCCAGACCAGCGTGCCGAGCGCGGCGAGCGCCATCACGCCATAGATGAAGGTCGCCAGCCAGGCCGCGGGAACGTGCAGATACATGATCCGCACCGTCTCGCCCTGCTGGTAGTCGGGCGGCGCCCGGAACGACAGGATCAGCCCGACCGCGAACAGCGCGGCGGTGGTCAGGGCGAGCCAAGGCAGCGTCCGCCGCGCGAGCGCCAGGAACACGGCGGGGTTGGCGAGGTTCCACATCCCAGGCAATCTAGTCCGCCCCCGCGCGCGCCGCAATGCGGGGGGAGGCGGCGCGGCTCTTCTTCCAGCAACTCCAGAACCGCGGAAAACCCCTCTCCCGCGCGCGCGAGAGGGGCTACCCGCGCTTCTGGAATTGCCGCCCGTCGTCGCCCGCCGTTGCGGATCGGGCGGGACTCCGCTAGGGAAATGCGCGCATTGCGCAGAACCGAGACCCTGTGTCATGGCCGCCACCGACGTCGCGCCAAAGCCCGCCCGCCCCCGGCCGCTCTCGCCGCATCTCGGCATCTATCGCCTGACCCTGACGATGGTGATGTCGGGCCTCCACCGCATCACCGGCATGGCGCTCTACGCCGGCGTGCTGCTGCTGGCCTGGTTCCTGATCGCGACCTCGATGGACGCGACCGCGTTCTCGGCCGCTTCGGCGTTCCTCAACTCGATCTTCGGCCGCCTCGTCCTGTTCGGCTTCACCTGGTCGCTGTTCCATCACATGCTCGGCGGAATCAGGCATTTCATCTGGGACGCCGGCTTCGGCATGGACGACCCGGAACGCGAATGGCTGGCGATGGCGACGCTGGTCGGCGGCCTCGCGCTGACCGCGATCGTCTGGGCGATCGGCCTCGCCGTCCACTGAGGGAGCGCGTTCATGGCTGAGGACTCCCCTTCGCTGCGCACGCCGCTCGGCAAGGTCCGCTATCTCGGCGCCGCGCGCTCGGGCGTCCGGGAGGACTGGCTGATGCGGCTGACCTCGGCGGCGCTGATCCCGCTGACGATCGCCTTCGTCTGGCTGATGCTGTCGCTGGTCGCCAGGGACTATAATGGCGTTCGCGCCGAGCTCGGCCATCCCCTGCCGGCGATCATCGTTATGCTGTTCGTCCTCGTCGGCATCCGCCACATGCAGATCGGCATGCGCTCGATCATCGCCGACTACATCCACGGCCACGCCCGCGAATGGGCGCTGATGGCCAATCTGTTCTTCGCCGCCGCGCTCGCGCTGGCGTGCATCTATGCGGTGCTGCGGATCGGTTTCGTCTGATTCGTCTTTCCCTCGATCGGCCAACAGAGGTTGCACAAATCCATGGTGACCAACGGCGCCAATGGCGCGCATGCGCCGGCTTTCGCAGGCAAGGCCTATCCGATCACCGATCACAGCTTCGACGTCGTGGTCGTCGGCGCCGGCGGCGCCGGCCTGCGCGCGAGCGTCGGCTGCGCGCAGGCGGGGCTGCGCACCGCCTGCATCTCCAAGGTGTTCCCGACCCGCTCGCACACCGTCGCCGCGCAGGGCGGCATTTCCGCCTCGCTCGGCAACATGGGCGCCGACGACTGGCGCTGGCACATGTACGACACGGTCAAGGGCTCGGACTGGCTCGGCGACCAGGACGCGATCGAATATCTGTGCCGCCACGCGCCCGCCGCGGTCTACGAGCTCGACCATTGGGGCGTGCCGTTCTCGCGCACCGAGGAAGGCAAGATCTACCAGCGCCCGTTCGGCGGCATGACCACCGATTACGGCAAGGGCATCGCCCAGCGCACCTGCGCGGCCGCCGACCGCACCGGCCATGCGATCCTGCATACGCTCTACGGCCAGGCGCTGAAGGCGAAATGCGAATTCTTCATCGAATATTTCGCCATCGACCTCATCCGCGACGCCGAGGGGCGGGTGCGCGGCCTCGTCTGCCTGAGGATGGACGACGGCACCATCCACCGCTTCCGCGCCCATCTCACCGTGCTGGCGACCGGCGGCTACGGCCGCGCCTATTTCTCGGCGACCTCGGCCCATACCTGCACCGGCGACGGCAACGCGATGGCCTTGCGCGCCGGCCTGCCGCTGCAGGACATGGAATTCGTCCAGTTCCACCCGACCGGCATCTACGGCGCCGGCTGCCTCATCACCGAGGGCTCGCGCGGCGAGGGCGGCTACCTCACCAATTCGGAGGGCGAGCGGTTCATGGAGCGCTACGCGCCCTCGGCCAAGGATCTGGCCTCGCGCGACGTCGTCAGCCGCTCGATGACGCTGGAGATCCGCGAGGGCCGCGGCGTCGGCAAGCTGAAGGACCACATTTTCCTCCACCTCGACCATCTCGACCCGAAGGTCCTCCACGAGCGCCTGCCCGGCATTTCCGAGAGCGCGCGCATCTTCGCCGGCGTCGACGTCACCAAGGAGCCGATCCCGGTGCTGCCGACCGTCCACTACAACATGGGCGGCATCCCGACCAATTATCACGGCGAGGTTCTGACCAAGGTCGGCGGCGATCCCGACGCGATCGTGCCGGGCCTGATGGCGCTCGGCGAGGCCGCCTGCGTCTCGGTCCACGGCGCCAACCGGCTCGGCTCCAACTCGCTGATCGACCTCGTCGTGTTCGGCCGCGCGGCGGCGATGCGCGCCGCCGAGCTCGTCGAGCCGAACGAGAAACACGCCGAACTGCCGAGGGGCAGCGCCGATTTCGCGCTCCACCGGCTCGACCGGTTCCGCAACGCCGACGGCGCCACGCCGACGGCGCAGCTGCGCGCGCGCATGCAGCGCACGATGCAGGACAATTGCGCGGTGTTCCGCACCGGCGAGGTGCTCGGCGAGGGCTCCAAGCTCATCCACGAGGTCTGGCGCGCGAGCGCCGACGTCCATGTCACCGACCGCTCGCTGATCTGGAACTCCGACCTCATCGAGACCATGGAATACGACAACCTCATCGCCCAGGCCGTCGTCACCATGGACAGCGCCGTCAACCGCCTGGAGAGCCGCGGCGCCCATGCGCGGGAGGACTACCCCGCCCGCGACGACAAGGAATGGATGAAGCACACGCTCGCCTGGATCGACCCGGAGCGGCAGAGCGTGACGATCGATTATCGGCCGGTGCATACGTATACGATGAGCAATGATATTGCTTATATCGAGCCGAAGGCGCGGGTGTATTAGGGGGCGCTGTAGCGACTGCGAGCCTTATCCTTGGCACGCATATACTTAGACTTAGGGATTCCGATCGGCTACGCGCAGCCCCTTGAGCCGGGGACGACCGCGATAGCTGGTGTGGTCATGCTCGTCCATTGGGCCGAAGGGCTGCCTTTACAAGGGACCATCGGCGGCGGTCGGGTCGCCGTCGTCAGGAGCCGACCGGATCCTCAGCCTTCCGTTTTGCTCGTCGAAAAGAAGGGGCGCGAGACGGGGTGCCGCCACCGACTCGACAAGGTGCGGTGCCACTCTGCAATCAAAATTGCGGCTAGCGACGGCGAGGATTGACCAGCCAGGGGCCAAGCTTGTTGAACATCGCCCGTTCGCCAGCCTTCGATTGGGCCTTCGTTAGCCCATCTGCCACGACGATGTAATAGACACGGTCTTTGCTGTCGCGGATCAACTCGCGCGTTTCTTTGGCTTGGTTTTTCCACTTCTCGCGCGACTGCTTA
>JBEKZS010000228.1:0-4790 GCA_049509635.1 Roseiarcus sp.
CGACTGCGTTGCATGGGTTGGGTTGAGCGCGTAGGAGAGCAGCATCGTGTCGTCGACCGCTCCGCGCAAGTTCACACCCTGGCCGGTGAGCAAATGCAGGGCGGATTTCCAATCGTGGGTTCGCTTGGGCACGGCAGGGTCTTCAAGCAGTGCACGCAGTTCCGAGGTCAACGGCAGACGCAGCGCCTTCGCGGGCTCGGCGCACACACCGATGCTG
Organism: Roseiarcus sp.; assembly: GCA_049509635.1. GTDB lineage: Bacteria > Pseudomonadota > Alphaproteobacteria > Rhizobiales > Beijerinckiaceae > Roseiarcus. Next base: position 218 of record JBEKZS010000228.1, read on the forward strand.
AAGTTGGCTTGCATTTCCTGAGCTTCAACCGCGTCCAGCAGAGACATTGTCTGCTGCGCTTCTTCTTCAGGCTCCGGCGCGGGCGCCTTTGCATCGAGCGCAAAGGCAACGCCATTGGCGCGGGCCGCGGCGTAGAACGCAGCAGCCTGTTCGTCGGTCGGAGTGTCAATCAATTCGATTACCGGCGCACTTTCAGAGGGGGCAAGGTCGCGCAGCATCGACGTGAACTCAAGCTCGGTAAAAAGTTCACGGCAGGCCTCGAGGTCAGGCGTTTGCGTCTCCATCGCGCTCAGATTCAGCTCCAGCGGAACGTGAGAGTCGATGGTGACCAGTTCCTTCGACAGCAGGACGGCGTCGCGGTTTTGCTCCAGCGACTCGCGATAGCTTTTGCGCTTGACCTCGGCGGCTCGGTCCAGCACGCCCTCAACGCTTCCGAACTCGAGAATCAACTCCACGCTGCCCTTGTCGCCAATGCCGGGTGCGCCCGGGATGTTGTCCACCGCATCGCCACGCAACGCCATCACATCGACCACCTTCTCGGGTGGAACGCCCAGAGTCTCAAGCACCTCTGGGGGGCCCTCACCCATCCTGTGGGGATGGAGCGAGTCGTAAACAGCGCCCGCGCTCCCACCGACGTAGTTGAGCACCTCCGCCACAACGTGCGCGCTCGAGAAATCATCGAAGACCGATGGCCGGCCGCTCGAAGGCGTCGCGGTGCAGGTGCTGCGCTTCGACGGAGGGGCGGCGTCGGTCGGCGAGACGGGATTGCTCAAGGTCCGCGGCGCGCAGATGTGCCTGGGCTATTACAAGCGCCCGGACATGGAGCCCTTCGACGGCGAAGGCTGGTTCGACACCGGCGACCTCGCCTACCTGGACGAAGAAGGCTACATCCGCATCAACGGCCGCATCAAGGATGTCATCATTCGCGGCGGCGAGAACGTGCCGGTCGTGGAAATCGAAAACCTGCTCTACAAGCATCCGGCGGTGCTGGCCGCCGCCGTGGTCGGCTACCCCGACCCGCGCCTGGGCGAACGCGCCTGCGCGTTTCTCGCCCTGCGCAGCGGGCATGCGCTCGATCTCGCCGGCGTGCAGACCTATATGGCGGAGCACAAAGTCGCCAAGCAATATTGGCCCGAGCGGGTCCGGATCGTCGCCAGCTTGCCGATGACGCCGGCGGGCAAAGTGCAGAAGTTTCAGCTTCGCGAGCAGGCGAAGACGTTCGGCGACGCCGCGCAACAAGCGGGCGCGTGACCCTGCGTCTCGACACGCGCGCGAGAGTCCCGGCCGTTCGCCGAAACCGTCGAACCGAAGCCCCGCCGTTCACGCGGCTGAAATGCCGCCGTTGACGCTGATCGCCTGGCCCGTCAATCGCCCGGCGGCGGGGCTCGCCAGGAACACCATCAGCGCGGCGAGATCCTCGGGCTGGGTGACGCCGAGACTGGCCAGTCTGGCCGCATTGGCGAACAGCTTGGCGCTGAACGGATCGCTCATCAACCGGGTGTAGACGTCGGTATTGCCGATCAGCGAGGGCGTCAGCACATTGGCGCGGATGCCGTCGCGCTTGGCCTCGATCGCCAGGGTGCGCGTGAACGTGACGATCGCGGCCATTGCGGCGCCGATGATCGTCTCGCCCGGCGTCGGCACTTTGGCGGCGTCCGAGGCGACATTGATGATCACGCCGCTCTTCCGCTCCCGCATCCCCGGCAGGACGAGCCTGCTCATCAACATCGGGCCGAGCGCCTGGGCGAGCAGGATCGGAGCGATGTCTTCGACCTCGGTGCGGAAGAGAAGCTTCGGGACATAGGAGGCGGCCGTGGTGTTGACGAGGACGTCGATCCCGCCGAGCGCGGCAAACGCCGCGGCGCAGGCGCGCCTCGCCTGCGCGACATCGTTGGTGTCGGCGGCGATGAACGCCACGCTGGTCGAGGCCGCCCGATCCGCAACCGCCTTGCGCGCCGCCTCCCCGCGTTCGACATTCCGGCCGACCAGCGCGAGTCGCCGCACCCCCGCCGCGGCGAACTGGTGAGCTGCGGCGAGGCCGACGCCGGCGGTGCCGCCGCAGATGAGCACTGCGGATTCCGCGAGCGCCTTGGGTGCGCCGATGCTGTCTTCCGCCATTTGCGAACTCCACATTGCCCGGAAAGAAACCCACTGCCGGTCGCGCAGCGACCCGCGTGATCTGGACTTCGTATCCGAGGCCTTCGAGCTTTGCGATCAGCCGGGTAGTGGCCGCGCCTTTGGCGCGGCGGTCGAAATGGTCGGCGCCGAGGTCCTGGTAGAGGGCGCCGTCCCCGAGCATATGATGAGCGGCCTTCAGCATCCAGGCCCCGAGAGCGCCCCCTCTGCGCCAACGATGATGAGACGAGCGACCCCGGGAGTTTACCCTCGAGGGCAGAGGTCGACGCATGCGATGGTCATGCCGCTCACGAACTTCGACAGGACTCATGCCGCCGGCGGCCTCGCCGGAACGCGACGAGTGACCGCGCCGTCGGACGTTCGCGGCTGCCGACAATCTGCGGAACTGGCCGAGGCCGATTCTGCGGCGCCCGGCGGCATCGGCGCGATCCTGCGCCGCGAGAGGCTCCAGTCCTCGTCGTTGACCGATTGGCGGCGCCAACGCGACGCCGGCGCCTACGAGCGTATAGACCCCGGGGTCGATCTCGCGACCATGCTGCTGAAGCCGCCGCCGCTTCGGCGTGATGGTCAGGACGTCGCTCGCGCCGCGCTCAGCTCAAGCCAAATGCCGAAGGCATTTGTCCGGCCCCTGGCCTCCAGGCCAAGAAATCCCGTTCAACAGTCAGCTGGCCGATCTTCGCGAAGGGCGGTATCGCAGCGACAGGACCAAGACTGGACACGAAATCTTGCGAAATTTGCTAAGTCATTGATATCATTGGCGCTCCCAAGGGGAATCGAACCCCTGTTTTCGCCATGAGAGAGGGATAACCCATACTTCGGCGAACGCCCGTGAACTCCGGTAAACATAGGAAAACATTAGGAATTGTCAATCGGCCGACCTTGACAGCCCACCCGCGTTCGTCCACGTTTATTGGGCACGAGTTGGGCACAAACGAACTGTCGGCGCTCATGGGTCGCACGGTCCGGGACACAAATCTTGAAACGCGGGCGGCGCGGCTGCGTCTCGCGGCCCGGCGCAAGCCGCGTTGGCGGGTCCTCGATTCCGGCTTGCACCTCGGATATCGCAGCACGAAGAAGGGCGCCGGATCCTGGGTGGCGCGGCGGTTTCTCGGGGATGGTCGGTACAAGGAAAGCGGCATCGGCAGTGCGGATGATCTGCAGGATGCAGACGGCCTGTCGTTCCTGTCGTTCAAACAAGCCCAGGCGAAGGCCCGCGAATGGTGGAGCGCCGCCGAACACGCCGAGCATGGATTTGCGCCCTTTGTAGGCGCCTATACGGTAGCCATTGTGCTCGACGCGTATTTCGCCGATCGCGAAAAGCGAGGCTCCAAGGGGGTGGCGAAGGATCGCGCCGCTGCACGCGCTCGCATCCTGCCTGCGCTCGGCGAGGCCGAAGTGACTGGACTGACGATGAAACAGATTCGCGACTGGCACACCGGCCTCGCCACGACCCCAAAGCTCACCCGCGCGCCCCGCATGGCGAAGGAGCGCAAGAGTACCGCCGGCGAGGCGATCAGCGGCGACGCCACGCGGGCCCGGCGGGCGACAGCGAACCGCACCCTCACCGTCCTGAAGGCCGCCCTCAACCACGCCTTCCACGAGGGCCGCGCCCCGACTGACGCGGCATGGCGGAAAGTGAAGCCGTTCCGCGAGGTCGATGCGCCGGTCGTACAATTCCTGTCCGAGGATGAGTGCCGTCGTATCGTGAACGCGAGCGAGGGCGCGTTTCGCGATTTGGTTCGCGCCGCTTTGCTCAGCGGTTGCCGATACGGGGAATTAGCCAGGATGCGCGCCGGCGATTTCAACGTCGAAGCTGGGACCATCACCGTGCGCGAATCGAAGTCCGGCAAACCCCGGCATGTCGCGCTGACCGACGAGGGGCGATCGCTTTTTGCCGGGCTTACAGCCGGCCAGGCTAGCCCCACACCGATCTTCGTCCGCGAGGACGGCAAGACGTGGGGACCGTCCCATCAGCAGAGGCCGCTGGAGGCTGCGTGCAAGAGAGGCAAGATCGAGCCAGCGGCGACCTTCCAGATCTTGCGTCATACCTACGCGAGCGCGCTCGCTATGCGCGGCGTTCCCATGGGAGTGATCGCCGCGCAACTTGGCCACAGCGATACGCGAATGACCGAGAAGCATTACGCCCATCTATCGCCGAATTATGTCGCGGAAACAGTCCGCGCCGCACTCCCGGCGCTCGGGATCCTCGGCGACAGGAGCGACTCCCCTATGAGGAGGTTGGCGTGATCGACGTGGGACATGTCAGGTCGGCCAAGAAGTCCAGCCCCCGACAACCCGCGATTCTCAACGTTCTTTCTATTTGCGCAGAAGGAGATGGGTGATGGAAGAGGTCGGGCCAATGTCGCCGGGCACTCCCTGGGGAATCGAAGCCCTGTGGATCGCTCGGTCCCGCGGGTGGAATGACGGCTATCGAGCC
>JBEKZS010000229.1:0-5616 GCA_049509635.1 Roseiarcus sp.
CCGCCGATCGAATAGCCGAGGAAGGCGGGCGAGCGCAGCAGGCCGCGGTAGTCGCGCGCCAGCGCGGCGAGCCCGACGCCGGCCGCCGGCGGCCCGGTCTCGGGCAGCAGCCGCCAGGCGAGCAGGAAATTGGCGACGCCGAGCGCGCCCAGAAGCACGAAGATCGAGCGCCAGCCCGCGGCCAGCGCGAGCGCCCCGCCGAGGATCGGCGCGACGCCGGGCCCCAGCGTCACCATCAGGTTCATCAGCGCCAGCCGGCGCGCCGCATCGCCCGCCAGCGCGGTGTCGCGCACGATCGCGCGGGCGAGGACGAGACCCGCGCAGCCGCCGAGCGCCTGGAACAGCCGCGCCACGATCAGCGCGTCGGCGCTCCACGCGAGGCCCGCGGCGGCGCCCGCCAGCGTGTAGAGCGCCAGGCCGGTCATCAGGATCGGCCGGCGTCCGAAGCGATCCGACAGCGGGCCATAGACGAGCTGGCCGACCGCCAGCCCGAGAATATACAGGCTGACGGTCATCTGCATCGCGCCGCCGCCGGCGCCGAGATCGCGCGCGGCGTCGGGCAGCGCGGGGACGAACACATGGATGCCGAGCGTGCCGCTGAAAGTGAACAGCGCGAGCAGCCACAGCGGCGCGCCCGGCCGGGGCGCGCGCGCGAGCGGCGCCTCCGGGAGATCGACGCCGAAAGCGGCCGCGACATGCCTGGTCATGAATCGGGCTTCTCGGTCGGCGCGCGCCGGCGCCTGGGCGCGCCCAGACTAGTCGACGACGACGCTGTGGTCGACCGCCGCCGGCGTCGCCGGGCGGCGCAGCAGCAGGACCAGCGGCATCGCCATCAGCGAGAGGATCATCAGCAGCTTGAAATCGTCGATATAGGCGATGATCACCGCCTGCAGCGTGATCATGCCGTCGAGCGCGGCGCGGCCCGCCGCGGTGAACGGGCTCAGCGCGTGGATGACCGCGGGCGCGGCGAAGGCATGGTTGAACGGCGTGACATAGGCGGCGATGTCGGCGTGATTGACCTGGGTGTTGCTGGTCAGCAGCGCCGTGACCACCGAGATGCCGACGCTGGAGCCGACGTTGCGCGACAGATTGTAGAGGCCCGTGCCTTCGCCGCGCAGCGTCGCCGGCAGGGTCGAGAAGGCGACCGTGGTCAGCGGAACGAACAGGAATCCCAGTCCGGCGCCCTGGACGAAGCCGACCGAGACGATCGTCCATTGCGAGACCTCGGGCGTCCAGCCGGTCATCACATACATCGCCCAGGCGGTCAGCCCGAGGCCGAGCGTCAGCAGCCAGCGGGTGTCGACGCGCCCGATCAGCCGGCCGACGAGGAACATGCAGGTCATGGTGCCGAGGCCGCGCGGCCCCATCACGATGCCGGCGGTGATGACGGGATAGCCCATCAGCGTCTGCAGATAGGGGCTCATCAGCGCCAGCGAGGCGAGATAGGTGACCCCGACGATGAAGATGAAGATGAAACTGATCGCGAAATTGCGGTCGAGGAACAGTTTCGGGTTCACGAACGAGTCCTTGGCGGTGAAGGTGTGGACCAGGAAGACGTAGCAGGCCGACGCGCACACGACCGCCTCGACGATGATCTCGCCCGACGAGAACCAGTCGAGCTGCTCGCCGCGGTCGAGGAAGATCTGCAGCGCGCCGATCGCGACGCTGAGCGCGGCGAAGCCGAGCCAGTCGAGCCGGGCGAGCGCGTTGGTCTTGGTTTCCAGCAGGAACACGGTGATGCCGGCGAAGGCGAGCGCGCCGATCGGCACGTTGATGTAGAACACCCAGCGCCAGGAGATGTTGTCGGTCAGCCAGCCGCCGATCACCGGGCCGAGCACCGGGCCGACCATGACCGAGACGCCGAACAGCGCCATCGCCGAGCCGCGCTCCTTCACGTCGTACATGTCGAGCAGGATGCCCTGCGACAGCGGGACCAGCGCGGCCCCGAACAGGCCCTGCAGCAGCCGGAACAGCACGATCTCGACCAGCGACTGCGACAGCCCGCACAGGATCGAGGCGATCACGAAGCCGGCGATCGCGGTCAGCAGCACGCGCTTGCGGCCGAAGCGGTTGGCGAGGAAGCCCGACGGCGGCGTCATGATCGCCGCCGCGACGATGTAGGAGGTGAGGACCCAGTTGATCTGGTCCGCGCTCGCCGAGACGCTGCCCTGGATATAGGGCAGCGCGACATTGGCGATCGTCGTGTCGAGCGCCTGCATGATCACCGCGAGGATGACGCAGGCGGTGACCGCGCCGCGATTGGCGACCTTCGGCGCCGGACCCGGGAGGGCGGGATCAGCCATGCTTAGTCCCGTCGCGCCCGAGCAGCCGGTTGACGAAGTCGGGCAGGCCGCGCGGATGGCCGGTGTCGACGTCGACGGTGACGCTCATGCCGACGCGCAGCGGCGGCTTGCCCGCCGCGTCGGCGATGGTGACCCGCAGCGGAATGCGCTGGACGACCTTGACCCAGTTGCCGGTCGTGTTCTGGGCCGGCAGCAGCGAGAAGCTGGAGCCGGAGGCGGGCGATATGCTCTGCACGGCGCCCTTCCATTCGACGCCGGGATAGGCGTCGACGCTGATCGTCGCCGGCTGGCCCGCGCGCACATGGGTCAGTTCGGTCTCCTTGGGGCTCGCCGCGACCCACATGTTGGTGGACGAGACGAGGCTGAACGCCTGCTGGGAGGCCTGCAGGTAGGAGCCCGGCTGGAGCGCGTCGACATTGGCGACGACGCCGTCGAACGGCGCGCGGACGATCGTGTCGTCGAGGTCCCGCTGGGCGTTGTCGACGCCGGACAGCGCCTGGAGATAGAACGAATTCTTCTCGATCGGCTGGTTCGGGTCGCCGCCGAGCTGGGCGAGCGCGGCGTCCGCCTGCGCTTTGGCGACCGCGATCTTCTGCTTGGTCGCATCGAGATCGTGCTGCGCCTGATCGAAGGAGGCCTTGGTGCCGGCGCCGGTGGCGAGCAGGTCCTGCTGGCGTTTGAACGCCGTCTGATAGAACGGCAGGTCCGCCTGCGCCTGCTCGATCTGGGCGAGCGCGAGCCGGTAGCTCGCCTGCAGGGTGAGGACCTGGTCGTGGACCGTGCCGAGCTGCGCTTTGGCGCCGTCGAGCGCGATTCTGTAGGTGTCGGGCTTCAGCCGGTAGAGCACGTCGCCCTTCTTCACCGCCTCGTTGTCATGGACCTCGATCGCGATGACCGTTCCGGCGACGTCGGTGGAGACGCCGAGCGTATCGGCCTGGACATAGGCGTTGTCGGACGACACGACCGCGCCGCCGGTGACGTAGGCATAGCCGCCCGCGGCCAGCGCGACCGGCAGCAGCGCGAACAGCAGCGGACGGGTCAGGCCCCGGCGCGGCCGGGGCGAGGGCGCCCTGGCGGACGTCGGCGCGGCGGGTTCGGCCGACGGCGCCTTGAGCGGCGCGGGCGCCTCGGCTTCCGGGGCGGTCCGGCGCATTTCGCGCACCGTCTCCAGCCGTCTGGGCGCAGCGGCTTCGGGCGCGGCGCGATTGACCGATGCGGCGTCAGCCATAGTACGCTTCCTTCTCTTCGACGGGGGCGCGACACGCCGTGGTGAGGTTGGTCTTCATCGTCGTCAGCGACCCGGCGAGCCGGGCGCGCTCGTCGTCGGACAGCCCGGCGAGCGCCTCGGCGCGCGTCGCTTCGCCGATCCGCTGCAGGGCGCCGACGAGCGGCCGCGCCGCGTCCTTGAGGAACAATTGCCAGATGCGCCGATCGGTCGGATGCTGCCGCCGCTCGATCAGGCCGCGCTCGGCGAGCCGGTCGAGCATCCGCACCAGCGTGATCGGCTCGACCTCGAGCAGTTCGGCGAGGCCCGCCTGGTTGATGCCCTCGCATTTCGAGAGATGGACGATCGCCTGCCATTGTGCGCTGGTGAGGCCGGCGCTGCGCGCGCGCTGTTCGAAGCGCTTGCGCATCAGCCGCGCGACGTCGTGGAGGAGAAAACCGACGCTGGGATCGGGATGGCTCATGACCGGGTCCATCATTGACTATGATAAGCTCGCTTATTATAGCGCTGCATATAACAAGCCGGCGCCTGTTGGCAAGAGGCGAGACGACGGATGGATAATATTTCGGCGCCGGCCCCGGACCGCCCGGAGCGGGAGCGCGCGATGAAGGCGCAATCCGGGTGGCGGCGGGTCGGGGCGATCGTCGCGGTCGGCCTGTCGTCGATCGCCCCGCCCGGCCCGGCGTTCGCCAAACCAGCAGTCAGTTGCGGCGGCGCGGCGCTGCTCGGCGGCGCCCAGCTGCTGTGCAGCCAGGTCGACCCCAGGGCGCCCGCGCAATTGTGCACGTTCAGCTGGGCGCTGGCGACGCCGGCGAACCAGACCCAGGTCGTGTCGGGATCGTTCCTGCTGCCGCCGGGCGCCTCGAACCTCGAAGTCTACGAGGCCGGCGGGTTCAGCCATGCGATGTCGCCGCCGATCGTCCTGTGCCAGGGACGGCGCCGTGCGCCGTGAGCCGCGCCGCGACCGTAGCGGCGTCGCGCGACCAAGCGCTCGACAGTCCTCAGGATCGAATATCTCCGCCATCGGAGCCCGGCGCTTGATTTCGCCCGCGCGCGCGGGCTATGTCACGCCGTCCGCCGGGCCGCATCATTCGTCGAGCGCTGGAACGGGCGCCGACCGGGAGGAACCATGAAGAATCTCATCATCGCCGCCGCCGCGCTCGCCTCGGCCGCCGCCTTCCACGCGCCGGCGTTCGCCGCCGAGCCGACCATTCCGATCATCGTCAAGGACACGACCTCGTTCTACTGGCAGATCGTCGGGCAAGGACCTCGGGGTCAACGTGCCCGAGCTCGGCGCCCAGTCCGAATCCGACATCAACGGCCAGATCTCGATCCTCGAGAATGCGGTCGCCGGCGCTCCCGCCGCGGTCGTCATCTCGCCGACCCAGTTCGCCGCGCTCGGCAAGCCGATCGACGAGGCGGCCAAGAAGGTCAAGATCATCGGCATCGATTCCTCGGCCGATTCCAAGGCGTTCACCTCGTTCCTGACCACCGACAACGAGGCCGGCGGCAGGATCGCCGCCGACGGGCTCGCCGAGGCGATCAAGACCAAATACGGCAAGGCCGAGGGCGACGTCGCGCTGATCACCTCGCTGCCCGGCGTCGGCTCGCTCGACGCGCGCGCCAAGGGCTTCAAGGCGGAGCTGGCGGCCAAATATCCCGGCCTGAAACTGGTCGCCGACAAGGTCGCCGACGGCCAGGCGACGACCGGGCTCAACATCATGACCGACCTCATCACCGCCAATCCGAACCTGCACGGCGTGTTCGCGTCCAACCTGATCATGGCCCAGGGCGCCGGCCAGGCGATCGCCGAGAACAAGAAGGCCGATGCGATCAAGCTGATCGGCTTCGATTCCGACGACAAGACGGTCAAGTTCCTCGGCGACGGCACGATCGCCGGCCTCGTCGTCCAGGATCCATTCCGGATGGGCTATGACGGGATCAAGACCGCGCTCGCCGCCTCCAAGGGCGACAAGGTCGAGGCGTTCGTCGACACCGGCGCCAATCTCATCACCACCGCCAACATGAACGAGCCGCGCTCCAAGGAGCTCTTGAGCCCCAAGGTGAAGTGAGGCGGAACGCCGTCCG
>JBEKZS010000023.1:0-39661 GCA_049509635.1 Roseiarcus sp.
ATCGAGGGCCGAGGAACCCAATCCATGTCGATCCGACCGGTTAAGCGCATCGCCGAATCGACGCCGACCCTGGAAGGCGCGGGGGTCAAGCTGCGCCGCGCGTTCGGCTTCGGCGACCCCTCCGAATTCGATCCGTTCCTGATGATGGACGATTTCCGCGGCGACCAGCCGGGCGACTACAGCGCCGGCTTTCCCTGGCACCCCCATCGCGGCATCGAGACGATCACCTATGTGCTCGCCGGAACCGTCGACCATGGCGACAGCCTCGGCAACCGCGGCGCGCTCGGCGCCGGCGACGTGCAGTGGATGACCGCGGGCAGCGGCATCCTGCATCAGGAAATGCCCAAGGGCGACGCGCGCGGCCGGATGCACGGCTTCCAGCTCTGGGCCAACCTGCCCTCGGCGCTGAAGATGACCGACCCGCGCTACCAGGACATTCCCGGCGCCGCGATTCCGGAGGTGGTCGACGACGACGGAACGCGCGTGAAAGTCATCTGCGGCGACTTCTGGGGCCGGACCGGCCCGGTCGACGGCATCGCCGCCGAGCCGCGCTATCTCGACGTCTGGGTGCCGCCGAACAAACGCAAAATCCTCCCCGTCGAGACCTACCGCCAGGCCTTCGCCTATGTGTTCGAGGGTTCGGGATCGTTCGACGGCGCCTCGCCGCCGTTCGGCGCGCTCCACGAGAAGCAGATCGACGGCGAGGAGGTTCTGGTCCGCGGCCAGGCGACCAACCGGCATCTCGTGGTGTTCGACAGCGGCGAGGAGGTCTGTGTGCAGGCGGGCGAGCAGGGCGTCCGCTTCCTCCTGGTCTCCGGCCGGCCGATCAGGGAGCCGGTCGCCTGGCACGGCCCGATCGTGATGAACACCCAGGCCGAGATCCGGCAGGCGATCAACGATCTGCGCAGCAATAATTTCATCAAGCACGGGTGAAAGGCGACGATATTGACGCCCACGGAGCGATGCCGGCGATGAGAATCGCCTGGAATATTGTCGGCGCCCTGCTCGTTCTGATCGGCGCCGTCTGGGCGTTGCAGGGGCTCGGCGTGATCGGCGGCAGCTTCATGACCGGCCAGAGCCAATGGCTGATCATCGGCGTCGTCTGCGCGGCCGCGGGAATGGTCGCGCTGGGCTGGGTGAACCGGCGCCGTCGATAGCAGGCGCGATCCGACGCCGGGCGGTCGGCGATGTTGAGCGCGAAGATCGCCGAACTCCGAGAGCTTCGCAATGGGCGGTGAGGCGCTCCGCGCGCCTGCTGAGCAAGGCCGGCTCGAGATTCGAAGCACGTCCGGCGAACCGGGAAGCGCGTCCTCGGCTCGCCGAACCCGCCGGGCCGAGCTTGAATTTCGCTCGCACGAAGCCGCCCTGGGGCGGAAAGCGGGACTTGCGCGGCGACTCCAGACGCCCGCCTGGGGCTCGGTCTCGCGCGCCATGCCCCGCCTCTAGAGATCGAAATTGGTGGGCAGCATGACGACGTCGCGGATGGTCATGCCGCGCGGCCGCGTCAGCATGAACGTGATCACATTGGCCACTTCGCTGGGCTCGAGCAGGCTTCCCGATTCCCGGGCTTGCTGCAGCTTCTCCGGCGGCCAGTCCGCCAGCAGGGCGGTGATGACGGGCCCGGGCGAGATCGAGCCGACGCGAATGCCGTGCTTGAACACCTGCCGCCGCACCGTCTGCACAAAGCAATTGATCGCCCATTTGGACGACGCATAGACCGGCTCCCAGGGCGTTGGAAAGTGCGCCGCCAGCGAGCTGGTGACTATGATGTCGCCCGTCCTGCGCGCGATCATGTGCGGCAGCACGTCGTGCACATTTTTCATCACGACGTTGACATTCAGGTTGAGCATCCGGTCGATCGCCGCCGTGTCGGAATCGACGAGGTCGCCGCCGACATAGGAACCAGCATTGGCGTGCAGAATGTCGAGCTGGCCCGCCTCTTCGAGGACTTTCGGCAGCAGCGTCGCACAGTCCTCTGGGTCGAGCAGGTCGATGACCAGCGGGATCATGGCGCCGCCGTGTCTGGCGCCCAGCGCTTTCAGCGCGGCCGCGTCGCGGTCGACCGTCACCACGCGCGCGCCGGCGGCAAGCATCGCCTCGGCGCTCGCCAATCCGATGCCTGAAGCGGCCCCGGTCACGACGGCGACCTTGCCTTCCAATTCCCTGGCCATGGTTTTTCTCCTCGCTGGGGCGCCTCGAAGCCGCCGGCGCCCGACACCGGCGCTGGGCTTCGACTCCTACCATAACGAGGTCCGCGGCCGCCGTATTCGATCCTGCACGCCTTATCCGTTGAGCGTTCATGCAACGAGATTGCAAAATGAAAAATGCCTCCAGCCGGCCGTAGAAAAGAAAATCCTCTCCCGCAATCCTGATCCGGCGAGCGCGTGCGGCCCTCCTCTCGGCGCCCGGCTCAAATCCTCGCACCGGACCGAAATTTGAGTTAGCTTGATTCTTGGAAGCATCTGCCGGCCGCGCGCCGTTGCAGATGCGCGCAATCCCGAGGTCCAATCGGGGAGGAGAGACATGGGAGCGGCGCGTGCATTCCTCGTCAATGAGACGCATGGGATCCTGTGGCGGGAGACCAATCGCGTCCGCGCCTCCAGCGACGCCGCCGGCTGGACATCGCTCTACGCCTCGGCGCAGCGCGAGGCGCCCTATCAGGCCTCCTATGGCGCCGTGCGCGACCATCTGGTCATCCTGCATCTCGATGGGCCGGTCGGCGTCAGCCGCTATCTCGGCCAGGGCCAGGCGCGGCGCGTCATCCCGCCCGGGGGGCTGTTCATCCTGCCGGGCGGGGCCGATTTCGGCGTCCGGCTCGAGGGCGCGCTGGAGAGCCTCCACGTCTATGTCCGCGATTCCGTCCTGCGCGAGGTCGCCGATGACCTGTTCGGCGCCGGCGCGCGGCCGACGACGCTGACGCCGCGGCTCGGCGACCAGGATCCGCTCATCGAGCGGCTCGCGCTCAACATCCGCGGCGCGCTGGCCGACGCCGATCCCAGCGCCTCGGTCTATGTCGACTATCTCGCGCGCGCGCTGAGCGCCCATCTGCTGCGCGCCCACTCGAGTTGGGACGGCTGGTCGGCGGAGCCGCGGGCGCCCGGCGAACTCGGCCGCGCCCAGCTCGACCGCGTCGTCGAATGCATGGAGGCCAATCTGGCGCGCCCCCTCACTCTTGCCGATCTCGCCGCGGCGGCGGGGCTCAGCCAGACCCACTTCGCCCGGCGCTTCAAGGCGACCACCGGCTCGGCGCCGCACCAGCACGTCATGCGGCTGCGGCTGCAGCGCGCGCAGAGGCTGCTGCGCGAGACCCCGCGCTCCATCGCGCAGGTCGCGTTCGAATGCGGCTTCGCCCATCAGGGCCATCTGACCCGCGTGTTCAACCGGCTCGCCGGGGTCACACCCGCCGCGTTCCGGCGCGCGACGCGGTCGTGAGCGGCGGCGCGCGATTCGTGCAACAGGACGGCGGGATCGTGCACGACGGCGCGCGCGGCCGCGGCGCATGATCGAATGGCGGGAAGCGGCGGCGGGCGATTCCGCGGGATGAGAGACGGGCTTATGAGGGGTCGTTGCAGCAGGCTTCGGGCGCGGGCGTGACGCAGAACTTCGTCTACGAGGGGCATCCCGCGCGCGTCATATTCGGGTCGGGGACGCTCGCAGAGGTCCCGGCCGAGCTGCGCCGGCTCGGGCGCCGGGCGCTCGTCCTCTCGACGCCCCAGCAGATCGGCCAGGCGCGCGAGCTCGCCGCCGCGCTCGGCGATCTCAGCGTCGGCGTGTTCGCCGAGGCGGCGATGCATACGCCGGTCGAGGTGACGGAGCGCGCGCTCGAGGCCGTGCGGACGCTCGGCGCCGATTGCACCGTCGCGCTCGGCGGCGGATCGACCACCGGCCTCGGCAAGGCGATCGCCTTGCGCACCGATCTGCCGCAGATCGTGATTCCGACGACCTACGCCGGCTCGGAAATGACGCCGATCCTCGGCCAGACCGAGAATGGCGCGAAGACGACGATCCGCAACCCGAAGGTGCTGCCCGAAGTCGTCGTCTACGACGTCGCGCTGACGCTTTCGCTGCCCGCCTCGCTGTCGGCGAGCAGCGGCCTCAACGCGATCGCCCATGCCGTCGAGGCGCTCTATGCCCAGGACGCCAATCCGATCGTCAGCCTGATGGCCTGCGAGGCGATCGGCGCGCTCGCCGAGGCGCTGCCCGCCGTCGTCGCCCGGCCCGAGGACCGCGAGGCGCGCTGGCGGGCGCTCTACGGCGCCTGGCTCGCCGGGATTTGCCTGGGGGCGGTCGGGATGGGCCTCCACCACAAGCTGTGCCATACGCTCGGCGGCGCCTTCGACCTGCCGCACGCCGAGACCCACGCGATCGTGCTGCCCCACGCGGTCGCCTATAATTCGCGCGCCACGCAACCGGCGATGGCGCGAATCGCGGCGGCGCTCGGGGCGCAGGAAGCGGCGCAGGGCCTCTACGACCTCGCCGGCCGGATCGGCGTCAAGCGCGCGCTGAGGGATATCGGCATGCCCGAGGCGGGCGTCGCGCGGGCGGCGGCGATGGCGCTGGCCAATCCGTACTGGAATCCGCGGCCGCTGGACTTGGCGGCCGTCACGCGGTTGATTGCGCGCGCCTGGTCGGGCGCTCCGCCGGACCCGGAAATCTGAAGCCGGACGACACGACAAGAAACGCAATGCAGGAGGAATCGAGATGGGTGACAGTCTTTTCACGTTCACGCGCCGCAAGTTTCTGGCGACGGGCGCCGCCACCGGCGCGGCCTTCGCCTCGACGGCCGTGTTCGCGCCGGCGGTCCATGCCGCCAAGCCGCTGAAGCTCGGCTTCGTCAGCCCGCAGACCGGGCCGCTCGCCGCCTTCGCCGAGGCGGACAATTACAATCTCGGCCTCGTCCGCGCGGCGCTGAAGGGCGGCCTGAAGGCGGGCGGGAAGAGCTACGAGGTCGAGATCGTCGTCAAGGACAGCCAGTCCAACCCGAACCGGGCGGCCGAAGTCGCCAAGGACCTCATCGTCAAGGACGAGGTCGCGCTGATGCTGGTCGCCTCGACGCCGGAGACGACCAATCCGGTCTCCACGCAATGCGAGATCGAGGGCGTTCCGTGCGTGTCGACCGCCGCGCCGTGGCAGCCCTATTTCATCGGCCGCCAGGCCAATCCGGCCGACCCCAAGACCTGGAAGCCGTTCGACTTCACCTTCCACTTCTTCTGGGGCCTCGAGGACGTCATCGCCGTCTACACCAACATGTGGGGCCAGGTTTCGACCAACAAATCGGTCGGCGGCCTGTTCCCCAACGACGGCGACGGCAACGCCTGGGGCGACAAGGTGGTCGGCTTCCCGCCGGTCCTCGACAAGCTCGGCTACAAGCTGACCGATCCCGGCCGCTACCAGAACCTGACCGACGATTTCAGCGCCCAGATCGCCGCGTTCAAGCAGGCGCAGGCGGAGGTCGTCACCGGCGTCGTCATCCCGCCCGATTTCACGACCTTCTGGAATCAGGCCAACCAGAAGGGATTCCGGCCCAAGGTCGCTTCGATCGGCAAGGCGATCCTGTTCCCGGTCGCGCTCGACGCGCTCGGCAAGTCGGGCAACAACCTGTCCTGCGAAGTCTGGTGGAGCCCGGCGTTCCCGTTCAAGTCGTCGCTGACCGGGGCTTCCTCGGCCGATCTCGCCAAGGGTTACACCACCGCCTCCGGCAAGCCCTGGACGCAGCCGATCGGCTTCGCCCACGCCCTGTTCGAAGTCGCCGCCGACGTCCTCAAGCGCAGCGCCGATCCGACCGACGCCAAGGCCAACGTCGCCTCGATCGCCGCGACCAATCTGGCGACGATCGTCGGCCCGGTGAAGTTCGGCTCCGAGGCGTTGCCGCCGTTCGCGCGCAAGAACGTATCCAAGACGCCGTTGGTCGGCGGCCAGTGGCGGCTCGGCGGCGACGGCAAGTACCAGATCGTCGTCGTCGACAACCAGACCGCGCCCAACATTCCGACCGGCGGCAAGATGGAGGCGATCGGCTGAGCCCGGCCGCGCCGGGCGCGGCCTTCCGAACCCGGGGGCCTCGATGATTCTCGAGCTGCGCGACGTCAGCAAGTCGTTCGGCGCCGTCACGGCCGCCGAAGCGATCGCGTTCGACGTCGCCGAGGGCGAGGCGCTCGGCATCATCGGTCCCAACGGGGCGGGCAAGACGACCCTGTTCAGCCTGATATCGGGCGCGCTCGCGCCCAGCGCGGGTCGGATCCTGCTCGACGGCCGCGACGTCACCCGCGCCAGCGCGCGCCAGCGCTGCGTCGCGGGCGTCGGGCGCTCGCACCAGATTCCGGCGCCGTTCGGCAAGCTCACGGTGTTCGAGAACCTGCTCGTCGCCGCCTGTTTCGGGCGCGGCCGGCGCGAATCGGAGGTCGCCGAATCCTGCGGCGAGATTCTCGAGGCGACCGGGCTGCTCGACAAGGCCAACCGGCTCGCCGGCGCCTTGACCCTGCTCGACCGCAAGCGGCTCGAAATGGCGCGGGCGCTGGCGACGCGGCCGCGCCTGCTGCTGCTCGACGAAATCGCCGGCGGCCTCACCGAGGGCGAGTGCCAGGAACTGGTCGGCGCGATCCGCCGGATCCACGCCGCGGGAACGACGATCATCTGGATCGAGCATATCGTCCATGCCCTGCTGGCGATCGTCTCCCGGCTGGCGGTGCTCAATTTCGGCCGCCTCATCGCGCTCGGCGAACCGCGTGTGGTGATGGACAGCGCGCAGGTGCGCGAGATCTACCTCGGCTCGCCGGTTTGAGGGCGGGAATGGCGCTGCTGGAAACCCACGGCCTGACCGCCCGCTACGGCGACTTCATTGCGCTGTTCGGGGTCGATCTGGCGGTGGAGGCGGGCGAGACGGTGGCGATCATCGGGGCCAACGGCGCGGGAAAGTCGACCTTCCTGCGCGCGATCTGCGGCCTGCTCGCGGCCGAACCCCGATCGATCGTTTTCGACGGCGCGCCGATCGGCGGGGCGCCGGCGGCGCAGATCGTGCGGCGCGGCGTGGCGATGGCGCCGGAAGGGCGCAGATTGTTCCCTTCGCTGAGCGTCGAGGAGAACCTGCTCGTCGGGGCGTGGTCGCGCAAGGCGGAGGGATACTGGAATCTGGCGACCGTCTACCAGCTGTTTCCCATGCTGCGCGAGCGCCGCCTGACCCCGGCGACGGCGCTGTCGGGCGGCCAGCAGCAGATGGTGACGATCGGCCGGGCGCTGATGTCGAACCCGCGCCTCCTGCTGTGCGACGAGATTTCGCTCGGCCTCGCCCCGATCGTCATCCGCGACATCTACGCGGCCTTGCCGCGCATCAAGGCGGGCGGCGTCACGCTCGTCATCGTCGAACAGGACATCGCCCAGGCGATGGCGGTGGCCGATCGGGTCTATTGCTTCCAGGAGGGCCGCGTGACCCTTTCGGGCGCGCCCGCGGCGCTGACCCGCCAATCGATCCACGCCGCCTATTTCGGCCATTGAAGAGGCCGGCGATGAGCGGGATATTCGACACCATCCTGCAAGGCGTGCTCCTCGGCGGCCTCTATGCGCTGTTCGCGGCAGGCCTGGCGTTGATTTTCGGGGTCATGCGGCTCGTCAATCTCGCTCATGGCGATCTCATCGTGCTCGCCGCCTATCTCATCCTCTGGCTCGCCGGCGCGCTGCATCTGGGCGTCATCCTCGGCTTCGCGGTCGCGCTGCCCCTGATGTTCGCGGCCGGCTACCTGCTGCAGGCGGGCCTGCTGAACCGCGTGCTCGGCGACGACATACTCGCGCCGCTGCTGACGACGTTCGGCCTGTCGATCATCCTGCAGAACGCCATGCTCTACGAGTTCTCCGCCGACAGCCGGCGGCTGACCAGCGACGGGATCGAGAACGCCTCGCTGCCGCTGTTCGATGGGGTGGCGATCGGCGTCATGCCGCTGCTGACCTTCGCCGCCGCCGTCGGCGTCATCGTCGCGCTCAACCAGCTGTTCTACCGCACCGCGCTCGGGCGCGCCTTCCGCGCGGTTTCGGACGATCCGTCGACCGCGCGGCTGATGGGCATCGACGACCGGCAATTGTTCGCAGTCGCGATGGGGATCGCGCTCGTCGTCTGCACGATCGCCGCCCTGTTCCTCGGCCTGCGCGCCAATTTCGACCCGACGATCGGGCCGGGGCGGCTGATCTTCGCCTTCGAGGCGGTCATCATCGGCGGCCTCGGCAGTCTCTGGGGCACGCTGGCCGGCGGCGTCATTCTCGGCGTCGCGCAGACGATCGGCGCCTCGATCAATCCGGAATGGCAATTGCTCGCCGGCCACGTCGCCTTCATCGTCGTGCTCGCGGTCGCCCCGCGCGGCCTGTTCCCCCGCGCGGTGGATTGAGCCATGGCCACGCCCCCCCGCACCTCGCCACGCTTCGCCATCCGCACGCGCACGCGCATCTCCACTATCGCGGCGCTATGCGCGGCGCCGCTGATCCTCGTGCTCGTCGCGCTGCCGTTCCTCGCCGGGCGCGAGACCCTGCAGAACATGTTCTTCATCCTGACGATGTTGTCGCTCGCCCAGTTCTGGAACCTGCTGGCCGGCTATTCCGGGCTGATCTCGGTCGGTCAGCAGGCGTTCGTCGGGCTCGGCGGCTATCTGCTGTTCGCCTGGACGATCCTCGGCGGCCTCGATCCCGTATTGGCGATCGCGCTTTCGGGCGGGGTCGCGGCGCTGGTCGCGCTGCCGACCTCGATCCTCGTATTCCGGCTGAAGGGCGCCTATTTCGCGGTCGGCACCTGGGTCGTCGCCGAAGTGTTCCGCCTCCTGCTCGCGCAGGTGAAGATTCTCGGCGGCGGGACCGGAACCGCCCTGCCGAGGGAGGCGACGAGCGGCGCCGCCCTGGTCTCCTGGATCGCCGGCCTCACCGGCGAGCGCGCGGCGGTCGCACGCGATGCCGCCGACTACTGGCTCGCGCTCGCCCTGGCGATCGGCGCGACCGCGTTCGTCTACGGCCTCCTGCGCTCGCGGCGCGGTCTCGCCCTGGCGGCGATCCGCGACCACGAGGCGGCGTCGGGTTCGGTCGGCGTCGACGCGACCGGCATGAAGCGCCTCGTCTATGTCGTCAGCGCGGCCGGCGCCGGCATGACCGGGGCGCTGATATATCTCGCCAAGGCGCGCATCTCGCCCGACGCGGCGTTCTCGCTGATCGACTGGACGGCCTTCGTGTTCTTCATCGTCATCATCGGCGGCATCGCGACGATCGAGGGGCCGATCGTCGGCGTTCTCGTCTTCTGGCTGATCCAGAACGAACTGGCGGCGTACGGCACCGTCTACCTGATGCTGCTCGGCGCGCTGGCGATCGTCGTCATGCTGTTCTTCCCGAAGGGCATCTGGGGGACGTTCGCCGAGCGCTTCGATCTCCACCTGTTCCCGGTCCGCCGCCGCCTCGTCTTCGCAGCCGCAGCGCCCGACGCCGAAATGTCCCGTCCGACCTGAAGAGGAAAGCCCCATGATCGAAACCGACGTACTCATCATCGGCAGCGGCCCCGCCGGCTCGGCCGCGGCCCTGCTGCTCGCCACCTACGGCGTCAAGACGTTGGTGGCGACCAAGTTCAACTGGACCTGCCGGACGCCGCGCGCCCACATCACCAACCAGCGCACGATGGAGGTGCTGCGTGACGCCGGCGTCGAGGCGGAGGTCAAGGCCAAGGGCGCGCCGCAGGAGCTGATGGGCAACAACGTGTTCTGCACGTCGCTGGCCGGCGAGGAGCTCGGCCGCCTCTATTCCTGGGGCATGCATCCCGCCCGTTTCGCGGACTATGCGCTGGCGAGCCCGACCGCCATGTGCGACATGCCACAGGATCTGATGGAGCCGATCCTGATCGGCAACGCCGCCCGGCGCGGCGCCACCGTCTGCTTCAACTGGGAATACCTGTCGCTCGAACAGGACGCCGACGGCGTCACCGCCGAGATCGTCGATCGCGTGTCCGGCGTGACGCACCGCGTGCGCGCCAAATACATGATCGGCGCCGACGGCGGCCGCTCCAAGGTCGCCGAGGACATCGACCTGCCGATGGAAGGCAAGATGGGCGTCGCCGGCTCGATGAACATCGTCTTCGAGGCGGATCTGTCACGCTTCGTCGCGCACCGGCCGAGCGTGCTCTACTGGGTGATGCAGCCCGGCTCCGACGTCGGCGGCATCGGCATGGGCCTCGTGCGGATGGTGCGGCCCTGGAACAAATGGCTGATCGTCTGGGGCTACGACATCAACGAGCCCCCGCCCGTCGTCGACGACAGGCTCGCGACCGAGATCGCGCACAAGCTGATCGGCGACGACACCGTCCCGATCGAGATCGAGAGCGCCTCGGTCTGGACCGTCAACGACATGTACGCCACCGCCAATACGCGCGGGCGCGTGTTCTGCATGGGCGACGCGGTGCATCGCCATCCCCCGTCGAACGGGCTTGGGTCGAACACCTCGATCCAGGACGCGTTCAACCTCGCCTGGAAGCTCGCGCTGGTCCTGAAGGGCAAGGCGGCGCCGGCGCTGCTGGCGAGCTACGAGGCCGAGCGCGCGCCGATCGCCCGGCAGATCGTGACCCGCGCCAACAAGTCGATCGGCGAATTCGGGCCGATCTTCGAGGCGCTCGGCCTGCTCTCCACCAAGGATCCCGACCAGATGAAGGCGAACATGGAATCGCGCAAGGAGAACAATCCGCGCGCCGCCGAGCAGCGCGAGAAGCTGCGCAAGGCGATCGCATTCAAGTCCTACGAGTTCAACTGCCACGGCGTCGAGATGAACCAGCGCTACGCCTCCGGCGCCGTCGTGCCCGACGGCGCGCCCGAACCCGCCTGGCGGCGCGACAAGGAGCTCTACTACCAGGCGACGACCTGGCCCGGCGCGCGGCTGCCCCATGTCTGGTTCGATCGCGACGGCGAGAAGGTTTCCTCGCTCGACATCGTCGGCAGGGGCCGCTTCACCGTGCTGACCGGCATCGGCGGCGAGGCCTGGGTCGCGGCGGCGGCGGCGGTCGCCGCGCGCACCGGCGTCGAGATCGCCGCGGTCGTCGTCGGGCCGGGCCGCGATCTCGTCGACATCTACGGCGAGTGGCCCGACGCCAGCGAGATCGAGGAAAGCGGCTGCCTGCTGGTGCGGCCCGATCATCACGTCGCATTTCGCCACGCCACCGCGGCGCCGGGCGCCGAAGCATTGCTCGGCGGCGCGATGGCGCGGATTCTGGGATTCGAGACGGCGCAGGGAGGACGGTCATGACCGACGACGCCCATCATCGCAAGACGGCCAAATATCCCTATTTCGAGGAGGCGACTTCGGCCGAGGTCGTCAACGCCCGAATGGGCGCCGAAGTCGATCCGCGGCTCCGCCAAGTGATGGCGGCGATCGTCAGGCACCTGCACGCCGCGGTCAAGGAGATCGAGCCGACCCATGACGAATGGCTCGCCGCGATCAAGTTCCTCACCGACACCGGCCACATGTGCACCGACTGGCGCCAGGAATTCATCCTGCTGTCGGACACGCTCGGCGTCTCCATGCTGGTCGACGCGATCAACAACCGCCGGCCGAGCGGCGCGACCGAAAACACGATCCTCGGGCCGTTCTACGTGCCCGACGCGCCGCATTATCCGCCGGGCGGCAACATTTCTCTCGACGGAAAGGGCGAGCCGCTGGTCGTGCGCGGCGCGGTCAGCGACGCGCAGGGCCGGCCGGTCGCGGGCGCCAAAATCGACGTCTGGCAGGCCAATGACGACGGCTTCTACGACGTCCAGCAGAAGGGCGTGCAGCCCGACATGAACCTGCGCGGCCTGTTCACTGCCGACGGCGCGGGTCAATACTGGTTCCGCACCGCCAAACCGCGCTACTACCCGATCCCCGACGACGGGCCGGTCGGCAAGCTCCTGGGAAAGCTCGGCCGCCATCCCAACCGCGCCGCCCATCTCCATATGATCGTGACCGCGCCGGGCTTCGAGCCGGTCGTCACCCACATCTTCACGCCCGACTGCCCCTATCTCGACGAGGACGCCGTGTTCGGCGTCAAGGAGAGCCTGATCGCCGATTTCGAGAGGATCGACGATCCCGCGCAGGCGAGCGAACTGGGCTTCGCCAATCCGTTCTGGTCCGTGCGCTGGGATTTCGTCCTGGCGCCGGCGGCGGCGGGCGCGCCGGAGCGGACGATGTTCCATGTGTCGGGCCATTGACTCGGTCGCCTTCCGTCAGTGCACGTGAGGAGACCGCATGCGTCTCACCGCCTTCGAGCAGGACATGGCGAGTGGCGGGCAGGGCGGGACCGCCGCCTTCGCGATGGACATTCTCACGCGCTTCGGCGAGGCGGTCGGCGCGCCCGGCCTCATCGAGATTTCCCAGGCCCATGTCGACGGCTGCCTGCATCACGGCGAAGTCAGCCTCGACTTCGTCGAGCGGCTTGCAGCCGAAGGCGGCCGGGTGCGGGCGCCGACGACGCTCAACGTCGGCTCGATCGACCTCATCCATCCCGAACTGATCGGCGGCGCGCCCGAATTGCGCGCCGCCGGCCGGCGGCTGATGGAGGCGCATCTGGCGCTCGGCTGCGCGCCGACCTTCACCTGCGCCCCCTATCAGACCCGGTTCCGGCCGCGGTTCGGCGACCAGATCGCCTGGGGCGAGTCGAATGCGATCGTATTCGCCAATTCGGTGATCGGCGCGCGCACCAATCGCTACGGCGATTTCATCGACCTGTGCTGCGCGATGACCGGCCGCGCGCCGGATTTCGGCCTGCATCGCGACGAGCACCGTCGCGGCGAAATCCTGTACCGGTTGCGCGACGCGCACGAGGCGACCGACGCGCTGTATGTCGCGGTCGGCTGCATCGTCGGCGCGCGCTCGGGGGACCGCGTGCCGGTGATCGAGGGCCTGCCGCCGCCGCGCTCGGAGGACCAGTTGAAGGCGCTCGGCGCGGTCGCCGCCTCGGCCGGCGCGGTCGGTCTGTTCCACGCGGTCGGAATCACACCCGAGGCGCCGACCCGCCGGGACGCGTTCGGCGGCGCCGAGCCTTCCGGCGAAACCATCGACCTTTCGGCCGAAGACTTCCGCCGCGCGATCGCGAACCTGTCGACCGCGCCCGACGGCGCGCCGATCTCCGCGGTCTGCCTCGGCACGCCGCACTTCTCGCTCGCCGAATTCCAGGCGCTCGCGCCGCTCGTCGCCGGTTTCCGCGCGGCGCCTGGCGTCGTGGTCTATGTCAACACCGGCCGCGAAACGCGCGCCGCCCTCGCGGGCGCGGGGCTGCTCTCAGGGCTGGAGGCGGCGGGGCTGACGATCGTCGCCGACACCTGCACCTATGTCACGGCCTTGCTGCGGAAGCTCGAGGGCGTCGTCATGACCAATTCGGGCAAGTGGGCCCATTATGCGCCCGGCAACATCGGGGTCGAGGTCGCCTTCGGATCGCTCGAGGACTGCCTCGCCTCCGCGGCGGAAGGGCGCGTCGTGCGCCGCGCGCCGTGACCGTCATCGTCGCGCGCTGCCTGGTCGAGGGCGAGGCCGAAGGCGCGCTCGCGCTCTGGTCGGCCCCGCTGAGCTTCTGGGGCGGCTTCGACGCCGCCAGCGGCAGGGTCGTCGACCGCACCCATCCCGCGTTTGGCGATTGCGTCAGCGGCCGCGTGCTCGCAATGCCGTCGGGGCGCGGCTCGAGCTCGGCGAGTTCGGTGCTCGCCGAGGCGATCCGGCGCGGCACGGCGCCCGCCGCGATCATCCTGGCGAGGGGCGATCCGATCCTCGTCGTCGGCGCGATCGTCGCGCGCAGGCTCTACGGCAGGGCGTGTCCGATCGTGGTCTGCGCGGCGCAGGATTTCGCGAAACTCGCCGACGGCCGGCGCGCCCGGGTCGTCGCGCACGGCGACTGGTGCGCGATCCACGCGCAGGACGACCAGGCTGGCCTCGTCTCGCGCACCCGATCCGGCGGGCCGGAACCGGCGGGCGAAGTATGAATTCGGGCGCGGCTCGCCCGAGTCTCATCGGCGAACGGCCTGATGATGGTCGATCGCGCTGCGCGTCGCTCCGGCGAAGGCTTGCAAGCGTGAGGCGTTCGCGACGAGTTCGTTTCTGAGGGTCCGTGGCAGCTCCAGTTGAGCGCCCGCCTTCCGCCGGCCCCTGTTGCAGATGTTCATGGGGTCGCGCCCCGGCAGAGCGTGGCCGGTCGTCTTCGTCTTGAACCCGACCCGCTCCAGCGCGACCGCGATCGCGTCGCGGAGCCCGTCGTCGAGACCGCCGAGCCAAACCGTCTCCCTGTCGTCTGCGTCCTTGCGCCCGTGCACGCCCACGACGGTCTCCGAGGCTTCGACGAGGGCGATCCCGATCGGCTCGTCGAATTTCTCCGACCTGATGTGAAGGTCGCCATGCGGCCTGCCGGGGACAAGCCCTTCGAAGCAGTAGAGCGAGAGCTGGCCGTCTGCGATCGCCTCGGCGATCTCGGACGTGCCCGGTTCGATTTCTCCGCCGTGCGGCGCGACGATCGCGACCGGGGCCTGAGTCCTGATCGCCCGGATTCGGTATTCGCGTCCCCCTCGCTCCCCGGCCGCGAGAGCTTCGAAGCTGGCGTACCTGTCAGTCATGGCTCCGTCTCCTCATCTCGGTGATCGCCAAGCGGCCTCCGATGCCTTCGCCACGAAAGCGCCAGACGCCTTATAGCCCAGCGTGCGCGGCCGTCGAGAGTAGCGCGGTCGGCGCGCCGATTCTGCCGGGTGGCGATTTTTGCAGTTCCGAGACTTGCCGTTTTGGATCCTCGTCTCTTCGTTCAGCGCCGCCCGGCTGGCGCGACAGGTCCGCCAGCAGCTCGATCCGGGACGCCCGGCGATTCATTCGTCACCGACGCGCGATTGACCGTCGCGGCGAAAGATTGCATTTTTTGCCGCAGCTTCCCGGAGGCGGCGGGCAATGGCTCGTTACGCGAACAGGATTGCAGCCATCGCCGGCGGCGCGGGCGGGCGCGGCGTCGCGACCGCAATACAGTTTGGCGAGGAGGGCGCAAGGGCCAAATGGAGAAAGTAGCCAAATGCCAGTGCAACGGATTTCGCGTGGTCGTTACCGGTGACCCGTCGATCGTCAACGTTTGCCATTGCACCGATTGCCAGCGGCGAACCGGTTCTCCGCTGAGCGCCAACGCCTATTTCAACAAGGCCGACGTGCGTCTCGAGGGCGAGTACAAAGTCTATTCGCGCCCCACAGCCAGCGGCCGACAATTTCACACTCACTTTTGCCCGAACTGCGGATCGACCTTGGTTTGGACGCTCGACATACGGCCGGATGATTTCGGCGTCGCGGTGGGTTCGTTCAACGATCCCGGCTTTCCAATCCCGACCGTCTCCGTTTGGGAATCGTCGCAGTATCATTGGGTGACGCTGCCGCCTGAAATCGAGCGGTTTTCGCATGAGCCGCCGCCCGAGACTTGAGTCGCCGATCGAGTCCTCGGAACCTGGAACGGCGGCGCTATGCCGAGCTCGCTTGAAACAAGCGGCGGCGGCCGCGCCTGTGACGCCCCCGCTCCGGCAAGCATGCCGGCGACTCGAAATCGAGGAGGACTCATTATGGACGCGACCAGGACGCATGAAAACATCGACCTTCCTCGTCGCCGCTTCTTCGGCAGCGCGGCGATGACCATCGCCGCCGCCCAGTTCGGCGTGATCGGTCCGGCCCGCGCGCAAACAAGGCTGCCCGAGGTCAGGCCGGGAGAGAACACGTCGTTTGGTCCGCTGAAGCAGATCGACGCCGGCGTGCTGAGCGTCGGCTACGCCGAAGCCGGCCCCGCGGACGGGCCTGCGGTCATTCTGCTGCACGGCTGGCCGTACGACATTCACAGTTTTGTCGATGTCGCCCCGATGCTGGCGTCGGCGGGCTACCGGGTGATCGTCCCATATGTACGCGGCTGTGGCGCGACGCGTTTCCTTTCGAGCGCGGCGGTTCGGAACGGCCAACCGGAGGCCGTGGCCCTCGATGCGATCGCACTGATGGATGCGCTCAGGATCGACAAGGCGATTTTCGGCGGGTTTGATTGGGGGGGTCGGACGGCCGACATCGTCGCGGCGCTCTGGCCGGAGCGCTGCAAAGGCCTGGTCTCGGTGAGCGGGTATCTTCTCGCCAACCGGGCGGCCAACAAGCTGCCGTTGCCGCCGAAGGCCGAGCTCCAATGGTGGTACCAGTATTACTTCGCCACGGAGCGTGGCCTGCTCGGCTACGACAAATACCGGCATGATTTCGGGAAGCTCATCTGGCAGATCGCGTCGCCGAAGTGGAACTTCGACGACGCGACGTTCGATCGCACCGCGGCTTCGTTCGACAATCCCGACTACGTCGCCATCGTAATCCATAACTACCGGTTTCGGCTGAGCCTGGCTCAAGGCGAACCGCAATACGAAGATCTGGAAAACAGGCTCGCCAAGAATCCGGTCATCGCCGTTCCGACGATCACCCTCGAGGGCGACGCCAACGGCGCTCCGCATTACCCGGACGACACGGCCTATCGCAAGCTCTTCTCGGGCAAATACGCCAACCGGATCGTCACCGGCGGCATTGGACACAATCTGCCTCAGGAAGCCCCGCAGGCGTTCGCCCAGGCTATCCTCGACGTGGACGAATATTGAGCGGCGTCGCTCTGCAGAGCCGGGCCGATGGTCGGAGACATGCGGTGAGCGGCTTTGCGGACAATGTCGCCGTCGGCGCCGGGACGTGGCGTTCGGCTTGCGACCGCTAGACGGGGGTCCAGGGCCTCGGCGCAAAGCTGCGCATCTTGCCCGGGTTCAGCAATCCCCAGGGATCGACCTCGGCCTTGAAGCCGAGCTGGTCCGCATCGGCGCGGCGGTAGCGGCTGCCATCCTCGAGCGTGTAGACGTGCGGGTTGGCGACCATAACCCCGGCCGCCTCATAGGCCGCGATGATCTCATAGAGCCGCTCACGGCCGCGGTAGCGCACGATCGGCAGCGCGCTCGCGGTGACATGGCCGCCGAACCGCTGGAATTCGAGATGGTGAAGGACCTCGTCGCCGAAGGTCTCGACCATCTGCTCGACCAGCGGCAGCAGCCGGTCGTGCGGGAACAGGCACTGGAGGTAGGTGACGCCGCGGTCGCGCTTCAGCATCTGCAGCGTCGTATGGTTCCAGCAATATTCATACAGCGGAATCTGGCCCGGCCCCTCGAGGCTCGGCGCCTCATGGGTGACGACGCCGCGGCCGGCCAGAACCTGTCGGAAGGTCTCGAGCGAGGCGGGCGCGACCATCGCAATCAGCAGGCTCTTGCCCTGCGGGCAGGCCGCCTCGATCTCGCGGAAGTCTGCCGGGATCGGCCATGTGATCGGCGTGACCAGCTTCTTGACGATGCCGTCGGCGAGCGCGATCGCGCGGCCGATTGCGACCGTCTCGAGGAAATCGTCGAAGGCGACGATCAGGTCGACCCAGTCCCAGGCCGGCGCCAGCGGCATTTCGAGCGCGGTGATCAGCCCGGTGACGCCGAAGGCGCGGTTGACCTTCTGCACGTCGGCGCCGCGCAGTTCGATGATTCGCGGCTCGCGCTCCACGGTGACGATTCGCGCCGCGAGCACGTTCCCGGGATCGCGCAGGCCGCCATAGGTCACCGAGCCGACGCCGCCCGAGCCGCCCGCGACGAAGCCGCCGATGGTCGCGCTGCGCTTGGTCGAGGGGTGCATCCGCAATTCCCAGCCCGACGGGCGCAGCGCGGCGTCGATGTCGTGCATTTTCGCGCCGGCTTCGACGCCGACGACGCCCGACCGGCTCCACAGAATCCGCGTCATCGCGGAAAAGTCGATCAGCACGCCGCCGCGCAGCGGCACCGCCTGGCCGTAATTGCCGGTGCCGCCGCCGCGCGGCGTCAGCGCCACGCCGTGGCGCGCGCAGGCGCGGGCGATCCGGACGACGTCGGCCTCGTCGCGGGGCGTGGCGACGATATCAGCCGATTTGCCGGTGAGCTGGGCGGCGAGGATCGGGCTGTACCAGAAGAAATCGCGCGAGCGGCGGCGCACCGCCGATCTCTCGGTGGTGACCGGCACGCCGTCGATCTCGGCGAGCAGCGCGGGGAGCCGTTCGCGCGCCGCGCCCAGCGCGGCTTCCTCGGCGGGGTCCAGGTCTCGCGCCTCCATCGCGGGCCGCCGCCGCTCAGCCGGCGATTTTCGCGGCGACCGGCTGCTTGTCGAGCGCGGTCAGCACGCGCAGCCGCGAGAGCTCGAGCAGCCTGCGCATCGCGTCCGACGCCGCCTCGCCGCGCCGGGCGAGAATCGCGCCGAGCACCGTCTCGTAAGGCTCCATTTCCATCGCCGGCCGGCCCGGGCTCTTCTGGGTCAGCGCGTAGGACACGCGCAGCGCGGTCTTGACCGCGCCGCCGATCGTCACGAACAGGCCGTTGTGGGTCGCGGCGATGATCGCGAGGTGGAATTCGGTCTCGGCGGTCGCCGCCAGCGCGGGCGCCTGCCGGGTCGAGAGCATGTCGGCGAAGCAGCGATGGATCCGCTCGAGGTCCTCGGTCGTGCCGTCGCGCGCGGCCAGATGGCAGGCGCGCGGCTCGAAGCACTGGCGCATCTCGTAGAGGTCCTCGACGATCCGCCGGTCGAACTGCGCGTTGAGCCGCCAGGAAAGGACGTCGGGATCGAGCAGGTTCCAGCTCGCGAACGGCATCACCCGCGTGCCGACTTTGGGCGCGACTTCGATGAGCCGCTTGGCCGAGAGATTCTTGACCGCCTCGCGGATCGTCGAGCGGCTGACGCCGTAGGCCTGGCACAACTCGCTTTCGATCGGCAGGGAATCTCCGGGGCCGAATTCGCCCGAGACGATGCGGGTGCCGATGATGCGCGCGACCTGCGCGCTCATCGTGCTGACCGAATTGTTGCGCTCGAACATTCCCAATCCCCGACGCGAGGTCCCTCGAGGCCCGGCCGATCGGGCGCCGCGCGTATTCGGTGGCGCGCGAAGGGCATTGACAAACGCCGGGCGCTGCCGCAGTTTTTACAGCATATGGTAATATGAAACGCGCCGCCAGAGCGAATGCGGCGCGGCTCCGGCGTTCGCCGCCGGGGCCGATGGGGAGGAACGACGCCGCAGCGACCTCGTCCAAGAGGCGCGCGACGCAGCCGGTCAGTTCCAGGGCGACCGGACGGCCACAGGAGGGAACAGCCATGAAGATAGTCAAAGCGCTCGCCATTGCCGCGGGTCTGTGCGCGATGAGCCTGGCGGCTCAGGCCAAGACCCAGGTCGTGTGGTGGGATTTCCTCAGCGGCGGCGACGGCGTTCGGATGAAGTCGCTGATTCAGCAGTTCAACACCGAAAATCCCGACGTCGAGATCGATCCGACGACGCTCGAATGGGGCACCCCGTTCTACACCAAGGTGCAGACCTCGGCGGCGGTCGGCCAGGGTCCGGACGTGATGACCTATCATCTGTCGCGCCTGCCGCTGGGCGTGTCGACCGGCACGCTGCGCCCCTACAGCATGGACGAATTGAAGAGCGTCGGGCTGACCGCCGACGATTATTTCCCGACCGACTGGGCCGCCGCCCATCAGGACGGCAAGCTCTACGGCGTGCCGCTCGATATCCATTCGATCATCCTCTACTACAACAAGGACGCGCTGAAGGCGGCCGGGCTGCTCGGCGACGACGGCCTTCCCAAGGGACTCGACGGGCTCGACAATTTCAACGCCGCGCTGAAGAAGCTCAGCGGCGGCAAGACCCAGTACGGCGTCTCGTTCGCCAGTTCCGACGGCGGCACGATCTGGCGCATCTTCTACACCCTGCTGAACCAGCAGGGGGCCGACTTCCTCAAGGACGGCAAGATCCTCCCCGGCGATTCCGGCGCCAAGGCGGAAAAGGCGACCGCGGCGGTCGCGGACTGGATCGCCAAGGGCTATGCGCCGAAGCTGACGGAATATCCGGCTTCGATCGCGCTGTTCACCTCGGGCAAGGCCGCCTTCCACATCAACGGCGTCTGGGAGGTGCCGACCATGGCCGACCTCGCCAAGACCGGCAAGCTCGGCTTCGAATGGGGCGCCATCCAGATCCCGACCCTGTTCGACCATGCCGCCACCTGGGCCGATTCGCATTCGTTCGCGATCCCCGAGCGCAAGGGCAATCCGCTCTCGAAGGAGAAGCTGGAGGCGGTGCTGAAGGTGATCTCCTGGATGAACCACCACAGCCTCTACTGGGCGACCGCGGGCCATATCCCCGCGTTCAAGCCGGTCGACGAGACGACCGACTACAAGGCGATGCAGCCGAACGCGACCTATTCCTCGCTCGCCAAGACCGCGGTGTTCGATCCCGAGACCAAGATCGCCGGCGTCGCCTCGCCGGTCTATGAGGCGGCGGCCAATTTCGTCGTGCCCGCCATCAATGGCCAGAGCGCGCCGGCCGATGCGATCAAGCAGATGCGCGAAGAGCTGCAGAGCGATCTCCAGTAGGAAGGCCATCGCCCGCGCCTTCCGGCCGCCCGCGCGGCGGCCGGATCGCGCCGGGCTGGCGGCGCGACGGGCAGGGGGCGAGGAGCGCAAATGGCGGCCAGGCGCAGCGAGATCGTTCCGATCGCGGCGTTCGTCGCGCCATTCGTCATCGCCTACGCCGTCCTGTTCCTGTACCCGACGTTCAACATGGTCCAGTTGAGCTTCACCGACGCGCCGCTGATCGGCGAGGGCCAATGGGTCGGCTGGCGCAATTATCTCAGGCTGTTCCAGGACAGGCTGTTCAACGAATCGGTGGTCCATACCGGCTATTTCGTCCTGCTGACGGTCGTGCCGAGCACGCTGCTCGGGCTCGGCATCGCGATGATGGTCGTCCGGCTCGACGGCTGGCTGCAGAGCCTCGTCCTGTGCTGCTTCTTCCTGCCCTATGTGCTGCCGGTGACGGTGGTCACCCTGATCTGGCAATGGATGCTCGATCTGCAGTTCGGCATCGCCCAGTATGCGATCGCCGGCATTTTCGGCGCGCGCGTCTCGGTGTTCAAGGACCCGTTCTGGGCGATGCCCGCGGTGGCCTTCGTCACGATCTGGTGGACCAACGGGTTCAATATCCTGCTGTTCATCGCCGGCCTGCGCAACATCTCGCCCGATCTCTACGCCGCCGCCGCGCTCGACGGCGCCGGGCGCTGGCACAAGTTCCGCTTCGTCACCTGGCCGCTGATCTGGCCGGTGACCGCGCTGGTCCTCACCATCCAGCTGATCCTCCAGCTCAAGATATTCGACCAGGTCTATCTCCTCACCCAGGGCGGCCCGTCCAACTCCACCTATGTCGTGGTTCAGTACATCTACAGGCAGGCGTTCACCCAGAACCACGGCGGCTATGGGGCGACGGTCGCCCTGTTCCTGTTCGCGATGATCGCGATCCTGTCGATCCTGCAATTCCAGGTGCTGCGGACGAGGAAGGTCGCATGAGCCTGCGCGCGCGCGCGCCCGAGCGCGTCGTCACCCTGGTCACGCTCGGCGCGGCGCTCGCCTGGGTGTTTCCGCTGTACTGGGCGGTGGTGACGACGCTGAAGCCGGAATATGAGGTGGTCGCGCCCGGCGTCCACCTGCTGCCGCAGGCGTTCACGCTCGATTCCTACGCCTATGTGCTGACCCATACGATCATCGGCCGCTGGTACCTCAATTCCTTCGCCACCGCGGGGGCGGTGACGGTCCTGGTGGTGGCGATGAGCGCGACCTGCGGCTATGCGATCTCGCAGCTCGAATTTCCCGGCCGGCGCCTGCTTTACGGACTCATCCTGGCGAGTTTCATGGTGCCGCTGCAGGCGCTGATCGTCACCCATTTCGTGCTGATGAACGATTTCGGCCTGATCAACACCTGGGGCGGCATCATCCTGCCGCAACTGATCGTGCCGGTGGTGGTGATCGTCTACAAGCAGTTCTTCGATTCGATCCCGCGCGAGTTCCGCGAGGCGGCGGTGGTCGACGGCGCCGGCGAGTTCGACATTTTCGTCAAGATCTTCCTGCCGATGACCTGGGGCGTCACCGCCGCGCTCGCCATCGTCACCTTCATCGGCGCCTGGAACGCCTTCCTCTGGCCGTTCCTGGTCGCGACTTCCGACACGTCGATGACGGTGCCGGTCGGCATCGTCCAGGTCCATGACGCCTTCGGCGTGCAATATGCGCGCAATCTGGCCGGCGCGATGCTCGCCGCTTTGCCGGTCGCCGCCGCCTATCTCGTCTTTCAACGCAAGGTGACCGAGGCGGTGATGCTCTCGGCCGGCCTCAAGGGATGACAAAGCAGGAAAGCCATGATCCAAGCCCGCCTCATCGTCGACCGCGACTTCGCCATTTCGGACATCGACCGGCGCCTGTTCGGCTCGTTCGTCGAGCATATGGGGCGCTGCGTCTACACCGGCATATTCGAGCCCGGCCATCCCACGGCGGACGCCAAGGGGTTCCGCCAGGACGTCGCCGACCTCACCCGCGAGCTCGGCGTCACCATCGTGCGCTATCCCGGCGGCAATTTCCTGTCGGGCTACAATTGGGAGGACGGCGTCGGCCCGGTGGACAAGCGGCCGCGCCGGCTCGACCTCGCCTGGTTCTCGACCGAGACCAACGCGTTCGGGACCAACGAATTCGTCGACTGGACGCGCAAGGTCGGCGTCGAGCCGATGTTCGGGGTCAATCTGGGCACGCGCGGCCTCGACGAGGCGCGCCGGTTCGTCGAATATTGCAACCATCCCGGCGGCACCGAACTCTCGGATCTGCGCCGCGCCCACGGCTGGGACAAGCCGCACGACATCAGGTTCTGGTGCCTCGGCAACGAGATGGACGGGCCCTGGCAGATCGGCGCCAGGACCGCGCAGGAATATGGCCGGATCGCCAGCGAGACCGCCAAGGCGATGCGCTGGGTCGATCCCTCGATCGAGCTCGCCGCCTGCGGCTCGTCGAACCGCGAGATGGCGACCTACGCCCGCTGGGAATACGAGGTGCTCGACCATTGCTTCGACCGCGTCGACTTCATCTCGCTGCACACCTATTTCCAGAACCCGCATGATTCCACCGAGGAATTCCTCGGCAACATCGAACTGCTCGATTTCTTCATCAAGGAGGTGGTCGCGATCGCCGACGCGGTCGCCGCCACCCGCCGCTCGCCCAAGCGGATCATGCTGTCGCTCGACGAATGGAACGTCTGGTACAAGGCGCGCAGCCATTCGGATCTGCGCAAGCCCGGCTGGCCCGAACATCCCCCGCTGATCGAGGAGGTCTACAACGCCGAGGACGCGCTGCTGGTCGGCGGCGCGCTGATCACCCTGCTCAACAACGCCGACCGGGTGAAGACCGCCTGCATCGCCCAATTGGTCAACATCATCGGCCCGATCATGACCGAACCGGGCGGCCCCGCCTGGCGCCAGACCATCTTCCATCCCTTCGCGCTGACGACGCGCTACGCCCACGGCAGGACGCTGCGCACGCTGGCGAGCTCGCCGACCTACGCCGGCAAGGCGGCGTCCGAAATGCCCTATCTCCACGCCTGCGTCACCGAGGACGAGAGCTCCGGCCAGGTCGTCGCATTCGCGCTCAACCGCCATCTGCGCGAGGAGATGGAGCTCGAGGTCGTGCTGCGCGGCTTCGGCGAGGATCGCCGCATCCTCGACGCCCAGCAGGTCACCCATCCCAACATGAAGGCGGTCAACACCAGGGACGCCCCCGACACTGTCGCGCCGCGGCCGATCAAGAGCGTGGCGATCGACGGGCGGACGCTGAAGGCGAAGCTGGCGCCGGGTTCGTGGAACGTCATCGTGACCGGGGCGGCGTGAGCGGGCGAGCCGGACGCGCCCGGGGGCGGAGGGGGTCGCGCGAACGGCGTCGAGCGGTGGATTCCTCGAACGGCCGCGCTCCGCCCGCCGGCGGCCTGTATTCTGGAATAGAGAAATCAACGACATGACGAGCCCATCGCCGCAATCGGCCGCCATCCCTTGCGCGTCGCCTGAGGCGGGAGCGCGGTTGAAATTTATGGAAATTTTTGGAAGAGTTTGGAAGTCTTTGGAGATCTCTGGAAGTCCTTTTGAAGTCCTTTTGAAGTCCTTTTGAAGTCCTTTGGAAGTCCTCTATTTCCGCGGGCTCCATGGAATTTGATTGTATTTCAATAGCTTGCAACAGGCCGGGCGCCTTTTTGACCCGGAGTCTCGCGCGCTCCCCGAGCTGTCGAAGGCCCGATGGCGGCAAGCGTCGGACCAAAGGTTCGCGAGCCATGGTTTCTCCTTCCGCCTGCCGGGCCCGGGGGCTTGTCGATCCAACGCTTCACTATGCCGCGAGGATCGGCTGGCGTCAACAAAAATTCGGTAAAAGAGAAAATAATCACCGGCGCGGCGGCGGAAGACCCTTCTCCCGCTGTTGCGGGAGAAGGTGGCGCGAAGCGCCGGATGAGGGGCTGCCGGCGGCTTTCGGGCCTGCGGCGCCCCTCACCCCAAGCCCTTTCCCGCGCGCGGGAGAGGGGCTCCCCGCGCCTTTGGTATTGCTGGGGCCGCACCCCTCGCCTTGACGGCGCCACCCCCGCCCGCCGAACAATCCATCCCGATCGATTCGGAGTTCTCTTTGAACAAAGTCACATTTGCCGGCGTCATCTCGGCCTTCGGCGCCGAAGTCCGGGCCAAGCTGGACAATCCTGCAATCTCGGTCACCCCAGAAGATCGGCGCCGGGCGCCGTTCGAGCGGCTGTTCCACGCGCTGGCTGAGCTCGACCAACTCGCGCCAGCCGGCTGGTCGCGCTCGAGCCGCGGCAGGCCGATCTGCTGGACCGCATCGTCGCCGGCCCGCTCGTCGCCGTCGCGAGCGAACAGAAGCCGGGGACAACGGAGGACGAGCCGTCGCCATAGCCCGCGTCCTCTGGCAAACTTCGCCGGAAGATTCGCCTCGCGACGAGGACGAGCGGACCATCATGGCGCGCCACGATCAACTGGACCTGTTCGGCGACAACCAGCCGGAGCTGCCCGGCGTCGAGGGGCCGGCGGCGGTTTATCGCGCCGACCCGGACAAGGTGCGCGCCGAACTGCTGCGCGTGCTCGCCCAGGCCCGCGCGGCGCAGAGCTTTCCCTGGGACGCGCGCCGCACGCAATATTGGCGCACCGTCTTCCCGCAGATGACGAACTGGCTGCCGGAGGCGGAGGCGGCGCAATTGCGCTTCGAGTTCGCGACCGAAATCAGGCGGCTGGACGCGACCTGATCCAGAGCAGGCGGTTTGGCGTCGCGGCGCCAGTCGCCAGCCGCGGCCGTGGGCGCGGCCGCGATTTCCGGGAGACCCGCCATGCGCCTGCGCAAGCTCGCCCTCGCCGCCGCCCTCGTCCTCGCCGCGCCCGCCGCCTCCGCCGCCGGCTTCCGGTTCCTCGAAGTTCCCGCCGATGCCACGGGGCCGGCGCTGCGGGGCGCTGTCTGGTCGCCCTGCGCGCTGCCGGCGGGCGCCATCGCGCTCGGGCCGATGATTCTTGCCGGGACTCCGGATTGCCCGATTCCCGGCGAGCGGCTGCCGCTGGTGCTGATCTCGCATGGGGCGGGCGGCTCGTTCGCCGGCCATCACGACACCGCCGAGGCGCTCGCCGACGCCGGATTCGTGGTCGCCGCGATCAGCCATCCCGGCGACAACTACAAGGACAAGACGCGCCAGGGCGACGTCTCGATCTTTTCGACCCGCCCCGCCGACATGAAGCGGCTGCTCGACTTCATGCTCGCCGGCTGGCCGGAGCGCGCCAGGATCGACGCCGGCCGGATCGGCCTGTTCGGCTTCTCCCGGGGCGCCGCCACCGCGCTCATCCTGCTCGGCGCCGATCCCGACTTCAGCAAGGGGATTCCGATTTGCGCGACCTATCCCGATGCGCCGATGTGCGCGCAGGTCCGCGACGGCAAGGCGCCTGCGCCGACCTTCGTCCATGACAAGCGCATCCGGGCGGTGGCGATCGCCGACCCGCTCGCGCTGTTCTCCCCGGAGAGCCTCAAGGCCATCGACCGGCCCGTCCAGCTCTGGGCGTCCGAATTCGGCGGCGACGGCGTGACCCCCGACGGCGTCGCGGCCATCGCGAAGGCGCTGCCGCGCCCGCCCGACAGTCACATCGTCGCCGGGGCGGCGCATTTCGCGTTTCTCGCGCCGTGCCCGCCGGCCATGGCCAAGGCGCTGGCGGAAATCTGCCTCGACGCGCCGGAGTTCGATCGCGCCGCCTTCCACGAAAGGTTCGACGCCGAAATCGTCGCCTTCTTTCGCCTGACGCTCGGCGAGACTCGACAACCCTGAGCGCGCGATGGACATTTCTGGCGCCGCCTCGTCCCCGAAGGAGCCGAATCCCATGTCGATCCTGACGATCCTCGGCCACACGCCGCTCTGGGTCTGGCCGCTGCTGGCGTTTCTCGTCTATCGCGGCGTCGCGGCGATGCAGCCGCGCGCCGTCTCGCCGGGCCGGATGCTGATCATTCCCATCGTGTTCCTGGTCTGGGGCTGCGCCGGCCTGCTCGCCGGGCCGGGCGACCTCGGCCGGAGCCTCGCCGCATTTCTGGCGGCGGGGGTCGTCGGGCTCGCGCTCGGCCGTGGCCTCGCCGCGCTGTCGCCGCCGCCGCTTCCAGCCGCGCCAGGGCTGATCGCGATGCCGGGGTCGCCGCTGACGCTGATCCTCATCCTGGCGGCGTTCGCCACCAAATATGCCGGCAATGTCGCGCTCGCGCTCGCGCAGGACGCCGACGCGCGCGCGTTATGGTCGACCGGGCTCGCGGCGGCGGGCGGCCTGTTCGCCGGGCTGTTCTGGGGCCGGACGCTCGGCCTGTTGTGGCGGGCGCTGCGCGCGGCGGGCGAGGCCCCGACGCTCGCGGGACTGGCGAGGATGGCGCTGCCGCCCTCCGGGCGGAGTGGCGCGGCGCGGGGCGAGGGCTGACCCGTCCCAGGCCCCGGTCGCGCGCAGTTCCCAGCGCGCGCGTGAGCGCGCTACGCTCGCCCCGCGCGCGCGACGCCTGGTTCGATCCTCAGAAATGCAGCCCGAAAAACGACAGCACGACTCCGACGACGACGACGAGACCAACGACGTAGATGATAGCGTTCATGACAGACCCCTTCGTGTGGACACCGGAGCGACAACGGCGGGTGGCGACCGAGGTTCCCGACGCCGCCGCGGGCGGGCCGTCGTCGCGCCCGGCCGGCGCACCGGGTTGACGCGCGCAGGGCGCGTCCCCGGCCGCAAATCAGGTCTGCGCCGCGACCGACTCCGGCGCGCTCTGCGCCCGCGACGCCTCGGATTCGAGCTCCCTGGACGCCTGGGCGGATAGTTCAAGCAATTTGTCCGTGTACCATTTCTTGTATTTCTCCAGGTACCAACGAACGATCGGCGCGTTGCGGCAGGTATCCATCACGAAGGAGCGCCAGACAGCCCAATCGGCGGCGGTCATATTGGGTCTTTGCAGACATACGTGTTCGATGTAATTGCAGACGATTTCGGTCGAATACAGGATCAATACGCGATTCTCGCTGTCGTCCTCGAGTTTCTTCCCCTCGTAGAAGTAGGGATACGTCTCCGGATGTTCGGCCAGAAATCTCAATATCTCCAGGCTTTCGCCGGTGAGGCGTTCGTGGGTCGTGCCCCGGATGGTGCGCTCGACCTGGCCGAGCTGCCTGGTGACGAAATAGACGCCGATGCCGGCGATGACAGCCGTCGCAACGGCCGAGGCCGCCTGGACGATGTCGGCGATTTCATGCCACGCCATGCGACCAACCTCCGGTTTCCGCTGGCGCCCGATCTCCGTCGGCCCGCGGTCGACCATTACCGTCACGCTGCGCCGTGTGGCGAGTCACGCCCGGAGCGGCGTGAATTGGCCAGCGCGCCCCATGGCCGGGCGTGCGCCTCGATCGGCGCTCACCCTCGTCCTGCGCCGTCGTCGCCGGCGGCGTGAAGCGCCTCACCGCAATCAATCGCAGTATCGGAAAGGAAATGCGGTTTGTCGAGGAATGTGGCGCTTTTGCGACAGCCAATCCGGAAGCGGCCGGCTATCCTCGTTCAGACATGTGGTCGGGCCGGTTCTGCGTCGAATTGCCTCCCGCGTGCTTTGCTCGACCGATCGCCTGAACGAGGGGGCAGCCAATGCGGCGTCTCGCCATTGTCTGCGCGGGGTCAATCCTCCTGGCCGGGCTCATTGGATTGTCTGGTTGCGGAACTTATACTCCGGATATTCAAGAATTTTGGGGAACCAGCGGCGACACCGACGACAAACTGAAACTGATTGTTCGACAGGTTGAATGCGAACTGAGAAGAGCTGCACAACTGGCTATCAGTAGCGACTTGAAATTGGCGAATGACTCCAGTCAAGGGAGAAAATTGAAATTTCTCGAAGACTGGGGCGCGGACGCGAATTTTATATTTACAGTCGAGGAGAAGAGCGCGCTGACTCCAAGCGTCGGGTTCAATAGCTTGCTTCCGAACGTGGTTACGAAGTTTGCCGGCGGATTGACGACGACCACGGCCCAGTCTTATTCAACGACCATTGGGGCGCAATTGTCTTCCGATGGATATCGCCAGGACAAAGTCCACGTATTTTTTAAGCTGGCTGATCTCATCGGTCCAGAAGACAAGTTGGGGACTTACGCCGATATCTATGCCCGGAAGTGCGTGACCGGTGAGAACGCGACCGGAACTGTCTTTCTGGAAAGCGATTTGAAGCTGTACGAATGGCTGCGGGCGGTGACAAACCTTCAATACCGGGAGGAGGCGCATTATGAGATTCCCGACTCGTTCGCGACGTCTTCAGGGGTGATTTCCCACGAGGTGAAATTTGAGATCGTCTCCTCTGGGAATGTGACCCCGATGTGGAAACTCGCGCTCGTATCGGCGAATACAGGATCATCGCCGCTGTTCATGGCCAGCCGGGATAGAACTCAGGATTTGATCATAACCCTGGGCCCGCAGAGCAACGGTCAACTAAAGACGCCAGGTCTGAACGCAGCCTTTGCATCGGAATTGGCTGCCGCGATCAGGAGCGCGTTTACGACTCCTCCCCAATGAGCCGATTATCGCAGGTCAGATCCGTCAACCATTTGATCAAGGGCGGCGAAAATGGCGATGAAGTTTGGACTCCCGGTCACAATTGCCGACGCGCAAGGCCTCGCTTGCGAGGATATAATCAATACCTACATGACCTTGTCGGCGGCGCAAAAGAAAGCGTGGCTCAAGGCCGCGTCGGTGGCCGGCGGGTGCATTCGGCTCTCGCAGCCGGACGATCCTCAGGCGATCCAGATCAACATGTACGATCAAAATTCGAACACATACGCAGGGTGTACCTGGAAGGATAGCGATCCCTTCTGACGGGGCTTGGCAGCCCGGAGCGGGAATGGGCCTCGGCCCGACGGCGAGGCGGTCCTACCTCTGCTCGTAGGCGCGGTTCGTCCGCCGGCGGCCGGGGACCTGCAACGGTCGGCCTTTGCCGGCGTCCGGGAACTGAGCCGCGCCGGGCTGGTCGCGCTCCTTCCTCGACAGGGCGACGACATCGGCCGGATGCCGGTCCGGCTCGGCGTCCGGCGCCGGCGCGACGCGCGGCGGCGGCTGCTGGCTCCTGGGCCCCGGCGGCCAAATCTCGCCGATGCGGTCGATCAGCGGCGCGCAGCGGTAGACCATCTGCGCGCGGCTGTAGACGCCGAGCTTGGCGAATATGCGCCTGAGGTAGGTCGCCACCGTCCATTCGCTGATCTGCAGCCGGTAGGCGATGTTCTTGGTCGCGTAGCCGCGCGCGACCAGCACCGCGATCTCGAGCTCGCGGCCGGTGAGCCGGCTGGCGAGTTCGCGGCCCCCCGAGTCGTCCGCGGCGCCGGCGCCATCGCCGCCGCTCGCCGTCGCTTCGAGCACGACGAGATCGCAGCCGAGGATCTGGAACCGGCTCATCTCCTTCAGCGGCGACGGGCGGCCGAATTCGTTCGCCAGCGCGATGATGAACGTGCGCTCGCCGACCTCGATGCGGCCGACTTCGCCGTCGCCTTGCGCGCGGCCCCCGACCGGGCTTGGCGCCTCCGGTTCAAAGCTGGACTGCTCTCTCATCTGGCGTCGCGCTCCGCTTCGCCTCGAAACCCGCGATCGCCGCCGCGTCAGGCGCCGAGGAAATTGGATGACCGTGAAATCAGCTTCGAAATCCCGCCCGATGTCCCTCTGGCTCGGCTCGCGAGTGGGCTCGCAGCCGCGCTCACGCGCCTCGCCCATCGCCATGAATGTGGCCGCGCGGCCCCCGAGTTGCTCGATGAACCCGCGCGGTCGCGGAAGCGGCGAGCCGCGCCGGCGCCGTCTGCCGGCCGCGCGCGACCAGCGGCGTGCGCGCGCGCGGCGCAACGAAGTCGCGGCGCTGATAGAGGAAGGCGATATTGGCGCCGTCGTCGCGCACCGGCCGCAGGCAGGCGGCCGGTCCGGTCAGCAGGACGCAGACGCCGGGGCCGTGCGCGCTGACCGTGCTGTCGCTGTGGACGACCACGCCGATCGTCGTGCGGCCGCTGCGCCAGGCGGCGCCGTAGCGGGTGTCGCTGTCGAGCACCGCGACGATGTCGCCGAACCGCAGCGTGTCGAGACGATGGCGGCGGCGGGTCGGCGCATCGAACAATTGGATGTCGAAGTCGCCGCGCCAGACGCTGTTCTTGCCGAGACCCGAGCCGATGATCGCGGCGGGCAGCGCATGGGTGACGGGCGCCTC
Organism: Roseiarcus sp.; assembly: GCA_049509635.1. Lineage (GTDB taxonomy): Bacteria > Pseudomonadota > Alphaproteobacteria > Rhizobiales > Beijerinckiaceae > Roseiarcus. The sequence continues at coordinate 30,607 of JBEKZS010000023.1, forward strand.
GAGGATCGCGCCGCGCCGGCGAAGGCCCCAGCGCCGCAGCAGGCTCGGGGCGCTATTGGTGACCGTGATTTGCGGAAAGTCGAGCAATTGCAGGCCGAGGCCGGAGGAATAGATCTGCACGCGGTCGCCGATGGCGAGGCGCAGCAGCGTCTCGAGGTTGAAGTCGACCAGCACGTGATTGACGCCGCCATGCTTGCCGGTGACCATGCCGGTCGCGCCGGCCGCCGGTCCGCTGGTCACGCGCGCCAGATTGCCGACGCAGGCGCTGGTCAGCAGCGCCAGATTGGGGCCGTCGCGGCCGCCGATGATTTCGCGGCCGTTGTTGTGCAGCGCGACGCCGGGCTCGACATGGTCGGCGGCGAGGCCGACGCAGGGGTCGCCGATGCGGCGGTTGATGGTGATGCCGCCGGTGCCCGGCAGCACGCGCGCGACGCCGTCCTGGCCGATCCGGTAGGGATTGGCGCGCCCGACCGGATGGGCGATCTGGCCCATCACCGCCTGCATCACCAGTTCGTCCGAATTGATGCGCAGCCGCGCGCGATCGTCATCCGTCATGGGCGTGCTCCTGCGGCAGGTCGTACCAGAAGGCCTGCGCGTCCTCCCACGCGCTCTTCACCTGCAGCGGCTCGCCCTCGGCGAGCATGTCGAGCTCCTCGCCGGACCCGGCAAAGCCATGGCCGGCGGGCACGCGGAACCGGTCGGGGACGACCAGATGCACCACGGTGAGCCCGAGCCCGCCCCACAGGAAACCGGCGAGCCCCGCCTCGACCAGGAGATGCAGCAGCAGATTGCGCTCCAGCGCGACGAGGTCGTCGCCGACCTTCAGCCGCCGGCACGGCAGCCGCCAGGTCTGCAAATGGCGACACAGCAGCGGCGGCTGATCGGGCTCGGCCGCTTCGCGCCTGCTGAGCAGCACGGCGCCGGGCACCACCGCGGCCAGCGCGGCGATGTCGCGGGTGACGGCGATCCCCGGGCCGCTCGCTTCGGCCGTATAGGCCAGACGTTCGTCGAGCGCCTCGGCCATCGCCTCCCAGCGCGGCACGATCGATTCCTCCATTCCGGCCGGCAGGCAGCTCTCCCGCAGCGCGTCGCGCACCCAGCACAGGGGACCGCCGACGTGACCGGCTTCGTTGCGCAGCCGCAGCCAGATGCGCAGGGCATGGCGAACCTCTTCCGGCGTATGGTGGCCGCCGAGCGATTCGGTCAACAGCCTGGGCTGCTGGTCGTAGAGCGGCGCATTGTCGAGGATGTTGAGGAACTCGGGCGCCAGCCAGACCTCGGCGTGGGTCGTCAGCCCGCGCACGAACGCCGCGCCCTCGTAGGACAGGCACAGGTGCGGATCGGGCACGCAGCGCCACCGCCGGCGGCTGATCTGCACCGACAGATCGGGCCAAAGTTGCTCCCGGCCCATTGTCGCCGCTCCCCGCTAGAGATCGGCCAGCGCCGGTTCGGCTTCGCGTTTGCCGCGGGCGCCGAGCACATCCTGGAGCGCCGGCGCGACGCCGACGAACCCGCGGCCTTCGCGGGTCATCCGATAGGCGGCGAGCCAGGCTTCCGCGTGCGGACCCATGGGGCGCATCTCCGACTGGAACAGCAGGGGGTCGATGCCGGTCTTGAAGTCGTGGTCGGCGACGAATTGCAGGATGCGCCGGCCGCTCTCGCCCATCTTGGCGCGCTGGGAAATCTCCGCCATGCCGCCCAGATAGCGCTGCGAGACGATTTCGACGACGTTCCACTTGGTGTTGGCGTCGAACGCCTTCTTGATGTCGGGCGCATCGAGCAGGTTGAGCACCTGGCGCAGATAATGGCCGGTCTCCATCGCGAGCGCGTAGATGTTGCCGTAGGTGGCGCGGTCGAGCGCGTAGCGCAGGTCGAGGCCGAGCCGCTGGACCGTGGCGACGCTGCCGAACGGGCGCTGTTCGATCGACTGGCCGCCGCGGATGACTTCGCCGATCAACAGATCGCGGAAATATTGCGCCAGCGACACCATGAACCCGACCAGCTGGCGATGGAAGTTGCGGTTGACGACGGCGCCCGCCGGGGCGGCGTTGATTCCGTAGTTGAACGCCCGGCGATAGGCGGTCTCGCGGTGGCGCAGCGAGTAGCGCAGCGGCTGCCACTTCTCCAGCAGGTAGAGGCCGCGCGCGCCCGGACCGCGCTGGATCCGCATGCGGCCGTGGTGGAACAGCCGCAGCAGCACGTCCGCCACCTGGAAGACCTTCGAGCGCTCGTATTGGTAGATCAGGTAGAGTTCGGCGGCGGCGTGCAGCTGGCTCGGCACCACGCTGTCGTCGAAATCGGGCTGGACGTAGGGATAGCCCATCTCTTCGAACGCGATCGGGCCCTTGCCGCCGAAGCCGATGAGATCGAGGAAGCCGTCGCCGCCGGGCGGCGCGTCGGCGCCCGTGCGCGAGAGTTCGGCGAAGCGGTCCTCGAACTGCTGTTCGTAGGCGCGGCGCTCCTCGGGCGCGATCCCGGCGAGCTGATCGTGGATGAAGCGGTCCCAGAGTCGCTGGATCGTTTCCGTATGCTGGATGGTCATCGATCGGCTCCTCGGCTCAAAAGATGCGGACGCGGCGCCGGACTCGCGGCGCGCGGTGTCTTGTCCATGAATCACTTTTTACGGGATGGTTTGCGCGCGGGCGCGGCCGCACGGGGAGGCTTGTCGTCTCCCGGCGGATGCTGATCCGCCTCCAGTTCCTGCTCGAGCGCAACCGTCGCCGCTTCCACCACGTCGAGTTCGACGCCCATCCCGGCGACGGCGTCGGACAGATCGCCCAGCCGGCGCACGGCGCCCTCGAAGCGGGCGTGGAGGCCGTCGAAGCGCTCGGCGGCGCTCGCCTGGCCGAACTGAAGCGCGCTCGTCTGCTGGGTCAGCGCATGGATCGTCGCCTGCAACCCGTCGATGCGCGCCTGCTGGCCGCTTTGCCCGGCCTGCAATTGCGCGAGACTGGCGCCGAGGTCGCCGATCTTGGCGAGGACGTCGGCGAACGGCTTCTGCACGGACTCGGCGAGGGCGGCGGCGACGGCCTGGCCGATCGCATCGGTCGAGGCCTTTTCGATCGCCGTGGAGGCCAGCAGCCTGGCCGGCTCGGCGGCCGGCGCCGCCGGCGCCGCAGCTTCCGCAGCAGGCTGCGCCCGAGGCGTCGCCGTCGAGGGCGCGGGAGCGGCCGCCGGCGCGACCGCCGGAACTGCCTCGACCCGGCCGTAAGGCGTGCTCATCTTGCCCAGATGATCGCCGACCCGGTCCAGCCGTTCGACCATCTCGTAGAGCAGCAGCGCGCTGATCGAGGAGACGCCGAGCAGCGTGCCGCGGATCTCCGGACTGTCCCTGAAGGTCGCGAGCTCCCTCAGCATGTGCAGCTCGTGCGCGGTAACGAGGCTGAATTCCGCCTCGGGCGCCTGAAGCGTGGGCGCGGCGAGGGTCGGCGCGCCGTTGGAACTGGTTGCGGGGCTCATCAGACTCTCCTGGCGATCGCATCGAGGCTCTGCTCGAATTGCGGCGGCAGCGCCGGCGCCATCCGCGGCAGATGATGGACCTTGGCTTCGTAAGCGGCTTGCGCGATGATCCTGCCCAGCAGGGTGAAGATCGTCTGCTGGTCGCCGGCCTCGGGCGCGACCGTGCGCACCAGATTCTCCCATCGCTCTTCCAGGCTCGCCTGCACGCGCAGCTCTTCGGCCACGCCCTGGCGCCGGCGTTCGTCGAGGTGTTCGGGCACCTGGGTCAACGACAGCGAGGCGAAGCGGTCGAACGCGCGCGTCAGGTGGGGAACGCCGGAGGTCGCATTGGCGTAATCCTGCTGGATCGAGTTGAGGTCCGCCGCGAGCCGGGGCAGGTCGTGGATCGGGCCGTCCTTGAACGCGGCGGCGCCCTGATGGAGCAGCCGATAGATGACGCGCACGATCGCCCAGAAGGCGATCGCCCGCCACTCGGTCGGTCCGCCCTCGTTGGTCGCCGAGCCCAGCGCCAGGAGATCGATGCCGCGGTCGAGCTCGAGCAGCAGCATGTCGAGCAGCACCTGCGGCTGCACCCCGCGCGAGCTGTTGCTCGGGAAGAGATTGTCGAAAATCGTGGCGAGCGTGCCGCGCACGGCGATGAGATCGAACAGCGCGTTGTCGTCCTCGATCTGGTTCATGCTGTAGAGGCCATACAGGAGGATCGGCGGCCTCGCGATCCGCAGCAGCCGCAGGCCGCCGGCGGGCCTGAACGTTTCGGCGAACAGTTCGAGCGCCTGCAGGTAGGATTCCATCGGCGGCGAGCGGTCCGAGTGGCCGTCCTCGCGCGCCATCGCGCCCGGCGCCACGATCGCCATCCGGCGGAACCGCTCGATGTCGAGCTGCGCGGTGACGCCGAGCGCGCGCAGGCCTTCGGACGTGCCGTTCTGGGCGCGGCCGATCAGCGCATCCATCGTCTGCGCGACTTCGTTCTCGAGCAGCAGCGAGCGCAGATCTCCCTGGCCCTGCTCCTCGAGCCATTTGTAGAGCCGCCGATACGCGTCGATGCCGCGCGGCCAGTCGTCCGATCCGTAGGATTGCTGGGCGCCGCCGTTGAAATTGCGCAGCGCATAGACCACGGCGTCGCGTCGCTGCTGGAGTTCGGGCAGCGGGACCTGCAGCAGATAGTAGCCGGTGGCGAAGCCGACGCTGGCGAGCGACTCGCCGAGCATCACCAGCAGCACCGCCGAAACCTCGTCCAGCGCCTTGCCGAGACGCCGGAAATTCTGGGTCATGCCCGGCGACAGCGAGCCGACGAAGCGGGCCATCCGCCCGTATTCGCCGAGCTGGCGGCGTACCGCGATCACCTTGTCGCGCTGGGTCGGGTCGAGACCCAGCCGCGCCGCGTTGCGGCCCTGGGTGACCGCGCTGCGGATCGCGTCGCCCCAACCCTCCATTTCGGGGGTGATGTCGTTGGTGAGCGGGTTGTTGGTGAGGTCCTGCAAGGCCTTTTCGACATCGCCGTTGGCGATCCGAAATTCCGCGTCGGAGGAGGTCGGCTGCGCGGGCGCCGGCGCCGGCATGGTCGGCGCCTGGAGAAACGGCAGGCCCAGCGCCTCCTGCCTGATCCCGGCCGCCTGCGGCAGGTCCTGATAGTACGCCAGCAGCCCTTCCGCGATCTGCTTGGGATCGCGCGGATTGGTCACCTTGAGCTGGTTGCGCAGCATGTTGTCGAGCGCGAGGCTCGCCGCGGAGCCCGATGGGGGGCGAGAACCGCCCGAGCGAGGCGCGCCGCCGCGTGGCGGGCCGGTGAAGCCTGCGCCGTTCGCGAAGCCGTTTGGGGGGAAGGACATGGGCTACCTCATCTCGCTGTAGGCAAGGGGTCAGGCGGCCAGCGCCGCCTGGGCGGCGCTGATCGTGGGCGGGGCCGGCGGGTGTTCGCTCGCCAGACGGGCCACCACGCGCCTGGAGAGCGCGAGCGGCCGAATGCGGCCGGAGCCGAGCGCGTAGCTGGCGGCGCTGACCAGATGGCGGGGCGGCAGCGCCGCATCGGGCGCGCGACCCTCGATCAGCCGGCGCGTCCCCGCCTCGATCGCGTCCTCGTCCTCGCGGCGGAACACGATGATGTCGGCGAGCGCGCGATGGGCGAGATTGCGCCGCGTCTGGAAGGCGATCTCGTCGACGACATGCGGCAGCAGCGCGCCGGCGGAGCTCAGCAGCCGCTGCGGCAGCCGGTGGAACCGGCTGACGTCGTAGAGACGGCGCCACACGCGCTCCAGCTGCGCGGCCTGGGCGCCGAAGCCCATCCGCCGCAGCATTTCGGTCAGGATCAGCACGCGCAGGAAGCCGGTCGGATGGACGCCGCCGTGCCGATAGGTCAGCGCGCGCGGCGCCGGATGGGTCAGGAACAGGGCCATGCCCCAGGCCGCCGCCGGGCCGCCGAGCAGCAGCGCGGTCAGATCGGCGAAAATCTCCTTGTGCCAGCGGCCGTAGACGGCGCCGAGGACGGGATCGCCTGACGCGGTCAGCACCCGCCTGGCGACGGCCACCCGATTCTCCTGCCAGACGCCCATGTCGGCCTGCAGGTTGTGCGCGCATTCGTGGAGGAACACCGATTGCCACGGGTTGTCGCGGTCCCACGGGATGCGGATCATCGGGAACGGATTGGACTCGCCCAGCAGGCGCGACAGCATGGCCCCGCGGCGCTGGGTCGCCGGCGAGTAGCCGTGTTCGAGATAGGTGACCGGCGCCAGCGCCGCCTTGGCGCCGAGCAGCCGCGGCGCGCCCTGGCGCACGGCGTCGTAGCAATCGTTGGCGATGACGTCATGCGCGGCCAGCACCGGCGCGAACGAGCTGCCGCGCTGGGCGAACACCTCGAAGAACATGCCGAAGGCGCGGCGGGCGCGATCGATCTCGCGCTCGACCAGGGCGATGTCGATCAGCACCCGCTGAAGCCCGGCGTGGCTCCATTCGCGCTCGACGACCTCCAGCCGACGGGCGATCTCGCGGTCGATCGAAGCGAGCCTCGCATTGGCCGCCTGAAAATGCGCGGGGGAGGGGGTGAACGGCAGATCCTGCGGCCGGATGCCGACCGAGGCATAGTCGATGCGCGCCAGCCGCCGCGCGCGGGCCGCGAGCCCGATGATCCTGGCCTGCAGGAACGTCCTGGCTTCCCTGACGGAATATCGTTCCATGACCGACATGTCCTGCTCGCCCGCCACACGCGCCCCGGTCCTGCGGCGGACCGGGGCGAGGGAGTTGCAGAGCGTCGCTTCGCCCGGGGGCTCGCCCGCTCCGCGTTTCCCGCCCGTTCAGATCGACTGGATCGTCAGCGTGACCGGGCCTTTCAGCCGATAGGTGCGCCGCCGGCAGTTCGGGCAATAGCCCGCGCCGGTCGCGGCGCCGGTCGAGCCGCCGCTGCGGGCGACGCCGACCGCCCGCGGCTTGCCGCCGGCGCCGTAGCCGCCGAGCCCGACGCCGTAGCGGCTTCGGCCCGTCTTGCGCAGGGCGCCGGCGCGATGCGCGGTCCTTCCGGTGCGCAGCTTGGCGCCGACGCTGGCGAACTTGCGCAGCGCGCGCGGCGAGCGCACCGCCAGGCGCGCGGCGCGCCTGACCAGATGCGGCAGATGCTTGACCGGCAGCTGCTTGCGCACCAGCAGGTTGCGCGCGGAGCGGACCAGCCCGGGCACGGCGGCGACGGCGCGCACGCCATGCTTGCGGGCGATCTGCCTGGTGACGGTCGAGACCGCTTTGACCAATTGGCGCCGCTGGACGCGCGGAATCGCCGCGGCCTTGTGCTTCAGCGCGCCCCGGATCGCCAGGCCGGCGATCGCGGGCGAGAATGCGTCGAACGCTTCTTCCTCGTCGGCGAAATCGGAGAGATCGTCGAGGGCGTCCATCTCGTCGCCCTCGTCGGCGAGCACCTTGCCGATGAGGTCGGCGGCGCCGCCGATCAGCTGCGCCTGCGGGATCGGGATCATCTTGGCGATCGGCCCGACCTTGCGCGCGACATTGCCGACCGTCTTGAGAACCTTGCGGAAGCCGCCCCAGAACTCGTCGGCGTCCTCCGCCTCCAGGGCGTCGGTCACCGCCTCCTCGAGTTCGTCGAGCGAATCCTCGCCCTCGAACGACTCGAACTGGTCCTCGGCGGAATCTTCGGCCGAATCCTCCAGTTCGTCGAGTTCGTCCAGTTCGTCGGACTCGTCGCCGGCGTCGTATTCGTCGGCGCCTTCGAATTCGTCCATCGCGCTGTGGCCGCTGCGCCCCTCGGGCTCGGCCATCAGGTCTTCCATCAGATCGTCTTCAAACCTGTCGCTCATCGAGGGTCTCCTTGTGATCGGGCGATGCGCCCGGGTCAGCGTGCGTCGAGCGTCATCTCCACGGGACCGCGGATGACGATGCGGCGCGGGCTCGACTTCCCGCTCGGCATCGGTTGGTATTCCTCGTCCTGGGCGGCGCCGCCGAATGCGCGATCGAGCGAAAGCTCGGCGACGATCCGCGCCGCGATCCGCCGCATCGTGGTGGCGATCTCCGCCGCCGGTTCGCCGCGCCCCGCGCTCTTGCGCGCCAGCAGCGCTGCGGTCGGCAGCAGCCTGCGCAGGCCGGCGGCGCCGCGCGCGGCGGCGATCGCCCGCGCCGTCTCCAGCCAGGCGGCGAGCAGCGCCTCGGCATCGGCCGCGCCGACCCCGGCCTCGGCGCCCGGCAGGCAGCGGGCGACCGTGCGCGCGGCGAGCGCCGCGCAGATCGGCGCCGCGAGCGAAGGCGTCGCCTCGTCGACGACGTCGTCGACCAGCCGCTCGAATGCGGCCGTCTCGCTCGAAGCGGGATTGCCGGCGCGCCGGAAGCCGCGGCGGACCGCCGGCGGAACGTCCGCCCCGGCGGCGGCGCAGAGGATTTCGAGGAACGCCGCGCGCTCACCGGTCAAGGCGAGGGCGACGGATGACGACCAGACGGTCGAGGACGGAACGGCGGGCTCGGCGGACGGCGGCGCGCCGTCGGCGGCCGCGGCGATGCTGGCGCGCGGCCCGGCGCCCGAAGGCTCGCGGTCCGGGTTGCCGGCGTCGGCGGCTTCGGCCAACCGACCGATGTTCTCCGCGCGATCGGGCGCCGGTTGGTCGGCGCGATCGTCGCGACGCCGCAGCGGCTCCATTGTCGGCTCCTGGCCCATCTGACGCTCCTGGCGCCCCGAGGGATCGAACGGACGACCCTCGGACGCCGGGCGAATACGACACAAGACGCCGGTGGAGATAAAGTCACACGATACGGGTCACTCGGACGCTGTAACTCATCCGAGCGACAGTCGGCGCGATTCGTCCTTATGCGAGAGAAGGCGTTTGCTGGAGAGCGTGGGCCGTCGGCTCACGCTTCGAGGCCGCAAGAGGTATGGTCGCCGCCATGACCCGCTTGTTCCAGGAAGCCGTCGCCACCGTGTCCGCCTTGCCCGACGACGTGCAGGACGAGCTTGCGCACATGCCCTCGCAATTGGCTGGAATCGCGCAGCCGATATACGCGCTTACGCCGGAGGAACGCGCCGACCTCGCGGAGGCCGCACGCGGCGAGTTTGTGACGGACGAGGACGTCCGCGCCCTGTGGGCGAAGTATGGCCGGTGAAGCTTCGATA
>JBEKZS010000230.1:0-4776 GCA_049509635.1 Roseiarcus sp.
CGTCTGCGCTCGCCCGCGCGATCGCCAGCAGGCGATCGAGGCCGCGTCTGAAGCGCGGATCATCGAGGTTCAGCGTCAGCGGGAAGACCTGCCGCGAAATCTCGGACGTGATGCGGAACACTTCGAAATCATAGTCCGAGGGGTCGACGCCGATCGCCTCGTGGAACGCCGGCCGGCAATGATCGCGCACATACATGGTGGCGAACACCGCGAGCACGAAGAACTTGATCCAATAGGCGTTGATCCCCGAGGTCAGCCGTGGGTTGGAGCGCATCAGCAGCGCGAAGGCCTCGCCGTGACGGAACTCGTCGTTGCACCACTTCTCGAACCACTTGAAGATCGGATGGAAGCGCCGGTCCGGATGGCGCTCGAGCTCGCGATAGATGGTGATATAGCGGGCGTAGCCGATCTTCTCCGAGAGGTAGGTCGCGTAGAAGATGAATTTCGGCCGGAAGAACGTGTATTTCTTCACCTTGGTCAGGAAGCCGAGGTCGACGCCGATGCCGAAGTCCTTCAGCGTGTCGTTGATGAAGCCCGCATGGCGCGCTTCGTCGCGGCTCATGAAGCCGAACAATTCGCGGATGTCGGGGTTCTTGGCGCGCTTGCGCATCTCCGCGTAGAGCACGCAGCCGGAGAATTCGGCGGTGATCGAGCTGACCAGAAAGTCGCGGAACTCCTTATCGAGGTCTTTCGGCAGTTGCGAGAAATCGCCGTCGAACTCCTCGTTGCGGACGAAATGGCGCTTGTTCGGGTCGGCGCGCAGTTCCTCGATCAGCAGGTCCCACTGCGCGCGCACGCCGCTGACGTCGGTCCGGTCGAGCTCCTCGAAATCCGTCGTATAAAAGCGCGGGTTGAGGAGCGTGTTCTCCTGGGCTGCGCGCGTCGCCTCGATCGACAGTCCGGGGCGCAAGGGGGCGTTCATAGTCTCCTCCTTTCCGAGAAGCTGACGTCGTAGAGCTCGGTGAGCTCGAAATTGCCCGACAGGCGCGTCCAGATGCGCTCGAGCAGCCCGGCGCGGATCACCGTCGCGGTGCGCCGCACCACGACGCGCTCGCCATAGGGCACGTCGGTCGGCGCGTCGTGGACGAGGACCTGATCGCCGGGCTCGATTTCGAAGTCGCCGTCGATCTCGACATGGGCGTGCAGGCTCTCGGGCGAATGCTCGATCTCGACCGTACACGGCGCCTCGAACGTCCGCCGACGCAGCCGCCACGATCCGCTCATCGGATCTGACCCCGCGCCGCGAACAATTGCGCGAACGCCTCCGCGTTGGTTGGCCCGAACGCCTCGAGGCTGACGCGCCGGCCGATCGTCGAATCCTCGAGCGACACCGTGCCGTCGCTCCAATGGGTCAGCGTGAAGGGCGTTTCGGGGCCGATGCCGGCGCGCTTGCGTTCCTGGACGAGGCCGCGCACGGTCGCGCGGATGAACCCGCCGACGCCAGGGGCGACGGTGTATATGATCCGCCCGTCGCGCGAATCGCGCACGGCCACCGCGCCGTCGTCCCGGTCCTCGAAACGCAGGGCGAGCGATTCGACGACGTCGGCCCTGGGCATGTGCACCGCGCCGACGTCGCTCACCCGTCCGAGGCCGGTGGCGATGAGCGCGAACACGACGAGCGACGCCGCCCCGGCGACGACGGCGCGCGGCAGGGCGCTCCCTCGCGCGGCCCGTCCGTGGCTCATCGACTGGCTCATCGCGATCCCCTCGGAATGCTCACGCCGCGGCGACGGCGGCGTCGGGATAGGCCTCGGCGCCGGCCACGGGCCGGTCGCCGGCGGCGCGGGTCTCCTCGGCCGCCGCGACCAGGGCGCGGCCCAGCGTCTCCGCCACTGCGGCGGCGTTGCGAACCGACCTCAACGCAGGCTCCGGCCGCGCCAGGCGGAACGGCCGCGCATGCGGCCACAGGTGCAGGTAGGCGATGTGCGTCCCTCCGGCCAGCGCGAGCGGAATCTCGCCGGTGCCGTCGGGATAGGCATGGAGCGCCGCCGCGGCGATCGACGAGAACGGCAGATTGAGAAAGATCGGCAGGGCGATGCCGATCTTCATGATGACGCGGCGCGAGGTCACGACGTAGAGGGACGTGCGGCTGGCCAGATAGGCCAGCAGGAACAGGAGGCTCAGCGCCGCGGCGCCCGCCGCCAGGGTCTTGGTCGCCGACAGGCCCGCCTCCGCCAGACCGCCGGAATATCCGGCGATGATGAAATTGATCGCCGCCACGGCGCCGAAATAGGCCGCCACGTAATCGGCGCGGAACGCCCGCCGCGCCAGGCTGATCCACTGCGGACGCCCATGCCAGAGGATGCGCTCGCCATGCGGTATGTCGGCCGGCAGCAGCAGTTCGAGATTGACGGCCTTCATAGCAACGGCTCCGCTCGTTCCGGGCTGGCGTAAAGCGTGCCGCCGCCATAATAGGCGACGATCTTTTCCTCTTCAAGCAGGGTGACCTGGTTGGGAGACTTGGTGGTCGGCGCAGTGGCGAACTGGCTTCCCAGGATCGCCTCGACGACGACCCGCCGCGCCGAACCCTTGACGTTGGCGAACGGCACCGGCAACAGGACCCGGCGCGCGCCTGCGGCCGTCGAGACCTCCAAATAGCGCAGGAGATGTTCGCCGCGGTCGACCCAGACGTCGGTGACGACGCCGCCGACCACGCCGTCTGCGCCGACGACCTCCATGCCGATCGGATTGGGGCCCTCGCCGGCGACCGCGTAATTGGTGGCGACGCGGAGGGGGACGATGAGATCGCGTCCGTCGAAAGTCTTCTCGGAGACGTCGGCGCGCAGGGCGTAGGAGCCCGGACCGACCGCCGCCAATAGGGGATCGCCGGTCGGCTCGAGCGGGGCGCCGGGCCAGGGCGCCACCTTGACCGCGTTCACGGCCCTGGGATCGACGTCGAAGCGCGGCGCCTTGACTTTCGCGCCGCCGTGGAGGCGGAACGTCTTGGGCCTGGGGATGAACAGGAACCCGCGTTGCTTCTGGCGACCCATCGCCTCGGATTCGAGCGGGTAGCCCTCGCGCCGATCCTCGCCTCGCAGGTACCAGATGAGGCCTGCGAAGAACACGAAGAAGGCGTAGAGCACCACCTGCGCCACGTCGATATTGCTGGTTATGGCTCCGTGGATCATCGGACGACTCCAGGGTTGAGGCCGGGCGTTGCAGCGAGGTCGAAGCCGGGCGGCTCCTTCCGGTGTTGCGCGCCGCCCGAGCGGACGAGCGGGCCGATCGCGACGAGAGTTGCGAACAGCAGCGCGATTTCGGCGAGATAGACGAAGGAATAGCCGACCGCCGGACCTTCGAGCGCCTCGCCGAACGATCCCTGCGCGGCGAGCGCGTTGATGGAATCGCAGACGATTCCACTGAACCCGATCGCCAGGCCGGCCGCGGTCGCCTGCGCGGCGCCCCAGGCCCCCAGCGCGAGGCCGCGGTCCTCGGGACGCGCATGGCTCATCGAGGCGGTCAGCGTGCCGTGGGCGAACAGGCCGCCGCCGAGGCCGATCAGCGCGACGCCGGCGCCGAACAGGAGTCCTGACGCCGCCGGCGCGGCGAATACGACCGAGGCGAAGGCGACGACGCCGACCATCGCGCCGGCCGCTGCGACGCGATGCGCGTCCGCGCCGCGGGTCAGCCAGCGCGCGGCAATGACGAGGCCGATTCCGCCGCCGGTCGCGAGCATCGCGGTCAGCGCGGTCGTCGCCCCGACCGGCAGATGCAGCACCTTGCCGCCATAGGGCTCGAGCAGGATGTCCTGCATGCTGAAGCCGGCGGTGCCGAGGGCGGTCGCGATCAGCCGGCGGCGCGCGCGCCCGGCCTCCGCGAACGCTGTCCAGGCGTGGCGGAATTCCGCGCGCGGCGCCGCGCCCGGCTTCAGCGCGGTGCTGCGCGCCTCCTGCTTCCACAGCGCCGCGCAGTTGAGCACCATCGTCACCACGGCCGACCCCTGGACGACCTGGATGAGCCGGATTTCGCTGAAATGGGCGAGCAGCGCGCCGAACGCCAGCGCGCTGACCGCCATCCCGAACAGCAGCATCGCGCAGAGCAGCGCGACGACGCGCGGCCGCGCGTGGGCCGGCGCCAGATCGGTCGCCAGGGCGAGGCCGACCGTCTGCACGGTGTGCAGGCCGGCGCCGACCAGCAGGAAGGCGAGCGCCGCCGCGATCTGGCCGACGACGATCGGCCCGGTCGTGTCGCCCGACAGGATCAGCAGCGCGAACGGCATGATCGCCAGGCCGCCGAACTGCAGCATCGTGCCGAACCAGATGAACGGCACGCGGCGCCAGCCGAGCACCGAGCGATGGGTGTCGGAGCGAAAGCCGACCAGCGCGCGGAATGGCGCGAACAGCAGCGGCAACGCCAGCATGACCGCAACGATCCAGGCGGGCACCGCGAGTTCGACGATCATCACCCGGTTCAGCGTGCCGATCAGCAGCACCGCGGCCATGCCGACGGTCACCTGGAACAGCGAGAGCCTCAGGAGCCGGCTCATCGGCAACTCGGCCGTCCCCGCGTCGGCGAACGGGAGGACGTGCGGGCCGAAGCTCATCAGTCCCTTGACGATCGCCGCGCGCGCGCGCCCGGCCGCGGGACCGGAGCCGGCTCGCGCGGGCAGATGGAGGCGATGCGCGCGGGTCATGGCCGGGTGAGCTCCACGGCGTGGCTGAGATAGAAGCCGCTGGTCACCCGATGGGCGCGCGCCACATCATTGGTCCAGACGGACGCGGCAAGGCCGAAGCGCGTGCCGTTGGCGATGCGAAGCGCATGGGCCTCGTCGTCGAA
>JBEKZS010000231.1:0-5623 GCA_049509635.1 Roseiarcus sp.
CCAGGTGCGCGAACTGGTGCGCAAGGTGCAGGCCGACTGCATGGTCGAGGTGGACGCCAACAGCTACAGCGTGCCGTGGCGGTTGATCGGCCAGAGCGTCGAGGTCAGCGTGGACGACGACCGCATCCGGATTCGCCATGGCGGCCAGGAGATCGCGGCGCATGCCCAGACGGCCGGACGCAAGCAGCGGATCGTCGATCCCGCGCATTTTCACGGCGTGGCCGGGACGGCGCGTCCGGTCGCCGCAGAACCCGCAGCGGAGGCGACGCCGACCCTGCTGCGTCCGCTGGCCGAGTATGAGCAAGTCGCCGGAGGAGGCTGGTGAGGCCGGTCGAACCGGCCACGCTGACGGGGTGGCTGACCCGGCTGCATCTGACCGCCATTCGCGATCAGCTCGACAGCCTGCTGGACGAAGCGGCCCGGCAGGACCTCAGCCTGCGCGAGACGCTGGCCTTCCTGTGCGAACGCGAGATCGCCCGGCGGGACGAACGGCGGATCGAGATGGCGGGGAAGATCGCCCACTTCCCCTGTGTGCGCGATCTCAGCGGCTTCGATTTCGCCGCCCAGCCGTCGATCGACGCCCGTCAGATCCGCGACCTGGCGGCCTGCCGCTGGGTGGCGCATGGCGAGGCGCTGCTGCTGCTGGGGCCCCCTGGCGTCGGCAAGACGCATCTGGCGATCGGGCTGGGCCGGGCGGCGATCGGCGCGGGTTATTCGGTGCTGTTCGTCAGCGCGCCGGCCTTGGTCGCCGGTCTGGCCAAGGCCCATGCGGAGGGACGGCTGGATGAGCGGCTGGGCTTCTACGCCAAGCCGAAGCTGTTGATCGTCGACGAACTCGGCTACCTGCCGTTCGAACCCGACGCCGCCCACCTGTTCTTCCAGTTGGTCTCGCGCCGCTACGAGCGCGGCAGCCTGCTGCTGACTTCGAACCGCTCGGTGGGAGAATGGGACAAGGTTTTTGGCGACCCGGTGGTGACGACGGCGATCCTGGATCGTCTGCTGCACCACAGCCAGGTGGTGACCATCCGCGGCGACAGCTACCGGCTGCGCGAGAAGCGCCGCGCCGGCCTGCTCGGCACCGGGCGATGACCGGGGCCGATCGCCAGGCGCGCTATCGCGCGCGCCATGCCAGCGCGCCGGCTCCCCCGGCGGCCCGTCCCGGGATGCGGCCTCGGGGCCGCACGCGCTTGCAGCGGTGGAGCGCCGCCATTGCCGAAATCGTCGCTTTGCAGGGCGAGTATGGGCAGTGGCTCGAGGCGCTGCCCGAAGCCTTGCGCGACACCTCTACCGGCGAAGCCCTGCAGGCCATTGTCGATCTGGACCTCGAGGAGCTCGTCGCCATCCAGCCGCCGCGCGGCTATGGACGCGACCAGGCCAGGCCCTGCGATGCGCTCGATACTTGCGAACCCGTCATGCCTGTTCAGCCCGGCCGGCTCGCCGGCCGGGCTGAACAGGCATGACGGGCGCCATCGATGGGGGGTCAGTTCTTGGTGTCGTCAGGGGGTCAATTCCGGATGTCGCTTGACACTCAATTAAGCTGGCTCACGGTTTCTGGCCCGCCGTCCATGCCCCGTCCTGCCTCTCGGTATGCCCCGCCCAACCAACCCCGATTTCTCAATCCTCATCGACCATCGCGGGCGCGAAAGCCCATGTCAACCACTCGTAAATACTTCATTGACAAGTAGAAGTGCCTGCCTGCCATCGTCGCGGCGTCCCCGCGGCGCCTGGCGCCCGATGCCCGGAGAGCGGCCCGCACACACGACGTCGTGCGGCTTCAAGGGCTTCCATCGGGCGCCCCACGCCGGCGCCCGACCGCGCGCCTGGACGCGGCGTGACCGATGCGCTTCGAGCGTCCCGCAGATTCTTCTCGCCTCGATCATGAGTCGCGGGATTTACGGCTACGCACCTGTGTACTGCGCCCCTTGCGTGAGACACCGGTGATCCAGTGACCGTCACCCCGGGTTACGGTACCAGTGCTCTCAACTCGCGGGTACGGCGCCAGTTTGCTCAACTCCCGTCTCTCTGTTTGCTCTGTTCCGTCCGGGCCGCCGACGCGGCGTCGCCGGCGGGCCGCGCCGCCGTCGAGCGGCTGCGCCGCGCCTCCGCTGCCGTTCCAGCGCCCTCGCCGCACGATTTCGTCGCCGGGTCGCCGACGCCCCCGCAACGCTCGCTGCCGAGCGCCCTCGGGACCCGGGCGACGCGGAGGATTGCGGCGATCGGCTGGGCGGCGCTCCGGCCACGACGGCGGACCGTGGTTCCGAAAATCGGGCAGCTCGGCCCCACGCGAACCACCCCACCCGCCCCGTCAGGCTCAGTTTCCATAAGCCTCGCGCCTAGAACTAATCGTTTGCGCGGCGGCCTCCGCTCAGGCTTCCTGCGGCGGGTTCGCCGGATTGGCGGGCGATTGGGGCAGGAGATGACGATGACGGCGCTCGCGCACCGGGACTGGGTTCCCGCGCAATCCGAACGGTTGGTCCAGTCGCTCGCGGGCGACACCAGCCGGCGCGACAGCGAACAGATCCTCGCCGCGATCGACCGCGCCATCGCGCTCAACCGGGCGATCCACGAGCGCGACTGCCTCAATCTCAATCCGGGGACCAATGTCATGAATCCGCGGGCGGAGGCCGCGCTGGCGTGCGGCTTGGGATCGCGCCCCTCGCTCGGCTATCCCGGCGACAAATACGAGATGGGGCTCGAAGGCGTCGAGCAGGTGGAGATCATCGCCGCGGAACTGGCCGCCGAGGTGTTCGGCGCCCGGTTCGCCGAGATTCGCGTGCCCTCGGGCGCCATCGCCAATCTCTACGCATTCATGCTGGCGGCCAAGCCCGGCGATCCGATCATCGTCCCGCCGCCCAGCATCGGCGGCCACGTCACCCACAACGTCGCCGGATGCGCCGGCCGCTACGGCCTGGACATCCATGCCGCGGCCATCGACGCCGACGGCTACACGGTCGATGTCGCCAGGCTTCGCGATCAGGCGCGCCGGTTGCGGCCCAAGCTGATCACGATCGGCAGCAGCCTCAACCTGTTCCCGCACCCGGTCCGCGAAATCCGCGCGATCGCCGACGAGGTCGGCGCGCTGACGCTGTTCGACGCCGCCCATCTGTGCGGCATGATCGCCGGCCATGCCTGGCAGCAGCCGCTCGAGGAGGGCGCCCATCTCATGACGATGAGCACCTACAAGAGCCTCGGCGGCCCGGCGTCGGGGCTCATCCTCACCAACGATGCCAGCCTCGCCGAGAAGCTCGACGCCATCGCGTTTCCCGGACTGACCGCCAATTTCGACGCCGCCAAATCGGCCGCCCTGGCGATCACGCTGCTCGACTGGAAGGACCATGGCCGGGCCTATGCCGCGGCGATGGCGGCGACCGCCCGCGCGCTCGCCGATCAGCTGACCGAACGCGGACTCCCGGTGTTTCGCACCCGCAAGGGGGCGACGGCGTCGCATCAATTCGCGATCGAGGCCGCGCAGTTCGGCGGCGGCCAGAGGGCGGCGAGGCGGCTGCGCAAGGCCAACATCCTCTCGTGCGGCATCGGCCTGCCGATCGAAAGCGTCGAGGGCGACATGAACGGCCTGCGCCTCGGCACGCCCGAGATCGTCCGCTGGGGAATGACCGTCGACGACATGCCGGAGCTGGCGGCGCTGGTCGCCCGCGCGCTGCGCGGGGAGGAGCCGGGCGACCGGCTCGCGGCCGAAGTGACCGCGTTTCGTCGCCGGTTCGACACGCTGCGCTTCATCAACTGACGCGGCGACCGGGACCGCCTCGTCACGCTCGAACGGAAAGATGTTGACGGCGCGCCGGCGCGTGTCGAAGCTGGAGCGATCGTCGGTGTGCCGGCGACCGGCCGCCGGCCGGACCAGAGAGCCAGTCCGATCGCCGTCGATCCGCCCCGCCCCCGCATGCCGCCGCTGAATGCGCTGAGAGCGTTCGAGACGGCGTCGCGGCATGAGAGCTTCGCCAAGGCGGCGCTGGAGCTCGGCGTGACGCCCGCCGCCGTCTCGCATCAGATCAAGGCGCTCGAAGCCTGGCTCGGGGCGGCGCTGTTCATCCGCCATGCCCAGGGCCTGCAGCTGACCGACGCTGGAAAGTCGGCGATGCCGGCCTTCACCGGGGCGTTCGACGCCCTGGGCGCGGCGGTGCAGGCGCTGCGTCTGGCGGCGCCGCGCGCCCGGCTCGGCATCGCCGCCCTCCCCGCGGTCGCTCAGCTCTGGCTCGCCCCCAGGCTTCCCGCGCTCCGCGCCGCCTTCCCCGAAGTCCGGCCCTCGATCCACGCGCTCGAGGCGGCGCCGGATTTCCGCCGCGAGCCGTTCGATCTCGGCTTTTTCTTCATGCGCGAGGCGGGGCGCGGCAGCCGGTCGTTCAAGCTCTGCGACGATCGGATATTCCCCGTGTGCACGCCGAAGATCGCGGCGACGCTGAACGCGCCCGCCGAGCTCGCGCGTCACCCGCTGCTGCGCGACACGAGCTGGGCCGACGATTGGGATCGCTGGCTTGGCGCCGCCGGCGCGACCGGCGTCCCGAGCCATGACGGCCCGGCGTTCTCGCTCTACAGCCTGGCGGTCCAGGCGGCGCTCGACGGCGCGGGAATTCTCATGGCCCATGAGGCGCTGGTTGTCGCCGCCCTGAAGGCGGGCGCGCTGGTCGCGCCGTTTCCGCTGCGCGTCAACACGGGGCTGCGCCTGGAACTGCTGGCGCCGGACGCGCCGCCCGGCCGGACGGCGCGCCTGATCGACTGGTTCGTCGCGTCCTGACGCGCCCGCGGCGGGCGCGCATCGGCGGAACACTCAGACGGACCCGGCGCCCGGCAGCCCGGCCAGCAGCGCGCGCAGCGTGGCGATGGTGGAGGAATCGGCTTCGCCGTCGACGCGCGCGGGGCGGAAGCGGCGCTGGAAGGCGGCGACCGCGAGCTCGGTCTGCCGGTCATAGACGCCGGTGAGTTCGACGCCATAGCCGTAGAGCGCGAGCAGCGCCTGCAGCGCGCGCACCGGCGGGCCTTGCTGGCCGCGCCGCTGGATCGGGCCATCGGCGAGCGGCGCCGGCGCGGTCCAGTGACCCAGGCCCGCGCGCCACAGCGCCTCCCACGGGAAGCTCTCGCCGGGATCGCGCTTGCGCGCGGGGGCGATGTCGGAATGGGCGAGGATGCGTTCGGGGCGGATGCGATGGCGCGCGCCGAGGTCGGCGAGCAGCGCGATGACGGCGTCGATCTGCCGGGCCGGAAACGGCGGCGGCGCGGCGTCCCCGGCGCCATGGCCGGGATTGACGATCTCGACGCCGATCGAGGCGGAATTGATGTCGGTCTCGCCCTTCCACCGGCCGACCCCGGCGTGCCAGGCGCGACGCCGCTCGGCGACGAGCTGGGTGACGCGCCCGTCCTCCCCGACGAGATAGTGGCACGACACTTCCGAGGCCGGATCGCACAGCCAGGCCAGGGCCTCGGCGGCGGTCGGCATGCCGGTATAGTGCAGGACGACGCAGTCCGGTCGCCGATCGCCGCGCCGCTCGCCATGATTGGGCGAGACGACGAAGTCATCGGCGACCGGACTGTCGGGAACCGGCCCGGGCGTCACGCCGCTAGCGGGCCTGGCATCAATAGAAGGCGCGGCAACGCTGGTTGCCGTTAT
>JBEKZS010000232.1:0-4627 GCA_049509635.1 Roseiarcus sp.
GGAATCGCGATCGCCTGGCCGGTCGGCCCCCAGCCGGTCGCCGCGGTCGACATCATGCCGCCGACCGCGACCACCCAGGGCACCGACAGGTCGATCTGGCCGAGCAGAATCACCAGCATCATGCCGGTGGCGATGACGCCGAGGAAGGAAGCGACCTTGAGCTGCTGGAGCAAATATTCGGGCGACAGGAAGCTCGTCGAATAGAGGCTGCCGAGGAACAGCAGCAGCGCGATGCAGCCGAACGCGGTCGCGACCGGCGGATCGATCCTGCGCCTCAGGGCGGCGGTCATCGTCATCGCGGCGGGCCTCATGCGAAGAGATCGAGACGGTTGCGGATCCGGAACAGTCGGACCGAGCCGAGACAGACCGCCGCGAGTAGCACGACGCCCTGGAACAGGGGCTGCCACAGCGGATCGAGATCGAACACGAACAGGAGGTCGCCTATGGTGCGGAACATCAGCGCGCCGAACACGGCGCCGACCGCGCTGCCCGAGCCGCCGAACAGCGAGACGCCGCCGAGCACGACCGCAGCGATCGAGAACAGCGTATAGGAGCCGCCGTTCGCCGACGAGGCCTCGCCCGAAGCGGTGATGAAGGTGAGGAACAGGCCGCCGAGCGAAGCGACGAGGCCGGACAGGACGTAGGCGAAGAACTTGGCCGCGCGCACCGGCACGCCCGACATATAGGCGGCGACCTCCGACGAGCCGACCGCATAGGTCGCGCGGCCCAGTTGCGAGCGCCGGAACGGAACCCAGACGACCAGCACGACGACCAGCAGCGCGACCAGGCTCGCCGGCACGACGCCGAACACGCGGCCGGTCAGCGCGTCCGAGAGCCCGGAATCGACGTCGCCGCCCGGCACCGGGCGCAGCGCCAGCGCAACGCCGAAATAGACCGCGCCGGTCGCGATCGTGGTGACGATCGGCTGCAGCCGGCCGTAGATGACGATCGCGCCGTTGATCGCCCCGCACAGCAGCCCGGTCGCCAGCACTCCGACGACGCCGAGGCCGACCATCACGGGCGAGCCGAGCACGATGAACGAGGCGAGGCAATTGGTCAGCACGAACACCGCGCCGACCGACAGATCGATGCCGGCGGTCAGCACGACGAAGGTCTGGGCGATCGCCACGAGGGCGAGCAGCACCCCCTTGTTGGCCGCGGTCTGCACGACATTGGCGGTGAACCCGGCGGGATGATTGCTCGCATAGACCGCGAACATCGCGAGGAAGAACAGAAAAGCGAGCAGCGTGCCCCTCTGCTCGGCGAGGCGATAGCGCCAGTCGCTCATGCGTCCACCGCCGGCGCGATCGCGGCGCTTCGGCTCGCGGGCGCGATGTTGAGCGCGCTGCTGATCAGCGCGCGCTCGGTGATCTCGGCGCCGGCGAGTTCGCGCTTGACCGCGCCGTCATAGAGCACGAGCACGCGGTCGCAGCAGCCGATGAGTTCGTCGTAATCGGTGGAATAGAACAGGATCGCCGCGCCGCTGGCGGCGAGCTTGCGCAGCAGCTGGTAGATTTCCGCCTTGGTGCCGACGTCGATGCCGCGGGTGGGATCGTTGAGCAGGATGATCCGCGGAGCGACCATCAGCCATTTGGCGATGACCACCTTCTGCTGGTTGCCGCCCGACAGCGCGCCGACCGGCAGCTCGGCGCCGGCGGTGCGGATCGCGAGCAGCTCGATCATCTCGGCGGTCAGCCGGCGCTCCTTGTCGCGATCGACGATGCCGCCGGTCGAGATGCGGTCGAGCGCGGCGAAGGACAAGTTGACGCTGACCGACATCGGCAGCATCAGGCCCTCGGTCTTGCGGTCCTCCGGGATCAGCGCCATGCCGATCCTGCGCGACTTGGCCGCGCTCGGGCTCGCGACCCGGACGGGGGCGCCGTCGATCAGGATCTGCCCGGAGACGCCGCGCAGCACGCCGAACAGCGCGAGCAGCAGCTCGCGCTGGCCCTGTCCGTCGAGGCCGCCGAGCCCGACCACCTCGCCCGCGCGTACGGCGAGCGAAATGTCGTTGAGCCGCCCGGACCATGACAGGCCGCGCGCCTCGAGCACGGGCGGCGCCGCGCTGGCGGCCAGCGGCGGCTTCGGCGGGAACACGTGACTGTATTCGCGCCCGATCATCAGCTCGACCACCTCATCGTCGCTCATCGTCCCCGCGCGATAGGTCGCGACGTTGCGACCGTTGCGGAACACGGTACAATCGTCGGCGAGTTCGGCGATCTCGTGCATGCGGTGCGAAATGTAGAGCAGCGCGAGCCCCTGTTCGCGCAGCCGCTTCAGCACCACGAACACCTTGGCGACGTCGGCGGCGGTCAGCGCCGAAGTCGCCTCGTCGAGGATCAGCACGCGCGGCTCGCGCGCGAGCGCCTTGGCGATCTCCACCATCTGTCGGCGCGACAGCGGCAGGTCCTTGACCGGCGCCAGCGGATGGACGTCCTCGGCGCCCGCGCGCGCGAGCGCCTGCTCGGCGATCCGGCGCTGCGCGCGCCGGTCGATCAGCCCGAACCTGCGCGGCGGATTGCTGATGCAAATGTTGTCGGCGACCGAGAGGTCGGGGATCAGCGACAGTTCCTGGAAGATGCAGACGATGCCGGCCTGGTTGGCCGCGGCGGGCGCGGCGAAGCGCACCTCTCGCCCTTCCAGCGTCATCCGGCCCTCGTCGGGCGCGACGACGCCGGCCATGATCTTGATCAGCGTCGACTTGCCCGCGCCGTTCTCGCCCAGAATGGCGTGGATGCGGCCCGCCTCGACCGTCAGGTCGGCGTGCTCCAGCGCCTTGACGCCGCCGTAGCGCTTCGAAACCCCTTCCATGCGGAACAGCGGGACGGCGGCGAGGTCCATCGTTTTCCCCAAACGAACGCCGCGGGAAATCCCTTCCCCGCGGCGCCGAGCACGAGCGATGCGCTTACTTGTTGTCCTTGCTCTGGCCCATGATCTCCTGGGCGGTGAAGTTGATGTGGCAGGTCGGGAAGGAATTGCCGACGAAGAAATTGTCGGACTGGGCCGAATAATAGTCCTGGCCGTCCTTCAGGTTCGGATATTCCGCCTCGGCGAGCGGCAGCTTGATCGACTGCGGCACCACCTGCCCTTCCAGCGCGGTGATCGCGGTGTGGATCGCCACCGCGACCTGGGCCGGCCCCGTGCCGCCCGAGGCGCATTTCAGGCCTTCCTCGCCGAGCTTGCCGCAGAACTTGCGGAAGCCGTTCTCGGTCTCGCCGCCGAACGGCACCAGCGGGTGCTTGGCGTCGAGGATCGCCTGGACGACGCCGGTGTCGCCGCCCTGCGCGGTTATGCCGTCGAAGTGCTTCTGGACCGCGATCGCATCGGCGGTCGCCTTCTGCGCGGTCGGGTCGTCCCACTTGCCGACGACCTCGACGACGTCCCACTTCTTGCCCGACTTGGCGAGCGTCTCGTGGATGCCGTCGTGGCGGTCGCGATCGACCGAAGTGCCGGCGACGCCGCGCACTTCGAGGATTTTGCCGCCGTTGGGCACGTTCTTGATCAGCCAGTCCGCCCAGTAGACGCCCAGGCCCTTCTGGTCGACGTCGACGTTGATCGCGTCCTCGGTGTCGAGAATGTTGTCGAACGCGACGAGGATGACGCCCGCATCGTTGGCGCGCTTGATCACCGGCTTGAAGGCGGAGGGATTCTGGGCGTTGACGACGATCGCGTCGAAGCCGGAATCGATGAAGTTGTTGATCGCGGCGATCTGCGCGGCGACGTCCTCGCCGGTCGAGACGACCTTGAACTCCTTCAGCTTGGCGGCGACGTCGGGCTGCGCCGCATAGGCCTTGGCGGTCTGGATCATCTGGATGCGCCAAGTGTTGGCGATGAAGCCGTTGGCGAGCGCGATTCTGAACGGGCCCTTCTTGGCGGGATATTGGAAGAACTTGGTTTCGGGCGTCCACGGCGCGAAGCAGCCGGGATCGGCCGAGGGACCCGGTACGATCGCCGGGCCCGCCGAAGCGGGCATGGCGTGGAAGACGCAGGCGGCCGTCAAGGCTCCGGCTACGGCGGCGGCGCGACGCAGATATGGCTTGCGATTCACGATTTTCCTCCCTCTCGATCGGTTCCTCGGCCGTTGTTCCAACGACGGAAACCTCGCCCTCCCCTTTGCTTCGGGACGGAGCGGGCATAGTGGTATACCGGTTCAAAATCCGGCGCAAGGGCGGGATCGAGGGGGGAGCGGGCCGATGAGCATGGCGCGGAAGACTGCGGCGGCCGAGGACAAGGGCTTGCGCGCAGCCGTGGCGATCGACCGGGGCCGCAGCGTGCCGCCGCAGGTCTACGACCTCCTGCGCGAGCGAATCCTCACGATGGAGCTCGAGCCCGGCGAATCGATCAACGAGCGCCGGCTCGCCGACTGGCTCGGCGTGTCGCGCACGCCGATCCGTGAGGCGATCAACCGCCTGTCAGCCAACGGGCTCATCGCGATCGTGCCCAATGTCGGCACGTCGGTCTCGCTGATCAACGCCGACAAGGTCAGGGAATTCAACCTGATCCGGACGAGCCTGGAATCGCTGATCGTCCGTCTGGCGGCCGAGCGGTTCGACGCGCGCGGCGAGGCGATCCTGCTCGGCCTGATCGAGCGCCAGGTCGAGACGACCCGCGCGCCCGCGCTGGTCGA
>JBEKZS010000233.1:0-4504 GCA_049509635.1 Roseiarcus sp.
TCGCCGGTGACCCCGCGCGCCATCGGCGAGAGCAGATAGACCGCGCTGTCGCCGACCTCCTCGATCGTCACGGTGCGGCGCAGCGGCGCGTTATATTCGTTCCAGCGCAGGATGTAGCGGAAATCGCCGATGCCGGAGGCCGCCAGCGTCTTGATCGGGCCGGCCGAGATCGCATTGACCCGGATCGCCTTCTCGCCGAGGTCGGCGGCCAGATAGCGCACGCTCGCCTCCAGCGCCGCCTTGGCGACGCCCATCACGTTGTAATGCGGCATCCATTTCTCGGCGCCGTAATAGGTCAGGGTCAGCATCGCGCCGCCCCTGGTCATCAGCTTCTCCGCCCGCTGGGCGATCGCGGTGAACGAATAGCAGGAGATCAGCAGCGACTTGGTGAAATTGTCCTCGGTCGTCTCGACATAGCGCCCGGTCAATTGGTCCTTGTCGGAAAAGGCGATGCAATGGACGACGAAGTCGAGGCCGCCCCACAGCGCCTGCGTGCGCGCGAACACGGCGTCGATCGAGGCGCTGTCGGTGACGTCGCAATGGCCGACCACATGGGCGCCGAGCTCCTGGGCGAGCGGCCGCACCCGCTTTTCCAGCGCCTCGCCCTGGAAGGTCAGCGCCAGCTCGGCGCCCGCCGCGCGCGCCGCCCTGGCGATGCCGAAGGCGATCGAGCGCGCGTTGGCGACGCCGAACACGAGCCCGCGCGCGCCGCGCAGGACGCCGCCGTCGAATGAGCCGCCGCCGATTCCGTCCTGCGCCATTCCCCGCCTCGCCGATCCCGATCCGATGCGCCGGCCGCCCCGAAGCCGCCACCATTAGCGATGCGCGCCGCCGATGGGAAGGCTCGCCGGCGCCGCCCCGGCTCACAAAATATGTTGAATCTCTCACATTCGCGCCGGCAAACCCTTGCGTGCCGGGCCGCCAGGACTAAACTGAGAAACGAGGTTAACGCGACGCCGGGACGCTTGGTTTGACCCCGAGACATGAATCGGCCGACGATCCGGGAGGGGTGCTGCGCAGGTTCGGCATGGCGCTGACCCGCGACGATCGGCTCGCGCCGGACGAACGCGCGGCGCGCGCGCTGGTCGACAATCTCGCCGGCCGCGCCCTGCTCGCCGCCCGCGGCGGCGAAGGCCGCGAGGTCGCCGATCCGCGTCTGCGGCTGTTCTTCCTGTTCATCCGCTTCCATCGCCGCCACGCGCGCCGGCCCGCGGGCGACGAGGCCGGGCCGCCGTTGCGCTGGAGCGGCGCGGACGGCAGGGACAGCGCCTCGCACGTCCAGCGGGCGGTGCGCAGCCTGCCGCTGGAATTGCGCGAAGCGCTGCTGCTCGTCGTCCTCGAACGATTCTCCCATGCCGAGGCGGCCCAGGCGCTCGACATTCCGCTCGTCACCCTGGTCGAAAGGCTCGCGCGGGCGCGCGTCCTGCTGACCGCCGGGCTGACCCAGCAGCCCGAGGCGGAGCCGGTGCGGCCGCGGCGGGCGCGGCGCGGCGCGCCGCATCTGCGGCTCGTCGAGTGAGGCGCGGTCCCCGCCGCGTCTCGACCGGCGACAAGCACGGCTATGTCGACGATTGCCTGACGCGCGCCGATCGCGCCGTGGTCGAAGACCGGATGCTCGAAGATCCGGAGCTCCGCAAGCAGATCGAGGGCTGGCTCGCCCAGAACGAGGCGATCCGGACCGCCTTCGCCGATCACTCGGCCTGGGCGGACGCGACCGGCGGCCTCGGCGCCGCGAGCCGGAGCCGGTTCGCCGATCCGCCGCGTCTCGACGCGCAGGGGGTTGCGATCGGCGAGGACGGCGGCGCGCCGCGGCGCGCCGACGGCCAGGCGGCGCGCCGGGACGAGATCGCTCCGGCGCGCGCGGCGCGACCATGGCGCATGCGCCTGCTGGCGAGCCTGGTCGGGCTCGTCGCCGCGCTCGCGCTCTGGGCCGGCGCCGCGACCCTGCTCGCCGACAGGAGCGCCGAAGCCTTCGCCGCCGCCGCGACCGCCTCGTACCGGACCTACGCCGAGAGCCGGGCGAGGCCGGTCGAACTCGCCACCGCCGACCGCGCGGCGCTCGGCCGCTGGTTCGCGCCGCAGCTCGGCGACGCGGCGCCGGTTCCCGATCTCTCGGCCGCCGGGCTCACGCTGGTCGGCGGGCGGATCGTCCCCGGCGCCTTCGCGCCGGCGGCGTTCGCGCTCTACGAGGATAACAGGCGCAATCGCATCGCGCTGCAGACCGAGCCGGCCGACGCCCGGCCGGCGGCGCCGATCGCGATCGGCCAGGCCGGCGGGCTCGCCGACGCCTCCTGGACCCGGGCCGGCCGCAGCTTCGCGCTGGTCGCGCGGGCGCCGGCGGCGCGCCTCGACGAACTCGCCCGCAGCATTCGCGAAGCCCTGCCGGCGGAGTGAGTCGACCTCGAGCCGCGCCGGCGGCGGCGGCGCGGGTCAGCCGCGCGCGATCGCGACCTTGTCGGGATAGAACGCCAGATGGTCCCTGATCGCCGCGACGCCCGGCTTGGGCGTCTCGTAGGTCCAGACCGCGTCCTTGTCGGCCGCGCCGTCGGCGGCGAGCGAGAAATAATTGGCCACGCCCTTGTAGGGGCAGGTCGTCTGCTTCGCCGTCCGCGCAAACACCGCCATCTCGGCGTCCTCGCGCGGAATATACAGGACGGGCGGATAGTTCGCCTCGCGCAGCTCCAGCGCGCGGTCGGTGCGCGCGATCACCTTGCCGCGCCACGACACGGTGACCCGCCCCGGCGCCGGGGAGATCGTGATGGGATGGTCGCTCATGGCGCGCCTCTCGATCCGGATTGCAGGTTCCGCGCAGATGGCGCGCGCCGGCGGAAAGTTCAACCCGGCGGGCCTCGCGCGTGGGGCTACTTCCGCTTCGCGCGCCCGGCGAACGGGTTCTTCGTGCTGCGCATCGAAAGCCGGATCGGCACGCCATAGAGCTCGAACGTCTCGCGCAGCCCGTTGACGATGAAGCGCTTGTAGCTCTCCGGGACGTCGTCGAGCTGGGCGCCGAACAATACGAAGAACGGCGGGCGCGCCTTGGGCTGGGTCATGTAGCGGATCTTCACCCGCCGCCCCGACACGGCGGGTGGCGGGGTGGAATCGATGACCGGCTCCAGCCAGCGGTTGAGCCGGCCGGTCGAAATCCGCTTGTTCCAGACCTCGTGGGTGGCGATCACCGCCTCGAGCAGCTTGTCGACATGGGCGCCGGTGAGCCCCGAGACCGGCATCACCCGGGTGCCGCGCAATTGCGGCAGCAGCCGGTCGGCCTCGGCGCGCAGCTCCTGCGCCTTGAGGCTCTTGTCGCCGATCAGATCCCATTTGTTGAGGCCGATGACCAGCGCCCGGCCCTCGCGCTCGACGAGATCGGCGAGGGTCAGATCCTGCTTTTCGAACGGGATCGTGGCGTCGAGCAGCAGCACCACCACCTCGGCGAAGCGGACCGCGCGCAGCGCATCGGCGACCGCGAGCTTCTCGAGCTTCTCGACCACCCGCGCGCGCCGGCGCAGCCCCGCGGTGTCGAACAGCTTGAGCCGGCGGCCGCGCCAGACGGTCGGGATGCTGATGCTGTCGCGGGTCAGGCCCGGCTCGGGGCCGGTCAGCAGCCGGTCCTCGCCGAGGATGCGGTTGAGCAGCGTCGACTTGCCGGAATTGGGGCGCCCGAGCACCGCGATCCGCAGCGGCCGCGAGACGTCGACCTCGCTGCCGTCCTCCTCCTCGCCGAGTTCGAGCGGGGCCGGTTCGTCCTCGTCCTCGTCGACGCGCGCGAAGACCGGCAGCGCCGCCACCAGCGCCTCGTAGAGATCGCCGAGGCCCTCGCCGTGTTCGGCCGAGAACAGGATGGGATCGCCGAGGCCGAGGCCGAACGCCTCATAGGCGCCGTCGCGCCCGGCGTGACCCTCGGCCTTGTTGGCGAGCAGGATGATCGGCTTGTCGGCGCGGCGCACCAATTGGGCGAAATGGCGATCGGTCGGGGTCAGCCCGGCGCGCGCGTCGATCATGAACAGGATCGCGTCGCAATCGACCACCGCGGTCTCGGTCTGGGCGCGCATCCGCCCGGCGAGCGATCCGGCCTCGCCTTCCTCGAGCCCGGCGGTGTCGACGATGGTGAAGGCGAGATCGCCGAGCCGGGCGTCGCCCTCGCGCCGGTCGCGGGTCACCCCCGGCGTGTCGTCGACCAGCGCCAGCTTGCGCCCGACCAGCCGGTTGAACAGCGTCGACTTGCCGACATTGGGCCGGCCGATGATCGCGACCTTGGCGGTCACCGGCGACCTCCCGGCGCCCGAGCCCTCACTTGTACGCCGGCTTGCCCGAGCCGACGATTCCGAGCAGCAGTTCGGCGGTCTGGCGCAGGGTCGGGGGCGAATCGGGGTCGGTGACGATCATGTCGAGCCACTTGCCGGCGGCCGGGTAATCCTCAGCGGCGAGCGCGGCGGCGGCGAGCATTTCGCGCGCGGCGCCGCGATAGGCGCCGCCGGGCGCGGCGAGCCCCTCCAGCGCGGCCCTC
>JBEKZS010000234.1:0-4308 GCA_049509635.1 Roseiarcus sp.
ACGAGGCGATCCGCGCCGCCCGCGCGCTCCAGCCCTTCGACCTGACCTGGCTGGAGGAGCCGACCAGCCCGGACGACCCGGCCGGGCACGCCCGCATCGTCCGCGAGGGTGGCCTCCCGATCGCCGCCGGCGAAAATCTTCGCTCCCTGTGGGAGTTCAAGGCCTATATCGCTGGCGGCGGCGTCACCTTTCCCGAGCCCGACGTCACCAATTGCGGCGGCGTCACCCAGTTCATGAAGATCGCCCATCTCGCCGAGGCGTTCAACCTGCCGGTGACCAGCCACGGCGCCCATGACGCGACGGTCCATCTGCTCGCCGCCTGCCCCAATCGCAGCTATCTCGAGGCTCATGGCTTCGGGCTCGAACGCTTCATCGAGGAGCCGCTGCGCATCGTCGACGGCTGCGCGGTCGCGCCCGACCGGCCGGGCCTCGGCATCCGGTTCGACTGGAACGCGCTCGACCGGATCCGGGCGTGACCGAACGCTTCGATCACATCGTCGTCGGCGGCGGCTCCTCGGGCTGCGTCGCCGCCGCGCGGCTCGTCACCGCGGGCGGCGCGCGCGTGCTGCTGCTGGAGGCCGGCCATTCCCACCGCCATCCCCTGCTCGACATGCCGCCCGGCATCTTCAGGATGATCAACGGCAGCAAGTTCATGCGCTACCACCATACGACGCCGCAGGAGCATCTGGGCGGGCGCGTTCACGACATCCCGCAGGGCGCCGTGCTCGGCGGCGGCTCCTCGGTCAACGCCCAGGTCTACATGCGCGGCCGGCCGTCCGACTATGACGGCTGGGAGGCGCTGCTGCGCGGCGACAACGACGATCCCGGCTGGGGCTGGGCCGACGTCCTGCCCCATTTTCGCGCGATGGAGGGCAACAATCGCCTGTGCGACGCGCGCCACGGCGCCGACGGGCCGGTGCAGGTCTCCGACCCCGGCCATATCGACGATTTCTCGCGCTGGTTCGTGCAGAGCGTGCAGGCGCTCGGCGAACCCTTCAACCACGACTTCAACGGCGCCAGCCAGCGCGGCGTCGGCTTCTATCAGTTCACCAACCGGCGCGGCAGGCGCAGCAGCGCCGCCTACGCCTTTCTCGGGCCGCTGGAGGGCGATCCGAGGCTGACGATCCGGCTCGGCGCCCGCGTGCTGCGGATCGATGTCTCCAACGGGCGGGCGATCGGCGCAACCTGGCGCGACGCCGACGGCGCCGAGCGGCGCGCCTTCGCCGATGGCGAGGTGATCGTCGCGGCCGGCGCGCTGGTCACCCCGCAATTGCTGATGCTGTCGGGTGTCGGCCCGGCCGACCAGCTGAAGCGCCACGGGATCGCCTGCCTCGTCGATCTGCCGGGCGTCGGCGAGAACCTGATCGACCACCCCGAAGTCCCGATCGTGGCGATGGCGAACGGGCCGCACGGCTATTATCGCCAGGGCGTCGGCTGGCGGATGCTGCGCAACGGCCTCCAGTTCAAGCTGTTCGGCACAGGGCCGATCACCTCGGCGGGCGTCGAGGCGGGCGCCTTCGTCAACCCGACCGACCGCGAGGCCGAGCCGACGATCCAGGCCTTCTGCGTGCCGATCGTCTATCTCGACCGCGACGCGCTCGGCCTCGTCGTGGACGGCCATGGCGTGACCGTCACCACCGTCGTGGTCAAGCCGAAATCGCGCGGCTTCGTCCGCCTCGCCTCGGCCGATCCGGACGCCATGCCGCTGGTCTCGCCCCACCTGCTGAAGGACCCCGCCGACGCGCGCGCGATGATCGACGGCCAGCGCTTCTTCCTGCGCGCGTTGCAGACCGGCCCGCTGGCCGCGCGGATCGCGCGGATCGCGATCCCCGACCCGGCCGAACTCGGCGACGAGGCGATCCTCGCCCATTGCCGCCGGTTCGTGAAGACCAACTATCACCCTTGCGGAACCTGCCGGATGGGCCCCGGCGGCGACCCGCTCGCCGCGCTCGATTCCCGGCTGCGCGTGCGCGGCGTCGAGGCGCTGCGCGTCTGCGACCTCTCGGCGATGCCCGACATCAACGCCGGCAACACCAACGCGCCGGCGATGATGCTGGGCAGCCGCTGCGCCGAATTCATCCTCGCCGGCAAGCCCGCCCGCGGGCCTTGACGCGCCCGGGGAATCACGCGACGGGAGGCGCCTGACGAACGGAGCGGGGAGGAAATCGGCTTGTCTTTCGCCAGCTATCCCAGTCTGAACGGCCAGGTCGTGTTCATCACCGGCGGCGGCTCGGGCATCGGCGCGGCGCTGGTCGAGGCCTTCGCCGCCCAGGGCGCCAGGGTCGCCTTCGTCGATATCCTGGAGGCGGAATCGCGCGCCCTCGCCGAGCGGCTGCGCGGCGCGCAGACGCCGCCGCTGTTCCTGCCCTGCGATCTCGTCGACATCGCCGCGCTGGGCGCGGCGATCGCCGAGGTCCGCGAGCGGCTGGGTCCGATCGGCGTGCTCGTCAACAACGCCGGCAACGACGATCGCCAGCCGGTCGAGGCCGTCGCCGAGGCCGACTGGGACCGCGCGATGGCGCTCAATCTCAAGCACCAGTTCTTCGCCGCCAAGGCGGTGCGCCCGCAGATGCGCGAGCTCGGCGGCGGCTCGATCGTCAACTTCTCGTCGATCGCCTGGATGCACGGCGGCGCGTCGATGGTCGCCTATGCGACCGCCAAGGCGGCGATCGTCGGCCTCACCAACAGCCTGGCGCGCGACTTCGGCCCCGACCGCATCCGCGTCAACGCGATCGCCCCCGGCGCGGTGACCACCGAGCGGCAGCGACGGCTGTGGATCAGCGAGCGCGCGCTCGAGGAGATCGTCGCTCGCCAATGCCTGGCGCGCGTGCTGATCCCCGACGAGATCGCCCGCGCCGCGCTGTTCCTCGCCTCGGCCGACAGCGGCATGATCACCAAGCAATGCCTGATCGTCGACGCCGGCCTGCGCTGAGGCCGGCCCCGCTGGCTAGTTCCGTGCGACGAGCCTCACCAGTCGCAGCGCCGATGACCCCAGCGGTCGATCCAGCAATGGCGGTGGTGGTAGCCGCCGACGCAGCCGCCGAGCGGCCCGACATGGGCGCCGAGGAAGCAGCCCGCCGGCTGGACCTGCGGGTTCGAAGCCAGGGCCGCCGGCGCCGGCGCCATCGCCGCCTGGGCGGTCGCGGAGGCCGCGACCAGCAGGCCGATTCCCATCGCCGCCGCGGCGCAGAGGCTGGTCAGATTGCTGAGTTTCATGATTTCTCCCTCGGGTTTTGGCGCCTTGGACCCCCTCGGGCCGGCGCGCTGAAAACGGCGGTGCGCGAGCGCGACCGTGCACAAGCCGCAACCGCCAGCCTAGACGCCGACCGGCCGGTCCGGCAGAGTCGGAATCTACTCATGGGCGGACCCGCGCGGCCGACGACATGGCCCAAAAGTCGAGTTCGCCCATCGACTTGCTCATCGGCAACGCGAACCCGGCGCAACCGACTGCGCCGGCCGTCGATCCATCGCCGCGATCCGCCCATAATCCTCCCGCCGTCGCCCGGTTCCGGCAGCCGGTGAAATTTCTGGAAACTTTTTTTCGGGGGTTTTGAGCGATTTCAAGGGCCTGCGGGCAAAAGGAAGCGCCGCGGGGGCCGTTCGCGGCTTTCGGTGGTTTGGGTCAGCCGTGACTCTCCTTCGATTCGCCTGGCTCTTACTTGCTCTCGATCGAGGTTGGATTGTGGACCGGGGAACGGCTGGAGTCAAGCATAATTTCTGTAAAACAGAATCAACGGCTACCTTCGCCGCGATGGGAGAAGAGGTCCGAGGCTCGGCGGCGCCGCCCTCTTCCTTCTCCCCTTGCGGGTGTCAGGGGGTCAATTCCGGATGTCGCTCGATGTGGACTTAGGGTGAGAGTCCAATGGACTGCACCCCTCGCGTGAGCCACGGCCGGGGCGCGGCGAAGCCCGTCGGGATCGAAGGGATTCAAACGAGGGGGACGTGATTGGGCATGAGGACGTGAGGCCCAGACCTCGACGTCGGCCGCGGCGGCGAGCTTCGGATCGGTCGCGTCGCGACTCGAACGCTGTCCTCGCGGCCGCCAATGACCCGAACGGAATTTGGGTTATTGGAACCCCGGCACGAAGCGCCGGCCGCCCGACTGCGACGAAGCCCTCAAGCCTGCGGCAGCGAAAGCTGGCTCTGCGCGAGCACCGACGGCGCCGAGATCAGCGTGCCGCCGTGTCCGTCGCTTGCGGTCACGAAGCTCGCCGCCGCGTACTGGCCAAGCAGCGCAATATCTGCAAAGTGCGCGCCATCCGTAATGGTCAGCGCGCCGCCTGAATTCGTTCCCGAATAGCCCAGGCT
>JBEKZS010000235.1:0-4212 GCA_049509635.1 Roseiarcus sp.
TCACGCGCGTCGGGGCCAAAGTGGAAATCCTCGGCCATGTTCAGCCTGCCTCTTGATCGTCTGCTCGCAGCGCTGGAGGAGACCGTCGTCATGACGCTGGTTTCGGGCGCGATCAGCTTTTCCGTCGGTCTGCCGCTCGGACTCCTTCTCGTCGGCACGGCGGCGGGCGGCATCTGGGAGAATCTCCGGGTCGACAAGGTCGTCGGCGCGATCGTCGACGCGTTCCGGTCGCTGCCCTTCATCATCCTCCTCGTCGCGCTGATTCCGTTGAACGGAAATATGCCAAACATCGTCGCCATGACGAGTTCGCCGCCGTCGCGATCCTGATGAATGTCGGCCGCGTGTGCGATCGCATGGATCAACAGGCCTTGCGCGTCGGCCAGAATGTGACGCTTCATGCCCTTGATCTTCTTGCCAGCGTCGCACCCCGGCGGGTCGTCGGCCCCCTTTTTCAGCGCTCTTGACGCTTTGAGAGTCGATCACGGCGGCGGTGGGGCTTGCTTCCCGGCCGATCGCTTCGCGGCGGTTCACACAGAGTTCAAGATGGATGCGATCGAGCGCGCCGTCCCAACTCCACAGATCGAAATAGCCATGCACCGTCGAGCATACGGAGGGTTCTGCGTCCCTCCTGAGCGTTCGCTTGGCGCCGCCGACGACAAGCCGAGCCCGTCCAGTCGGTATTCGAGCAATTCGTAGAGGGATTTGATACGGCGGATTTGAAGTCTGCGGAACGGCTTCTGGTGAGCCTGAGTTGGCCGTTGACCTCCCCGTTAGGCCGGCGCCTACGCAGCGATTCGAATGGGGGATCTGGTCTCAATTCTATTTCGCGACGGAGCGGGGTCGCGCGGGCCCGGCTGGCAATCGAGACGACATTCCACGCCTCCTGTGGACTGATGAATCGCCCACCTGGCATTTCGCCGATGCGACCTTCCAGCGAAGCGCCGCTTCATTCGACAATCCGGATCATGTCGACGTGGTGATCCACTCCCATCGGCATCGCCTCGGCCTGGCGCCCGGCTACCCGCAATATGCGGATGTCGAGGCGAGGCTCGCAGCCCTCCCGGTCATCACGGCGCCCACCGTCACGCTCGACGGCGGATCAAGCGACAGATAGAAGCCCGTCACCATTCGGGTGCAGATATCGACCGCAATCGTGAGGATGGGCCGCCCGATCGGTCGCCGGAGTTGCTCATCAACCACAATGACGTCGACGATCGCGTGATCAATCTGCCAGACCTCGTTAGGGTGGTTCGCCACATGGGCGCCGGGCCTGTCCGATGGGACCGAACGGCGAAGGAGGAGGTTATGAAACGGATTGTTTTCGCGCTCGTTGGGGTTGGCGCGGTCGTCGGCGCGGTCGCCACGACGGCTCCGGTTTCGGGACAATCGGACGGCGAGGCTGCGCCGATCTACGGGATCAAAATGCCGCAGGGTTACCGGGACTGGCGCTTGATCTCGGTCAAGCAACTGACGGGCAAGCAGCTCACAGGTGCGGGAGGCATGCTCAAGCAGTTGCGCGCCCAATTGGGCAACGATCTTGCGATCAAGGCCTTTCGCGACGGGACTCTGCCGTTCCCGGATGGCGCAATCATTGCCGCGCTGCATTGGAATGAAGACTCGTCAGATACAGACAACCAAGCCTTGGCCGCCGGCTTTCCCGGCCTCGGCCTCGAATCGTCCTTTGCCGGGTCCGCCGTGAACGTTCAATTCATGGTCAAGGACTCGAAAAGGTACGCCGCGTCCGGCGGCTGGGGATTCGCCGACTTTACGAACGGCAAACCCGGCAACGAGGCGCTGCACGAACACTGCTTCCCCTGCCACCAACCTGCAAAAGATCGCGACTTCGTTTTCACTCGCTACGCGCCTACCCCCTGAACTGCACCAAATGGCTGATTTTGCTGGGGACGGCTGGGTATCTCGGCCGGTCCATGCCGTTCCGGGGGCAATACCGGTTGTGATTCTGGTCATACCGGAATCGCTCATCGCCCGCGACGACGAAGCCCGGGCTGGCCTCCGGTCGATTCGGCCTTGGCGACGACGCGCGGACGGCGGGCCGGCCGGGTCGCGGCGCCTCCTCCTCGGCGCTTTTGGGCGCCGGCGCGTGGCGGAACGCGAAGCCTCGGCCTTGGATTTGCCCCCCGGAGCCGAACGGTCGCAGACTCTGTGCTCCGGCATGGCCGCCAGTCCGAGCGGAAACTTCGAACCCGCGCGATGCGTTCAGGGATGGCGACGGCGCATCGGAGCCGTGCTTGAATCCGAGGTCGAGGGCGACGAGGCTCCAGCTCATTTGCTCAGATGATCTGATCTCGTCCGTCGAGGAGCAGGTCCAGCATGCAGATCACCGGGATATTGGACTACGCCAATCGAGCCCGCGTGGCGCCCTCGAAGCGCCGCAGCCTGATCGCCGCCTGTCTCGCGCACGCGCTTCATGATGGCTACACCGATGGGCTCTATGCGTTCCTGCCGGTTTGGCAGACGCAATTCGGCCTCTCCTACGCCGGGCTGGCGATCGTCCGCGCCCTCTATTATGGGACCATGGGCGGCCTGCAAGTGCCCGGCGACAAGCTGGTCCGGGCTGTTTCGCCGCGCGCGGCGCTCGTCCTATCGACCGTTGTCGCCGCGACCGGCTTCCTGGTCATGGCGTTGCCGCTCGGCTTTGCCGGCCTCTGCGTTGGTCTGGTGTTGGCGGGCGTCGGGTCCAGCATTCAGCATCCCCGCGGCTCGCTCCTGGTCACCGACGCCTACGCCCCGGAATCGCGCGGCGCGCTCGGCGTCTACAATTTCTCCGGCGATCTGGGAAAAGCGCTTCTTCCCGCCGTCGCCGCGCTCCTGCTGCCGATCCTTGCCTGGCGTCCCGTCATCGGGCTGATGGCGCTGCTCGGTTTCGCGGTCGCGTCGGGCCTCCTGGCGCTCACGCCGCCGGCGACCCCGGCCCGCCCTCCCCAGGCAGAGACCGCCGAACGGGCGTCCGCTCAGTCGGGCTTTCCTCTGCTGATGACCATCGGCGCCTTCGACACCGCGACCCGCATGGGCTATCTGCTGTTTCTGCCGTTTCTGATCCACGCGCGCGGGGGCGCATCGTCCTCGGTCGGCCTCGGGCTGGCGCTTCTGTTTATCGGCGGCGCGCTCGGCAAGGCGACTTGCAGCTGGCTCGGGCAGCATCTGGGCGTCATCGGCAGCGTCATGGCGACTGAAACGGTCACCGCGGTTCTGATCGTCGCCACCCTATTCGTGCCGCTCGCACCCATGCTGGTCCTCCTCCCGCTGCTGGGCATCGTCCTGAATGGCACGTCCTCGGTCCTTTACGGCACAGTGCCCGAACTGGCCCCGAACGGGGACGTCGGTCGGGCGTTCGCCATTTTCTATACCGGCGTGATTGGCGCGGGCGGATTGGCGCCGATCGCCTACGGCGCGATCGCCGACCATAGCAATCGAACCGTCGGCGTGCTTGCCGCCGCCGGGACGGCCGCACTCATTGTGCCGATGGCCCTGGGCCTGCGCGCCTCGCTGAAGCGCTGATGGCTGGCGTCGTTCCGGGTCGCCTGCTGGGCTGTCCGCCATCCTGGCGGCGCTCCCTGGCCGGCGCTCGTCATCTGCTCTCCCTGCCGTCGATAAAATCTACGCCCGCAACGACCCCATTCGCACCCATCGTGCTTGGCCGGCCGGTCGTTCATCATCTCGACTGAATGCACGAGATTCGGCGGAGCCCCGCCGCCCTCACGCTCGGCGGCGCCCGCCTGCCTAGAACCGTCGGACCGCCGCCGGCATCAAATTTAAGTTATCCGATCGAATTTATATTTTATCTTGACTCGACCCCTGCCCCGACGCTAGCTTCTCAGCCGGAGAGCCCGCGCGACTCGCGGGA
This sequence comes from Roseiarcus sp., assembly GCA_049509635.1. Lineage (GTDB taxonomy): Bacteria > Pseudomonadota > Alphaproteobacteria > Rhizobiales > Beijerinckiaceae > Roseiarcus. The sequence goes on from JBEKZS010000235.1 coordinate 3,866, forward strand.
ACAAGCTGCCGGGCTTCGGCCACAGCGATCAGGCGACGGCGCCCTGGATCGCGACCGCGGCGCAGACGCAGTAGTTTGCCGAAGGCTCGGCGGCCCTGCCCCGGCCATGATTCATCCCTCGGCCGTCCACCGATCGGGACCGGCGCCATGTCGCCCGCGGCGCGACGCGGGTCTTCTGCGCGTCCGGGCGTCTGTCCGGGGCGGAGCGGCGCGGCGAGCGCCACGATTTTTTCGACCAGCGTTGCGGTTGGTTTCCGCTTGAATTATTAGTCCATAGACTTTGTCATGTTTCTCCACTCCGACCGCCGTGCGCCTATGCGAGCCATGAAGCCCCACATCGGTCGCGA
>JBEKZS010000236.1:0-4181 GCA_049509635.1 Roseiarcus sp.
TCCTCGCCAAGACCATTCTGATCGTCACCACGGCGTCCGGCCGCGGCGTCTGGCGCCAGGCGTTCCCGGCGTGGTCGGCGATCCCGCGCGTCGTGCGCGTGCTAGGCTCGGACCCGTCCGGCCAGACGGACGTCGGGATCGTCTCCTGGGGCCAGCTGTCGACGATCCCCGGCGCGATCGGCGCGCGGCCCGATCTGATCATTCTCGACGAGCACCACCGCGCCTGCAACCCCGAAGCGTACCGCACGGAGCACACGTTCGGGCGCGTCATCGACGATGGCAAGGAGCTGGCGACGCGGCGCGCCATCGTCACCGAAGCCGACCGCGTCTGGCTGCTGTCGGGCACGCCGATCCCGCACGATCTCGGCAACATCTGGATCGCCATGCGGGCGCTGTTTCCCGAGCGGCTGGCCGGGACGAAACATCTGCCCGACGTCACGACCTACGGCGCCTTCCGCGACCGCTACTGCGTCATGGGAATGAAGAAGCTCTCAAACGGCCAGCGCATTCCGATCGTGCTGAACGGCAAGAACGGCGACGAACTGCGCAGCCGGCTGGAGGGGACGTTTCTTCGCCGCACTCAGGCCGACGTCGGGATCCGCCCGCCACGCTATGAAATTCTACCGCTGATCGTCTCGGCGGCCGACCGCCGCGAGATCGAGAAGGTTCCGAACGAGCGAAAGATTCTCGCCGCCGCCGAAGCGGGCAAGACGCACGAACTGGAAATGGAGCTCGGCCGGCTGCGGCATTTGACCGGCTGGATCAAGGCTCCCATCGTGGCGTCGGCCGTCAGGGAAGAATTCGACAACGGGCTGGAGAAGATCGTCCTGGCCTACTGGCATCGCGATGTCGGCGACATCCTGGAGACGCTGTTGCAGCCGCATGGCGTCGTCCGGCTCGACGGCGCGACATCGCCGCATGCGCGCGAACAGGTCGAGCGGCGCTTTCGCTCGCCGGCCAACAAGGTCTTTCTCGTGCAGATCGAGGCCGGCTGCGAAGCGATCGATCTGAGCCCGGCCGACGAGCTCTGGGTCGTCGAATATGCAACGTCGCCACGGCAGATGGATCAGATTTCGAAGCGAATCACTAACGTCGGCAAGGACCGGAACTGTTTCATCCGGGCCTGCGCGATCGAGGGGTCGATCGACGAAAAGTTGCAGGCGACTTTGATTCGATTGTGGCAAAGCATCATGGAGGTCGTGGGTAAATGATCAAGATCGAAATCAACTGCGATCCGGAAGCGCTCGACGCGCATGTCCGCGCGCTGGGCTTCGCCCGAATGACCGGCCCCGTCGTCGCGCCGGCGCCGACGACGAACGGCCACACGGACGGCAAGCCGGAGGTCGTCGTACCCCCCGGTTCGTCGACGTGGAAGGTAGTCGTCGGCGACGACTACACGACCGCACCCGACATCACGGTATCGCTCGACGCAGCCGGTGACGGCTACAGGACCGCGCCTGAGATCAAGGTGATCTACCCGAACGGCGATCCCGTCATGACGGCAACGGCGACGCCGCCGAGCAGCATGACGACCGCTTTCCCGACCGCCGAGACGCCCGCCGCATCGCCCGCGGCCGTCCGCGTCCCCGGCCAGCCTTCGCCGGGGCGCAAGCGCCGCACGCGCGAGGAAGTCGAGGCGGACGAGGCGTATTTCGCCGCGGTGAAGGCAGCTGCGCAGGAGCAGGAAAGCACGGCTGGACCCGAGCCCGACGCGCCGCCTGTCGATCCCGCCGTCGTCGCCCAGGACGAAGCCGACGAGGCCGCCGAGACGGCCGCCCGCCAGGACGGCCCGCTGACGCTGGAAGACGTGCGCGCGGCGGTGGCGGTCTGGACGACCAAGGTCGGCACGGCGACGGCGGTAGCGCAGCTGCGCACGCTGCTGGGGTGCTCGCTGATCGAACTGAAGCCCGAGGACTACGCGGCGGCGATCGCGAAGCTGTTGGGCGCTGACTTGCCGGTTGCGGCGCCGCGCACCGGAACCAAGGAAGCCGTCATCGCGGCGATCAAGGCCTACGGCCGCAAATACGACGGGAGCGACGATCCGGAAAAGATGGCCCTCACAAAGATCGATCTGCCGAAAGTGTTCCAGTCGACGTTCGGCGACCCCGTGACCGGGCTGGGATCGATGCCGCAGAACGCCGAGGCCTTCGGCCGGATCATCGCGGCGATCGAGGCCGCGACGAAGAGCAACCTGTTCGGACGCGAAGTGCGGGAGGCGAAACCGTGAACGCCGACTCGCATCACACCCGCACGCACGCCCGCTGGGCGGCGTCCTCGACGGCGCGCAACGTCGTCTGCCCCGGCGCCATCGCGCTCGGCGAGACCTGCGCCGACCGCGAGACCGAAGCGGCCGCATGGGGAACATGCGCGCACCAGCTGGCCGAGCGCTGTCTGCACACCGAGAACGACGCGGTCTGGTGGATCGGCCAGATCGAAAAGTCCGGCAAGTTCGAATTCGTCATCGACGACGAGATGGCGAACACGGCGCAGACGTATGTCGACTATTGCCGTGGGCGCCTCGCCGAGTATCGCAAAGCTACCGGCCAGAAAGCGCCGTACTGGATCGAACAGCGGTTGTCACTCGATCCGCTCCTCCCGCCGCTCGACGCCGGTGGCACCGCCGACTTCGTCATCTATTTTCCCGCGTGGCGGCTGCTGGAGGTCGTCGATCTCAAGGGCGGCCGCGGCGTCACGGTCGACGTCAAGGGCAACCCGCAAGGGCGCACCTACGGAATCGGAGCGATGCTGGCGCTGGAGATCGACGTCGTCGATCTCGTCATGGTCACGATCGTCCAGCCTCGCGTCGGCGACGGCGAGCCCAAGTCCGAGACGTTCCACGTCAGCGAGCTCCTGGACTGGACGGTCGATCTGCTCGGCCACATCGCGCGCGCCAGGCAGGCGCTCGATGAATTCGCCGCGCTGGGCGGCAATCGCGTCGCCTTCGACGAATGGGCCGACAAGTGGCTCCGGACCGGCCAGTGCGGGTTCTGCCCCGCTCAGGCGATCTGCCCGAAGCGGCGCGCCGAAGCGCTCGCGGCGATGCCGAAGCTGGCGGCCAAATGGTTCGAGGAGCCCGACGCGCCGATGCCCAATCTGTCCAACGCGCCGAAGCTCGCCAGCGCGGAAGAACTCGCGCGCTGGCTCGACGGCTTCGACGCGATCGAAGAGTGGATCAAGAGCGTTCGCGGCCACGCGCACGCCGAAGCCGAGCGCGGCGTCGCGATCCCCGGCTGGCAGCTGGTCGACAAGATTGGCAACCGGGCCTGGAAGGACGAAGCGGCCGCGCGCGAGCGCCTGACAGCGCTGGGCGTGACGCCCGAGCAGATGCTGGAGATGAAGTTCAAATCGCCGGCGGCGATCGAGAAAATCCTGGGCGCCAGGCGCAAGGCAGAAATCGAACCGCTCGTCGAGCGGCCGATCCGCGGCACGAATCTCGTCGCGGTCAACAAGACGACCCGACCGGCGGCGCAAAGCCGGACCGAGCGGTTCAATGAGACACTGGAGAGTTGAGCAATGGCGAATGCGCGATCCGAAGATTTCAAAAGCGACCTGTGCCGCCTGTCCTTCGCGGGCGGGCTGTTCAAGGCCCGCGCGGTCGAAGCCGGCACGACGCCGAAGTTCTCGGCGACCCTGATCTTCCCCAAGTCGGCCCGCGCCGGGCTGGAGAAGATCGTCGCCAAGGTGCTGACCGACGAATGGGGCCCGGAAGGGCTGAAGCGCGCGGCGGCGGGCAAGATCCGATCGCCGTTCCTGGCCGGCGACGGCAAGGAGGCCAAGGACGACAGCGGCGCGTTGAAGCCCGGCATGGGCCCGGACCTCTTCTTCATCCGCGTCCAGGCCAATGAGGACCGGCCGCCGGTGGTGTGGTGGCGAGACCCGAACCGGCAGGAGACCGAAGCGACCGTCTACAGCGGCTGCTACGGCAAGGCGATTCTGAACTGCTTCGCGTGGAAGCACAAGACCGGCGGCGACGGCGTGTCGTTCGGGATCCAGGGCTTCCAGAAGCACGCCGAGGGCGAGCGGCTGGGCGGCTCGGGGGCGATCAACCCGGAGCGCTGGTCCGAGAAGATCGAGGACGAGGGCCCGGCGCCCGAGAGCACGATGAGCGGCGCCGGAGCCGGCGGACTGTTCGGCAGCTGAACCCCGCGGCCGCGCTTCGGCGCGGCCGCCAACCACCGGAG
>JBEKZS010000237.1:0-4017 GCA_049509635.1 Roseiarcus sp.
CCATTATCAGGAAATCATCAAGGGCGCGGTCATCATCGCCGCGGTCGTCACGGATCAATACCGGCAGCGCCGCCGCCGAAGCGTCTGATCCCTCGGCAAGGCCGACGCGACGCGGGTCGCCGGGTCGCCGCGGCCCAGCGCTTCGCCGCGCGCCGACGTTAACCATCTTTAGGATTAGCGCCCCCGCGCCTATTCATGATGGTTAAAAGCATGTTAAGAAATTCCTTAGGAGGCCGCTCGACTCGTTCGTTCACCATCTGGAATCGAGGGCGTTGGATGACTGGCCTTTCCGTCGGGGGCGCGCCGCGCGCGGCGCAGACCGGGCCCGTTTCGTGGCTCGAGCGGGTCCGCGCCCGGCCCCGCAGGACGCGGGCGGCCTTCGTCGCCGGCGCCGGTCTGCTCGCGATCGGCCTGGGTTCGCTGCAGGCGGGGATCGCGGCTGGGATCGTGAGCAGCGCGAGCGGCCCGCTCGGCTTCATCGTCGGGCAGTCGCAACGCCTCGCATGGAGACCGCCGGCCGGCGCCTCGAGCGCGCGGGGCGCGCTCCGAACGATCGAATGGAGCCCCCTCAATCCTGACGCCCGCCATGGGCCGGCGAAGCCGGCGCGGGACGTCGGCGCGATGCGCGCGCTGGCCGCGCTGCCCCGCCACTCCGTGTGCGTGCGCCTCTGCGACGGCTATTTCTTCCCCGTCGGCGCGTTTTCGAGCGAGAGCGACCTGAACAACCACGAAGCGGCCTGTTCCGGCCTGTGCCCGGATTCGCCGACGCGGTTGTTCATCGAACCGGCCGGCTCGGACAGGATCCAGGACGCGGTGTCGAGAGACGGCGCGCCCTACACGTCCCTGCCGACGGCGTTCGACAACCGGGCGTCGACCGAGAAATCCTGCTCCTGTCACCGCCGCATCGGCGGCATGTTCCCGCTGGCGAACGATTTCACGCTGCGCAGCGGCGATTCGATCATGACCGCTTCGGGGTTCCTCGTCTTCAGGGGCGGCGGCCACGCTCCCTATGTCCTGGCCGATTTCACCCGCCTCGCCGACGCCTCGATGTCGAGCGAGAAACGGACGGCGCTGGCCGCGATCGAGCGCGCGACGCTGCCCAATCTGCCTCAGTCGGTCGCCGCTCTCGCGCCGCCGCGCAGATCCGAGATCGCGTTCGCCGCGCCGCCGACCGATCAATCCCGCGGGACTGCCCCGAACCGAACGATCCGCTTCGCCGAACCGATGGATTCGGCGCGAAACTGAACCCGCCGTTCGGCGCCGTTGCCGCCGGGTCCGGCGGGGCGGGAGCGGCGCGACGGCGGCTCTCGAGGCGGAGGCGGCGATTCGACGATCCCGACGCGACTTCGTTCGGATCGAGATTCGCCATAGATGCGGGCGCGAGTCGCAAGGCAGCTTCGAGCTGTCCTTCCGGTTCGCCAGGAACGATTGAATGCGCTCACCTGCGATTTGGGCGGCGGCGTTGTGCGTCGCCCTTCTGGCTCTGCCGGCCGGATTCCATCAATGGCCGATCTCCTCCACGGCCGTCGTCGAGCGGACGCGCGCGAGCCTCGCGCATTCGCTCGGTCTGGAATTGCGGCGCCCGGCGCGGGTCCGGCTGAGCCTGCTGCCCTGGCCCGCCCTTCAAATGGTCGACGTCGAAGTGCGCGGGCAGGACATGCAGACGATCCTGACGGCGCCCGAGGCGAGCGTCCGCCTCGCCCTGCTGCCGCTCGTGATGGGGCGCTTCGAACCCGCGAGCGCGAAGCTGCGGCAACCGACGATCCTCGTGGATCTCGACTCGCGGCCCTTTGCGTCAAGCAGCGCGATATCGGCGACCATGCGCGCCAAGACCGCGGTCGCCGACCCGGCGCCGCTCGGCGCGCTCGAGATGCAGGGCGGGCTCCTTCGAATTGTCAGCGCGGCTGGCGGGATCGACACGATCGTCGAGGACGTCGAGGGAACGCTGAATTGGCCGAGCCTGGATTCCGCGCTGCGGATCGAGGCGCATGCGACGTGGCGCGACGAGCGGCTCGCCGTGGAGGCGCGGCTCGGCGCCCCCGCCGAGCTGCTCAACGGGGGCCGTTCGGACGGCGCTTTCTCGGTGGCTTCGCGCAACGCGCATTTCGAACTCGGGGGCATGGTTTCCGCCGGCCCGCCCCGCTTCGAGGGCTCGGTTTCGGCCGAAATCCTGTCCGCTGCGGCGCTACGGCGGCTGCTTGGCGTTTCGATCGCGTCGGATCTCACGGACGGGCGAATCGGCGTCTCCGGGCAATTGGCGACCAACGCGCAGATGGTCACGCTGAGCGCGATGCGTCTGAACCTCTTGGACCAAAGCCTGGAGGGCGCGCTGGCCTTCACCGCGTCGGCAAAGCGCATCGCGGTGTCGGGCACGTTGGCCGCCGAACTCCTCGATCTCGAGCCGGGAATCGCCCGCGCCGCCGCCGATCTGTCCGAGGACGGGGGCTGGAGCGCGTCGCCGTTCAGCCTCGCCCCGCTCGGCGCGGTCGATTTCGACCTGAGGATTTCGGCCGCCCAGGTGAAATGGCGCGGCCGCCCGCTGACCGACGCGGCGATCGAACTGGTCGGCAAGGACGGCCGGTTGACGGCGACGCTTGCGGAGGCGACCGTCTACGGCGGAATTCTCAAGGCGGAGGTCGCCCTGGCGCCGGCGCCCGCCGGCGTCCGGGCGCATGGGTCGGCGAGTCTCGCCAACGCCGACATCGGCGCCTTGTGCGGCGATTTCGGCTGGAGCGCCTATTCCGGCCAGGGCGGCGGCGAATTGGTTTTCGACTCCGTCGGCGACAGCCTGGCGTCCTTCGCCGAGGCGCTCGAGGGCAAGGCGACGATCCAGCTGGCCGCGGGAATCGTCGACGGATTGAGTTTCGAGGAGGCGCTGCGGCGCAGCGAGCGCCGGCCGATCGACGTCTTCAACGACATGCGGATGGGCCGCACCGTGTTCGCCCGGGCGGCGGCGAGCCTGGCGGTGGCGAGGGGCGGCCGGGGGCTCGTCAACGCCACCCTGACCGGCGCCGGCGTCGACGTCGACCTCTCCGGCGCCGTCGATGTCCTGGCGCGCCAGGTCTCGGCGCGCGCCACGGCGATCCAGACCGACGAGCGCGGCGCGCCCGCGCCGCAGGGCCCGGAACTGGAATTCGAGATCGACGGGCCTTGGTCCGCGCCCGCCATCAAGCCGTTCGTCGGCGGCGGTTGAGCCCCGCGCCGACGCCGACGACGAGTCCGCGCGCGGCCATTCCGACCCCGGGGAAGAATCAGGAGCCCGCCATGAAAGCCCCACGCAAATTCTTCGAGCCGCTCGCCATTGGGGCGCCGGCCCCCTATCGCGAATTGCCGCCGCGGCTCGAGCGGATGATCCATTTCGTGCCGCCGCACGTCGAAAAGCTCCGCCTCAAGGCGGGTGCGCTGGCCGGCCAGGTTGATGTCATCCTCGGCAATCTCGAGGACGCGATCCCGATCGAAGCCAAGGCGGCGGCGCGGGAGGGCCTGATCGCGATGGCGCGCGAAATCGACCCTTCCGCCGCCGGCCTGTGGGCGCGCGTCAACGCGCTCAATTCGCCATGGTTTCTCGACGACATGACCCGGTTGGTCGGCGAGATCGGCGACCGGCTCGACGTCGTCATGCTGCCGAAGGTCGAGGGTCCCTGGGACGTCCATTTCATCGATCAATATCTCGGGCTGCTCGAGGCGCGCCACGCGATCGGGCGGCCGATTCTCGTCCACGCCATTCTCGAGACCGCGGCGGGCGTCAACAACGTCGCCGCCATCGCCCGCGCCTCGCCGCGGCTGCATGGCATGAGTCTGGGCCCGGCCGACCTCGCCGCCTCGCGGGCGATGAAGACGACGCGGGTCGGTGGCGGCCATCCCGACTATCGCGTCATCGCCGATCCCGGCGCCGACGGCGGCCCGCGCGGCGCCGCCCAGCAGGATCCTTGGCACTACACGATCGCGCGGATGGTCGACGCCTGCGCGGCGAATGGAGTCAAGCCCTTCTACGGGCCGTTCGGCGATTTCGCCGAT
>JBEKZS010000238.1:0-3844 GCA_049509635.1 Roseiarcus sp.
GACGACGATCGGGATGTCGTGCAGGCCGGCGCGTTGGGCGGCGCGCCAGCGCCGCTCGCCGGCGATGATCTCGTAGGCGTCGGCGACGCGCGGAACGGGACGCACGATCACCGGCTGGATGACGCCGCGCTCGCGGATCGAGGCGGCGAGCTCGTCGAGCTCGTCTTCGCGGAACGCCTTGCGCGGGTTGCGCGGATTGGGCCGCAGGAATTCGATCGGTGCCTTGCGCGGCGCGCCGCGCCCGGCCGCCGGCTCTTCGCCGGCGTCGCCGATCAGCGCCGCGAGGCCGCGGCCGAGGCGCGGGCGGTGGTCGGCGTGACGGGCGGCTTCATCGGCCATCTCATTCTCCAGTGCGCGGCGCGCGCCTCAGGCGGCGCGCCAGCGGCCTTCGCGTTGAATGACTTCGGAAGCGAGCTTGAGATAAGCCTGGCTGCCGGCGCATTTGAGGTCGTAGAGCAGCACCGGCTTGCCGTGCGAGGGCGCCTCCGAGACGCGCACGTTGCGCGGAATGACGGTGTCGTAAACTTTCTCGCCCATGAAGGCGCGCACGTCGGCGACAACCTGGCTGGCGAACGAATTACGCGGGTCGAACATCGTCAGCACGATTCCGTGGATGGTGAGCCCCGGATTGAGCGAGCGGCGCACCTGGTCGACGGTCTTGAGCAATTGCGACAGGCCTTCGAGGGCGAAGAATTCGCACTGCAGCGGCACCAGCACCGCGTCGCTCGCGGCGAGCGCGTTGATCGTCAGCAGGTTCAGCGACGGCGGACAATCGATGAGGACGTAAGTGATCGGCTCGTCGTCATTGTCGCGGGCGAAGAAGGTCTTCAGCGCGTTCTTGAGCTTGTAGGAGCGGTCGGAATCGCCGGCGATCTCGAGTTCGACGCCGAGCAGGTCCATGGTCGAGGGCGCGATCATCAGTCGCGGCACCGCGGTCGGCGTGACGACTTCGGCGAGCGTGCGTTCGCTCATCAGCACGTCGTAGGTCGAGGCGATGCGTGACTTGCGGTCGATGCCGAGCCCGGTCGAAGCGTTGCCCTGCGGATCGAGGTCGATGATCAGCGCGCGTTCGCCGATCGCCGCCAGCGCGGTGCCGAGATTGATCGCCGTCGTGGTCTTGCCGACGCCGCCCTTCTGGTTGGCGAGCACGAGAATGCGCGGCAGGACAGCCGGCTTGGCCTCGGCGGCTTCGTTGACGGTCGGCAAGGCGTCGCTCATGAACAGGCCTTCAAACGGCTGCGCACCCGAAGAATCGCCGCTTCGGGGTCGAGTTTGCTGGCGAGAATGTCGATCGTCAGATCAGCCGCGGCGGGAAGGGCCTCGAGCTGCGTCTCGGCCGAGCGTCCGCGCGGAAAAACCCCAACCGCGCCGTGCATGATCCACACATTGGCCAATTCGACCAGTCGCGGCAAGGGGGCGAAGGCGCGGGCGACGACCGCGTCCACAGGCAGCAGGCTTTCGGGGGCGATTGCCTCGACCCGCTCGGCGTGAACCTCGGCCGGCGCGCCGGTGGCGCGTGCGACTTCGCGCAAAAACGCGCATTTGCGCCGGTCGCTATCGATGCAATGGACGCGCGCGCCGGCGACGTCGGCGAGCAGGATGGCGATGACCATGCCGGGAAAGCCGGCGCCCGAGCCGAGATCGACCCAGCGCCGCGCGTCGGGCGCGAGCGGCGGGAGCTGGGCCGAATCGGCGACGTGGCGCGTCCACACTGCGGCGAAGCTCGCCGCGGAAATGAGATTGGTGACGTTGCGCCAGCGGGCGAGCAGGTCGACGTAGATCGCGAGCCGCGCCTGAGCTTCGGGCGAAACCGGAACCAGCGCCAGCGCGCGGGCGCGGTCGGCGTCCGGGGAGGGGTGTTTCACGTGAAACAGGGAAGGCTTGCCCTCATCCGGCGCTTCGCGCCGCCCTCTCCCGCGAGCGGGCGAAGGGCGTCTGTCCAGCGGGATGATGGGTGACAATTTAGACCGGGATGATGGGTGACACATTTTCAGGGTTCTGAGGGTTGTTGCGCCGCCTGCGCGTCCTCGAGGACGCGCAGGCGGCGCAAGCGATTTGTTTTGGCGTCGATGACGCCGAGCGGCAGGGCATAGAAGCGGACTTGCCATTCGCCCTGTTCGGTTTCTTCGACGCAGACGGTCTCGCCGGCCAGCGCCGTCGAAACGCCGACCAGCTTGCCGCGCCATTTGATTTCGCCGTTTTGCCGCACTTCGCGCGCTATGGCGTCCTTGGGATAGGCGGGCTCGGGAATCTTGTCGGGCATGGCGCGCGGCGACGGCGCATAGAACCGCGACGGCGGCTTCTGGCCGAGCGCTTCGTGCGGGCGCTCGTCATTGTATTCGCGCATGAAGACTTCGAACCGGCGCTCCTGCGCCGACCGGTTGGCGCTGGGCGGCCGCATCGCCTCGAGCAACGTGCGATGGAACCGCTCGTGCCGACCATTTTGCTGCGGCTGACCCGGATCGATGCGCTCGTGCGCGACGCCCAATTTCGCCCACCACACCGAGAGCGCCGTCAGTCCCGTCACGCCAGTCGAGGCGAACGGCGAGCCGTTGTCCGAGCGGATTGCGTCAGGCAAGCCATGCTCCCGGAAAGCCTGTTCGAACAGCGGCCTGGCCTGCTCTTCGCGCGTATTCGTCGTTGCGCTGAGGCTGATCAGATAGCGGCTGAAGCTGTCGGTGATCGTCAGCGGCTCGCAGCGCGTTCCGTCGCCGAGCCTGACCCAGCCCTTGTGATCGACCGCCCAGAGATGGTTGGGCCGCTCCGCCTGCGTCAGTTCGCCAAGCCGCGGCGGCGCCCGCCGATGTAACCGGCGCGGACCCACCAGGCCCGCCCGCTTCAAAATCTCGCCCGCCGTCGAGGCCGCCGGCCATGCGATATGCGGATAGAGCTCGCCGAGCGTGACCACGATCTTGCGTGGCCCCCAGCTCGGCCGCATCCGCCGTCGCGCGATGATGGCCTCGACCACCGCCTGCGGCGTCACATGCGCCGGACGCTTCGGCGCGTGCGAACGCTCAACAAGACCTTCCGCCCCAAACGCCGCATAGCGCTCGCGCCATTTGTAGCCAGTCTTCCGGCTGATCGAGAACGCCTCGCACAGCTCCGTCATCGAAAACTCGCCCGTCAAATCCAGCCCGATAAAACGCAGCCGCTGATCCATCGCGCAGTTTTCTTCCCAAGGCATTGGCCGGTCCCCCAGCCAACAGAAAACTGTCACCCATCATCCCGGTCTAGTTCGTCACCTATCTAGCCGGGCTGCACAGGGCAGGCTCTTCTCCCGCGAGGGGAGAAGGGAACGCGAACTTCTATACGCGGGGCGCCGCCCCCCGCTGCAACGCCAGCGGCGATCTCGCATCGTAGTTCGATTGCGCATCCCTGACCTGCTCCCAATTCGCCTTGGCCCGATCGACCCGTCCTTGCGTCGGGCGCAGCAGGCTCTTTCCAAGCTCTGTTATCTCGTACTCGACGCGCGGCGGCGCCGCGGGGAACAGCTCGCGGATCGCCAGCCCGTCGCGTTCGAGATTCTTCAGGGTTGAAGACAGCGTCCGCTGTGAAATCCCCGGAACCGCACGTTCGAGTTCGGAGAAACGAGCGCGCCCGCCGAGCAGGTCGAGCGAAAGCACGACGAAGATCGTCCACTTGTCGCCGATCTTGGTCAGCAGCTCCCGGACCGCCATCGGGTCCGAGCTTCTGCAAATTGCCGCAGGGTCCAGGCGCCCGGCTTTGCTCGGCTTTTCATAACCTACCTCGACGTGAGCAACTGATCTCAAAGTGCCTTCTTCTTTGAAGCAAGCTTCCGATTTATATGTGGCTCTCCATTTGTAAGCCACCTTGCGAAAGGCAT
>JBEKZS010000239.1:0-3837 GCA_049509635.1 Roseiarcus sp.
CGCCTTCCTTGTCGCCGGGCGAGGGAATACCGGCGATGGGGTGGACGGCGAGTCCGTTCCGAAGCCAGGCCAGACCGGCGCCTGAACTTCATCAAGAGCGAGCGAGAGCCAAATTTGCGCGCCGATCGACGATGCGGAGCGGAACCATACCGACGGACGCTAACGCAACGTTGACGCGGATCACGCACCATCTCGTTTCGGGCCCGTCGATCATCGTCGCGAGCTTCCGGGGCGAGGGCGGGCGCATGAGGGTCGCCAACAGGCTGGCGTTGATCGCCGCCGGTTACGGTCTCGCCATCGGCGGCGGCATCGCCGCCGTCGCCGTCAACGAGTTTCTCATCGAGGACGCCATCCAGCAGAGTTCGGGCGGCATGGTCGCGTTCGGCGACATGATCGTGTTTGTCCTGGCCTCGGGTTTCCTCGGCCTGGCGCCGAGCTGGTTCCTGCTGAAGCTGTGCGTCGAGGTAATTCCACGCAGCCTGATCGCCGCCGAGCTCCTGTTCGCCGCGATCGGACCGGCGAGCTGGCTTGCGGTTGCGCGGATGGCGACCAGCGCCGGCCCCCAGCCGCTGCCTGCGACCTCCGGTGCGGCGCTCGGCCTGGTCATCGCCTTCGGCGCCATCCCACGGATGGTGTTCGGCCCCGTCGTGTTGGTGATCGAGGCTGCGACCTTCGTCCTGATCCGCGGGCGCCTCGTCCGCGCGCTGCTGGCCGGAGCGATGCTGATGGATGTGATCCCGCTCGGCCTTTTCGCGCTGCATTTGGCGGCCGCAAGCCATCGCTAGGCGCCGAGCGATCGTCCGACCACGCCGTGACGACGATTGGGCCCGCGGGGCCGGGCCGAAACCCGCGATCGAGAGCGCCGCAAGGCGAATGCAATGAAGCCGGAACCTCCCGGCGCCGTCAGCGGCTACGGAAGGCTGGATCGACAGCGGAGCGTGTGGTGTATGCTGGCCGCAATCCGGGCCTGGAATGCCCCAGGCTCCAAACCCGAAAGCGACGCGCGTGACGACGAGACTCCCCACCTATTTCATTTCCCATGGCGGCGGGCCCTGGCCGTGGATTCCCGACATGCGCGCGATGTTCCACAATCTGGAGGCCTCGCTCGCCGCGATGGCGGGCGAGATCGGCGGCGCGCCCAAAGCGGTGCTGATGATCTCGGGCCATTGGGAGGGGCCGGACTTCGCTGTCATGGCGAGCCCGCATCCGCCGATGGTCTATGACTACAGCGGGTTTCCGCCGGAAACCTATGAAATCGTCTATCCCGCGCCCGGCGCCCCCGAACTCGCGCGGCGCACGCTCGCCCTGCTGCGGGGCGCGGATCTGCCCGCCCATCTCGACGAGAAGCGCGGCTTCGACCACGGCGTCTTCGCGCCGATGGCGGTGATGTTCCCCAAGGCCGACGTGCCGACGTTCCAGGTCTCGATCAAGGCGAGCTATGATCCCGCCGTCCACTGGGCGCTGGGCCGCGCGCTCGCGCCGCTGCGCGAGGAGGGCGTGCTGATCGTCGGCTCGGGCCTCAGCTACCACAATCTGCGGATGTTCGGTCCCGCCGCCAAGGCGCCGTCCGCGGCCTTCGACGCCTGGCTCGGCGCCGCCCTCGCCCGCGACCCGGCGCCGCGCAGGGAAAGCCTGATGGCCTGGGAGCAGGCGCCCTATGCCCGCGTCTGCCACCCGCAGGAGGACCATCTGGTCCCCCTGTTCGCCGCGCTCGGCGCCGCCGAAACGGAAAAAGCGACCCGCGTCTACCACGACGCCGACATCCTCGGCGGGGTGACGGCGTCGAGCTACCGGATCGGGTGAGGTGCGATCGGGGATGGAGAGGAGGCGCGAGGCGAGAGGCGTGCCGGTCCACGGGCGCCCGATGTCTGGGCTCCGACGGGTCGGGGAGCCATCCGGCCGACGCCGATCAGAAATGATTGAACCGGTAACACCGTAAGTCCGACCGTTTACAACCATGACCGTTTTGGTGCGCAGCGCGGCCGATCCCGGCCGCATCGCGCACCAAAAAGGTCATGGTGGCCAATCGCCACGCCGACGGCGCGCAGTCACCCCAAGGCGATCGCTTGCGATCGCCGGGAGGGGCGGAGCGGAGCGGCGCAGCGGCCTCTTGGCCTCGGGCGAATGCTTTGCATTCGCCTGACTTGACGGCGCGGCGGCGGCGTGGCTCCGCGGCGCCGGGCGTTTCGGCCGGACGCTCGCATCCGCGAGGCCGGTCGAAAGAGGCGCGGCACGGATGAAGAAAGCGGGGCGATTGAATGGTTGAATCGGTATTGGAGTGCACCCCAAAAGTGAGACACGCTAAAACGGTGACATGGCCTCGAAGGAGGGTTCATGTCGGATCAAGTGCAGCGCGCCTATTCGACGGCGTTCAAAGAGAGCGCGGTGTTACGGATCGAGGCTGGGGAGCGGCTTGCGGCTGTGGCCGCGGAGCTGGGCATCCGGCGCAAGCTGCTTTACGACTGGCGCCATGCCTATCGCAAGCTGGGGGTCGCCGGATTGAACCGCAAGCGCGGGCGCAAGCCGGGAGGCGAGCGGTCGGGCGCGCCGCCGGGCCGCGCGTCGCCCGCCACGCCGCCCTGGCCGGGCGGCGCGCCGGTCGCCGCGCGGCCCGGCGGCGAACTGGCTGAGGCGAAGGCGCGCATCGCCGAGCTCGAGCGGGTGATCGGGCGCCAGCAGGTCGATCTCGATTTTTTTCGCAAAGCCTTGCGGCTCATGGACGCGGCGCCCCCGAGCGGCGCCGCGCCCCCATCTACGCGGTCATCGAAGCGATGAGCGCGCGGGAGACGCAAGGCCTGCCCCACGAAGACGCCAACATCGAGCGGCTGTGCCGGCTCGGCGGCGTATCGCGCGCCGGCACCTATCGCCATTTCGAGGCGAGCGCGCCGGCGCGCGCCGACGCGGACCTGCGCGATCGCATCCAGAAGCTCAGCCTGCAGCATCGCCACTACGGCTACCGTCGGATCGCCGCGCAGCTGCGGCGCGAAGGCGAGATCGTCAACGCCAAGCGGGTGCTGCGGCTGATGCGCGAGGACAACCTGCTGTGCCTGCGCGCCAGCCCGTTCGTGCCGCGCACGACCAACAGCCATCATGGCTTCGCCATCGTGCCCAACCTGACGCGCGGCCTCAGACCGACGGGCCTCGATCAGATCTGGGTCGCCGACATCACTTATGTGCGGCTCGGCGAGGCCTTCGTCTATCTGGCCGTCGTGCTGGACGCCTATTCGCGCAAGGTGATCGGCTGGGCGCTCGACGATCATCTGGAGGCGCGGCTGGCGATGGCGGCGCTGGACATGGCGCTCGCGGCGCGCAATCCTCCTCCCGACAGCTTGATCCATCACTCCGACCGCGGCGTGCAATACGCCTGCGGCGACTATACCGGCCGCCTGCAAGCGCGCGGCGTCGCCCTCAGCATGAGCCGGGTCGGCAATCCCTATGACAACGCCAAGGCCGAGAGCTTCATGAAGACGCTGAAGGCGGAGGAGGTGAACGGCAAGGCCTACGCCACCCCGGAGCAGGCGCGCGGCGACATCGGCGCCTTCATCGAGGACGTCTACAACACCCAGCGCCTACACTCGGCGCTCGGCTATAAACCGCCGGTCGAGTTCGAAGCCGGGCTCGACCTGTCCCGCAACCGCCAACCAGAAGCTGAAGCCGCCCTGTCACCCAATTAGCCGTGTCTCAGCCGAGGGGTGCAGTCCACGGGCGTGTCACCGTAATGCCAGGCGGCGAACCAAACCGATCGCCCTGTCCGCCGCTCCCAACAGCAACCCGCCCGCGTCCGAGGTCACCGCGCCGCCGTCAAATTCGGCCACGACCGGCCGCCCCTCCACGCGT
>JBEKZS010000024.1:0-37491 GCA_049509635.1 Roseiarcus sp.
TGCGCGAGATCGATCCGGCCGGGGAGCATGTCCGCCTGCAGATCGCCCGGCTCGACGCCTCGCTGCGGCTCGCCGCGCAGAGGGTCGAGGACGGCGACCTCGCCGGGATCGACCGGCTGCTGCGCGTGCTCGATCGGCTCGACCGCTACCGCAACGCGGCGGCGGCGCCGCAGCCGTTCGACGAGGTCGCCGAAGGCGCCGCCCTGTTCGACGCCAAGCTCGACGAACGCATCCGCCGGGCCGCCGAGGACAAGGCGCGGGCCGCCGCCGCGCGCGGGGCGCCCGACGCCGGCGCGCCGCATAGCCCCGCGCCGCAGAGCCCCGCGCCGGCTTCCTTTTGCCTGCAACCCTCTGATTTGCCTCGATCGGCCGAGAAATGAATTTCCAGATATTTCCGCACCAAAAGGATTTCTCGGGCGATGAGGCTCGAGGCGCCGCCGCGCGCGGGCGCCTGACGGCGGCGGCCCCCAGACCCCCGCGCCGGCTTCCTTTCGACTGCAACCCTCTGATTCGTCTCGATCGGCCGAGAAATGAATTTCCAGATATTTCCGCACCGAAAGGGCTGGTCGGGCGAGGCGGCCGGCGGCCCCTGTTCAGGCTGGCGCGAACGCCCGGGAAGGGAACATGCGCGCCATGATGCTGTTCAGCGGCCCAGCCCACGACGGCTTCGAGGGCGTGGATCTCGTCGGTGGCCGATTTCCGCATCCGCGGCATTGCTGGCGGAGAGGGAGGGATTTGAACCCCCGATACGGTTGCCCGTATGCCGCATTTCGAGTGCGGTGCATTCGACCACTCTGCCACCTCTCCGGCGTCATCCGAACCCCTGAAATCGGGCTCTGGCCGGCGCGGCGATTAACATGGCGGGCGCAGCCGCACAAGCCGCTTCCCGGCGCGGCGCCGGCCTGCTCACCAGCGCTCGAACGCACGCCGGACCTGGCCCAGAAACCCTCGCCGACGCTCGGGCGTCGTGTGGTTCATGTCGTAATGGGCGAGATAGTCGCAGCGCGCCCGCCGATCGATCAGCGCGCGCAGCGAGCGCTTGACGACGCGGCGCGGCGGATCGCCCATCAGAATCGTGCGCCAGCGCGAGCCGCCATAGGTGCACACCGCCGCCAGCCGCTTCACCCCGCGCAGGGTCGGCGTGTAGCCGCCGTCGGGGCCGAGTTCGAAACTGACGCCGGGCAGGAACACCTTGTCGACGAAGCCCTTCAGGATCGCCGGAAAGCCGTAGTTCCAGACGGGGAAGACGAGCACGAGCGCCTCGGCGGCGAGCAGCCGTTCGACATAGGGCGCGACGCCGGCGCGATTGGCGCTGGGATCGTGGTAGGCGATCCGCTCCTGCCGGCTCATCACCGGGTCGAAGCCCTCGCCATTGAGGTCGCAGTCGTCGACCCCATGGCCGCGCCCGCGCAGGGTCGCCAGCACCTCGCCGTGCAGCGCCGAGCAAAAGCTCGTCTCGACCGGATGAGCATAGAGCACGAGAACGCGCACCGGTCAGCCTCCCGCGGCGCGCGCGCGCTCCTCCAGCCCGGGAAACAGGAAGTTGCGCCCCGCGCGATAGTCGAAATCGGGATCGGCCCAGGCGATCATCTTGCCGGGATTGAGCAGGCCGAGCGGGTCGGCCTCCTTCTTGAAGGCCAGTTGCAGCGAATCGGTCTGCTTCATGCCGCCTTCCTCGAGCGTGTAGCGGTGGGGATCGAACACCGGCGCCCCCATCGCTTCATGGATCGCGATGATTTCGGCGAGCCGCTCCGGCGTCGTGAAGCGGACGAGCGGCAGGCCGAAACAGGTGACCTTGCCGTTGAAGCGCACGAATTCGAGATGGCCCGTCACCTCCTCGCCGAAACGAGCGTGGATGCGGGCGACGGTCGCGAGCTGGTCGGGGAACGGATAGAGCGTCTGCAGGTAGGTGATCGCGGGGTCGACGCGCAGGCCGCGCAGGGTCGTGTGGTTCCAGGTCAGTTCGTAGTTCGGCGGCAGGCCCTTGCGCGCCTCGGGGGTCGCGAGCGAGGCGTCGAAGAGGATCCCGGCCGCCTTGTAGCGGCGGGTGAAGGCGCGCATCGCGTCGAGCGAGTGCTCTGCGACCATCACGATCACGACGCTCTGTCCGCGCGCGATCAGATGGCGGTGGCGGAGGAAATAGTCATGCGCCGCCGGACTGGCGACGACCGCGATCTCCTTGGTCAGCAGGCCGTCCTCCTCGCCGAGCGCATTGGCGTAGGCGCTCGCCGCCGCGAAGGAATCGAAGCCGAGCATGACGTCGACCCAGTCATAGGCGGCGGTCAGCGGCATCTCGACTTCGGCGATGATCCCGTTGGTGCCGTACGCATGCGCGGCCTTGTGCAGATCCTCACCGGTCAGTTCGAGCGCGCGCGGCGAGGCCTCCATCGTGAGCACGCGCAGGCGCAGGATGTTGCCGAAATCGCGCAGGCCGCCCCAGTTGATCGAGCCGACGCCGCCCGATCCGCCTGCGATGAAGCCGCCGATCGAGGCGGTCGCATAGGTCGAGGGATGCATGCGGAGCTCCTGGCCGCCCGGCCGGATCTGCCGGTCGAGATCGGCGATGATCGCGCCGGGCTCGCAGACGAGCCGGCCGGGAGCGATCGCCTTCACCTTGTCCATCCCGGCCAGGCTCAGCACGATCCCGCCGGCCAGCGGCATGGCCTGGCCGTAATTGCCGGTGCCGGTCCCGCGCGGCGTCACCGGGATTTGCAGGCGATAGGCCGCCGCCAGCACGGCGACGACCTCCGCCTCGCTGCGCGGCGACACGATGAGATCGGCGGTGACCGAATCGAGTTCGCGCTTGAGGATCGGCGAATACCAGTAGAAGTCGCGGCTCTTCTGGCGCACGAGAATCGGATTGTCCTCGCACGGGATCGCCCCGATCGCCGAGCGGAACGCGCCTATGTCGTAGACCTGCTTCATCGCTCGGGGTCCATCGTTGGGATTGGGCTACACGGCGAGCCCGTCGAGCCGATCGAGCTCGGCGTAGTCCGGCGGCGTCGCCGTGATCGGCGCGCCCGCGCGCAGCACGGTGCGGTCCGGCTGCGCGCGCGCGAACAGCTCGCTGAACGAGCGCGCGCGGGTGAGGATCAGGTCGGCGGAGGCGCCGACGCGCAGCGCGCCGGCCTCGATCCCGAGCGCCTTGGCCGGGGCGGTGAACAGCGCCGGCGCCCAGGGCTCGGCGGGGTGGTCGAGATGGAGGATGCGCGCGCCCTCGCGCCAGACCTCGATCATGTCGAGATCGCCATAGGCGTAGAAGGAGTCGCGGGTGTTGTCGCTGGCGATCATGGTGCTGACGCCCGCCGCCTTCAATTCGTGCAGCGCGGTGACGCCGCGCCAGCGCGGCGTGCCGCCGCCGATCCGGCGGTCCTGCAGATAGAGGTTGCACATCGGCAGCGAAACGACGTTGAGGCCGGCGCGGGCGACCAGATCGACCGTCCGCTTGGCGTGCTCGTCGCCCTGCCGGCTCAGCGAGCAGCAATGGCCGACCAGAATCCGGCCGGCGAAACGATGGTCGAGGGCGGCCTCGGCGACGACGCCGAGCGACACCGCCGCCGGGTCGGCGGTCTCGTCGACGTGGAAGTCGAGGTCCCAGCCCTTGCGCGCGGCGAGCGCGAACAGAATGTCGACCGCCTCGCCAAGCCGCGGGATCATGTAGGTGACGGCGCCGAGCACGCCCGAACCATGGGCGTCGACCATGGCCTCGACGCCGCGCATGTGCGCCTCGTCGAACACGTGGTCGACGCCGAACAGCGGCGAGGCCTGCAGATCGATCCGGTCCCGCCAGCGCGCGCGCGCTTCGGCGAAGACCGGCCAGCTGGTCGCGGTCTGCGCGCCGACGCTGTCGATATGGGTGCGGATCGCGCCGGTCCCGTGCGCATAGGCGCAACGCAGCGCGAAATCCATCCGCGCGGCGACGTCGGCCGCGCTCCAGTTGGCCGCGCGATCGGCGCCGACTGCGTCGATGGCGCTGGCGAAGGTTCCGTCCGGGTTTGGCGCGCGCGGCCAGATATGGCCCTTGTCGAGATGGGTGTGCGCATCGACGAACCGCGGCAGGACGATGGCGCCGCCGAGCGCGAGGCGCGGCGCGTCCGCGGCCCAGGCGCCCGGGCCGGCGCCGGCCGGCGCGACCGCCCCGATCCGCCCGTCCTCGATCAGCAGATCGATGCGCGCCAGGCCGTCGCCATCGACCTCGCCCGCCCGGGCCGCCAGCAGCGAGCGCGGAACCCGCGCGTCCGCGATCACGTAGCGCGGGGCGCCCGCGATCGCGTAGGCGCGGCTCATTTCATCGCTCGCGGCCGCGTGCGCTGTCGTGCCAGCGGCGCAGCAGAAGGTACGAGAAGGCGGTCAGGAACAGATAGATCAGGATCCCCGCGACGGAAATCAGCAGCAGCGCGGCGAACATGCGCGGTATGTTGAGGCGGAAGCCGGATTCGACGATCCGATAGGCGAGACCGGCGCCCTTGCCGGCCGAGCCCGCGGCGATTTCCGCCACGATGGCCCCGATCAGCGCGAGTCCGCCGCCGATGCGCAGGCCGCCGAGGAAATAGGGCAGGGCGGATGGCGCGCGCAGCCAGATCAACTGCTGCCAGCGCGAAGCGCCGTAGAGCTGGAACAGGTCGAGCAGATTGTGATCGGCCGAGGCGAGGCCGAGCGCGGTATTGGACAGGACGGGAAAGAACGCGACCAGAAAGGCGCAGACCAGCACGGCGGTGCTGGCGCTGAGATAGATCAGCAGCAGCGGCGCGATCGCGATCACCGGCGTGACCTGCATGACGACCGCGAAGGGGAAGAACGCGCGTTCGATGATGCGCGACTGGGCGAACAGCATCGCGAGCGCGACGCCGCCGACGATTGCGGCCGCCAGCGCCTCGAAGGTGATGCCGAGCGTCACCAGCAGCGAGCCGTAGAGCGTCCACCAGTCCTTGTGGAGGGTCTCGAGAATGAGGCTCGGCGACGGCAGGATGTAGGGCGGGACGGCCTTCCACCAGACGATCAACTCCCAGGCCAGCAATGCGATGACGAGCGCGAGGGTCGGCAGCAAATTCTCGATGATCTTCTGGCGGTTCACGCGCATGGCCTCCCTAGGCTGTCAGCGCGGGGCGCGGCTTGGACTCCATCGCCCCGTGAAGCGCCACCGAGGTCTCCCGGCAGCGATCGGCGTAGAAGGCGCACAGCCGGAACTCGTCGGCGCGGGGCAGGGCGGAATTGACCGGGATGTCGGCGACCACGCGTCCCGGCCGCGCCGCCATCACGACGATCCGGGTCGACAACGCGACGCTCTCGTAGACCGAATGGGTCACGAACACGACTGTCGCGCCGAGCGCGCATTTGAGCGCGATGAGATCGTCGTTGAGCTTGGTGCGCGTGATCTCGTCGAGCGCGGCAAAGGGTTCGTCCATCAGCAGCAGCGCCGGCCGGGTGACCAGCGCGCGCGCGATCGAGACCCGCATCTTCATGCCGCCCGAGAGTTCGCGCGGATAGGCGTTGGCGAAGCCGGCGAGGCCGACGCGTTCGAGCGCCTCTTCGATGCGGGCCTTCGCCTCCTGGCGCGAGACGCCGCGAAAGCGCAACGGCAGCCAGACGTTCGAGAACACCGTGCTCCATGGCATCAGCGTCGGATCCTGGAACACGAACCCCAGCTCGGGCCGACCGTCGCGCCACTCGATGGCGCCGCGCGTGGGCGCGGACAGTCCCGCCAGCATCCGAAGCACCGTCGACTTGCCGCATCCCGACGGTCCGAGCAGCGACAGGAATTCGCCCTCGCGCACGTCGAGGTCGAGCCCTGCGACCGCGACGACGCTGTTGCCGAACACCTTGTGGACGCCGCGCAGGGTCGCCAAAACGGGCGACGCCGCGCCCGCGTCGGGCGAACCCAAAGGCGGCGAGGCGGATTCGGCTAGCGAAGACATCGAACGGTTCCCCTCTTCCTCGGGCGCGGGAGGCGGGGCCCGCGCGGTCTGGCCGGGCGAAGCGGCCGGCGCGCCGTCCGCATCCGCCGCCCATGATATGGGGATGAGAACACGCGGCCCCAACCCGCTCGCGCGATCGGGCGCGGGGCGCTCCGCGGCGGCGCTCTCAACGGCGAGCCGTCACTTGGGCCGAAGCTCGAGCCCGACGCCCTTGTCGACGAATTTCAGCGTATAGGCCTTCTTGTAGTCGATGCCGGCCTTGAGGACGCCAGCCTTCACCATCCGGTCGAAGAAGTCCTTCATCCGCGCGTCCGTCATCGCCCCGATGCCGAGTTTGAGGGTGTCGCCGGAATCGACGATGCCGTATTCCTTCAGCTTGGCGATGGAAAACGCGATCTGCTCGTCGGAAATGTCGGGATTGTCCTTCTTGATCGCGGCATTGGCCTTGGCGTTGTCGGCGTAGAGATAGTGGTACCAGCCGATCGTCGAGGCGTCGACGAAGCGCTGCACGAGGTCGGGGTTCTTTTCGACGAGGTCGGTTCGCGTCTCGATCGTCGTCGCATAGGTCGAATAGCCCTGGTCGGCGAGCAGGAATATGTTCGGCTTGAAGCCGCCGTCCTTCTCGACGGCGTAGGGTTCTGAGGTCAGATAACCCTGCTGAATCGAATCCTTGTCGGCGATGAACGGCGCGGCGTTGAACGTGTACGGCTTGACGTTCTCCTCCTTGAAGCCGTACGCCGATTCCATCCACAGATAGAACGAGGTGAGCCCCTCCTTGCCGACGAAGGCGGTCGCCCTGGGCAGGTCGGTCCATTTGTCGAGGCCGACGCCCGGATGCGACATGATGATCTGCGGGTCCTTCTGGAAATGCCCGGCCACGACGATGGTCGGGATGTTCTGCTCGACGGAGTTGAAGGACTGCAGCATGTTGCCGCCCATGTAGAATTCGATCTTGCCGCTCGCCAGCAGCAGGCGGTTGTTGGCCTGCGGGCCGCCCGGCAGGATCGTCACGTCGAGCCCGTATTTCGCGTAGGTGCCATCGACGACCGCCTGATAATAGCCGCCATGCTCGGCCTCGGCGAGCCAGTTGGTGCCAAAGGTCACCTTGTCGAGCGCGAGCGCGGGACCCGCGAGCGCGACTGCGCCGGCAAGGCCGGCCCAAACGATTGAGCGCATGAATCTCTTCTCCGAGGCTCGGGCGGATGAAGCCCTGCGGCCCTGTTGTAGCAAGTCGCGCGCCATTGTCGACCTTGCCTCGATGGCGGGCAAGCGCTAGCCAAGGCTGCAACGCCGCCACCGCCGGAAGGCTCTCCGCATGCGCCGCCTGACCCCCGACAGCATCCATCCGCCGTTCGCCCGCTACGCCCACGGCGTCGAGGCGCCGGCGGGCAGCCGGCTGGTGTTTTGCTCGGGCCAGCTCGGGATCGGCAGGGACGGCGCGATAGCCGAGGGCGTCGAGGCGCAAGCGCGCCTGTGTTTTCGGGCGATCGTCGCCATTCTCGGCGAGGCGGGGCTGACCCTGGCCGATCTCGTGCGCGTCAACGCCTATGTCGTCGGCGCCGAACATTTGGCCGGCTACATGAAGGTGCGGGATGAATTCATAGGCAATCCGCCGCCGGCCTCGACGCTGATGGTCGTCCACGGCTTTGCGCGGCCCGAATTCTTGGTCGAGGTCGAGGCGGTCGCCGCGCGGGCGCCGTGACCCGACGGGGACGACGAGCGAGAGGAAGCTTCATGCTGCCAACCAAGATCTGGGCCGAGATGAGCTGGAAGGATTTCCAGGGCGCCGACATGGCCAACGTCATCGCCGTGCTGCCGGTGGCGGCGATCGAGCAGCACGGGCCGCATCTGCCCGTCGGCGTCGACATGATCATCAACGAAGGGCACCTGCGGCGCGCGATCGCGCGCACGCCCTCGCACCTTCCGGCGCTGTTCCTGCCGATCCAGGCGATCGGCAAATCCAACGAGCACATCGAATTCCCGGGCACGCTGACATTTTCAGCGGAGACGATCATCCGCGCCTGGACCGAGATCGGCGAGAGCGTCGCGCGGACCGGCTGCCGCAAGATGATCATCGTGAACTCGCACGGCGGCAATGTGCCCGCCGTCGACATTGTCGCGCGCGAGCTTCGGGTCCGCCGCAACATGCTGGTGGTTGCGACCGCCTGGAGCCGGTTCGGCTATCCCGACGGCATGTTCAGCGCCAGGGAGCGCGCGCACGGCATTCACGCCGGCGACTACGAGACTTCGGTCATGCTCGCGCTCCGGCCGGATCTCGTCCGGCTGAGCGAGGCGCGCGACTTCGAGAGCGCGGTCGCCGGCATGGAGCGCGATTTCACCTGGCTGCGCGCGACGCCGCCGGTCGGCTTCGGCTGGATGTCGAACGATCTCAATGAGCTCGGCGCCCTCGGCAATGCTGCGATCGCGACCGCCGAGAAGGGCGAGGCCTGCGCCGACTATGGCGCGACCGCGTTCATCGAACTGCTCGAGGACGTCGCCGCGTTCGACCTGACGCGGTTGACCAAAGGTCCGCTGGGCTGAGCGTGGGCAAGCCGGACTACAGAATCGAACGTGCGCTGATCCGCGACGGGGTCGCCATTGTCGCGGGCGTCGACGAGGTCGGGCGCGGCCCGCTGGCGGGCCCCGTCGCGGTCGCTGCGGTCATCCTCGACCCGGCGAACCTGCCGCGCGGCGTCGACGATTCCAAGGCGCTTGTAGCCGCGGAGCGGGAGAGGCTGGCCGCGATCATTCTCGAAAAAGCGTTGAGCGTCTCGATCGCCTTCGCCAGCGTCGCCGAGGTCGATGCGTTGAACATCCGCGGGGCGACGCTCGCGGCCATGGCGCGCGCCGTCGGCGGCCTTTCGCTAGCCCCCGCCTTCGCGCTGATCGACGGGATCGACCGCCCCGGCGGGCTGCGATGCGCGGCGCGCGCGATCGTAGGGGGCGACGCCTCCTGCCTGTCGATAGCGGCCGCCTCGATCGTCGCCAAAGTCGCCCGCGACCGGCTGATGGTCCGGCTCGACGCGCGCCATCCCGGTTATGGCTTCGCGCGCCATGTGGGCTACGGGACGCCCTTTCACCTCGAGGCCATCGCGCGTCTCGGGCCGACGCCTTTCCATCGCCGGTCCTTCGCGCCGTTGCGCAAGGGCGTGGCGGAAAGGCCCGGCGACCCGGGCTGCCGAGCGGGCGCGCCGATGATCGAGCCGTGACTCTCGACCCGTTCGACGAGGCCCGACTCCGGCGGCCGCGGGTCGCCACACCGACGCGCGCATGGCTGTCCGCAGCGACACGGCGCTCGCCGAGCGCGCCCCGTCCGCCCTCGCCTGCCGGTCTGCGGGAAGATGAAATTATTGAAATATCGTAGCTATTTTTGAACGCTTCTGGCGTGCGAAAACGAGACAGCGCGCCGTGGGCGGGGATAACTCAGCCTTTACCTAAAATGCCGCATAGTTCGCTCGTCAGTCGCGTCGAGTGGTTGCGTTCATGTCGCTTTCCCGTGCCGGGGCGTCCGGCCATCCCGCCCAGTTTCAGGTATCGCGTACTGGCGGCGGTCCGGTTCGACGCCCCGGCATTGGCGAAACCCCGCGCAATGCGATCCTCGTCGGCGATTGCGTCGAGGCGCTCGGCCGGCTCGCGCCGGCGAGCATCGATCTGGTCTTCGCGGACCCGCCCTACAATCTTCAGCTCGAGGGCGCCCTTTCGCGCCCCGACCAGAGCGTCGTCGATGCGGTCGACGACGATTGGGACAAGTTCGCGAGCTTTGCCGACTATGACGCCTTCACCCGCGCCTGGCTCGGCGCGGTGCGGCTGGCGATGAAGCCGGACGCCACGATCTTCGTGATCGGATCCTATCACAATATTTTCCGCGTCGGCGCGATCATGCAGGACCTCGGCTTCTGGATCCTCAACGACATCGTCTGGCGCAAGGCCAATCCGATGCCGAATTTCCGTGGCCGCCGCTTCACCAATGCCCACGAGACGATGATCTGGGCGGCGCGCGGCGCCGGGGGCAAGGGCTATACGTTCAACTAT
This sequence comes from Roseiarcus sp., assembly GCA_049509635.1. Lineage (GTDB taxonomy): Bacteria > Pseudomonadota > Alphaproteobacteria > Rhizobiales > Beijerinckiaceae > Roseiarcus. The sequence goes on from JBEKZS010000024.1 coordinate 9,948, forward strand.
GAGGCGCTGAAGGCCGGCAACGAGGACTGCCAGGCGCGGTCCGACTGGTTCCTGCCGATCTGCACCGGCGCCGAGCGGCTGAAGGACGCGAGCGGCCGCAAGTCCCACCCGACACAGAAGCCGGAGGCGCTGCTCGCGCGCGTGCTGCTGGCGGCGTCCAACGCCGGCGATCTGGTGCTCGACCCCTTCTTTGGCACCGGCACCACCGGCGCCGTGGCGCGTCGCCTGGGACGGTCCTATCTCGGTCTCGAGCGCGATCCCGTCTACGCCGAAGCGGCGCGCGCCCGAATCGCCGCGGTCGAACCTCTGCCCGAGGACGCGATCGCGCTGGCCCCGACACGCCGCAGCGAACCGCGCGTCGCCTTTGCCAGCGTCGTCGAGGCGGGGCTGATCCGGCCCGGCGAGATGCTGCGCGACTCGCGCCGGCGCCACGCCGCGCTGGTCCGCGCGGACGGCTCGGTCACCCTCGGGCCGGCGTTCGGGTCGATCCACAAGATCGGCGCGCTCGCGCAGGGGCTGCCGGCGTGCAACGGCTGGACCTTCTGGCACGTCGAGCGCGCGGGGGGCCTGACCGTGATCGACGACATGCGCACGAACATCCGCGCGATGATGCGCGAGGCCGCGGAATAGCGGCGCCGGACCCCGGCTACTTGTCGAGGTCGACAATCACCTGCTCGAGGCCGACCGAAGAAATGCGCAGAAGGCTCGTGTAAGGCTGGCTCAACTCCAGAATCAGAAAGATCGCGCTGGCGACCGAGATCGCGCCGAGCGCCATGGCGCTCAGCGTCGTCGCATTGATCCGCGAGAGCATGCCAAAGCCGCAGAACAGCAGGCAAGACCAGCACGTCACCGTGACGATCAGCGGCCAGGAGATCGGATTGGTCAGCTGCAGCGACATCAGGAGCCGCGTCTCGCCGATCGACCCGTAATGCGCCGACGCAGCGCCGAGCAGCTGCTTCTGCATGTCGGTCGTCGGGTGCAGGCTGCCGAGGAAGCTGCTGACCGATCCCATATTGGCGTAGGACGCCTCGTAGGCCTGCGCCTTGGCGTCGTCGTCGCCCCAGAACTGCTCGTGCGCCCAGACGAGGTCGGTGCGCAGCAGCTCGCGCCCGCGCTTCGCCTCGGGGCCATACTGGCGAAGCTCCAGATCATATTCGAGCGCGCGCGCCGAAAGCAGGTTCAATTCGTTCTGCTGGGTGGTGAACACGCCATAGGCGGTCCAGATCAGGAGCCCGAGCACGAGCGCCAGCAGCAGCGTCAACAGGCCGACGACGCCTCCGATCATGTCGCGCGAGCGATCCGAGGTGTGATGTTCGGCGAGCCGCCTCTGCAGGAACAGCCCGCCGAGCCCGAAGGCGAACATGAGCGCCGCGACGCCGACGGCGACATAGATCGAGACCATCGCGCTTCCCCGCGAACACGCTCGGGGAATTCGGACCGGCCACGCCGCTGCGCAACCGCGGTGCGATCGTCCGGAACGCGTCCCCAGCCGCCGACCGCTTCGCCGGACAACGGCCTACTGCGTGGCCATAGTGCCCCGGATCGGCGGAACTCGCAATCACGCGGCGCGAGCCCGCCGCCTTCCCGGGTTCACAGCCTCGCTCACGCGCGCCGGCTCGAGCGCGACGTCGACGGCTTCGTCGAGCCGCTCGAGCCAGACGAATTCGAGCTGCCGGCGCGTCTCGTCCGGGATTTCTTCGAAATCCCGGCGGTTGCGCGCGGGCAGGAGCACGCGCCCGATCCCCGCGCGCTGGGCGGCGATGACCTTCTCCTTGATCCCGCCGACCGGCAGCACGAGCCCCCGCAGGCTGATCTCCCCGGTCATCGCAGTGTCCTTGCGCAACGTGCGGTCGGTCATCAGCGACACCAGCGCCATGAACATGGCGACCCCCGCGCTCGGCCCGTCCTTGGGCGTGGCGCCCGCGGGCACGTGGATGTGGATGTCGATCTTCTCGAACCGCCCGGGGTCTATGCCCAGCGACAGCGCGCGATACTTCACCACGCTGAGCGCCGCCTGGGCGCTCTCGCGCATGACTTCGCCGAGCTGGCCGGTGAGGATCAGCTTGCCGTGGCCGGGATTGGCGGTCGCCTCGATGAACAGGATGTCGCCGCCGACCGGAGTCCAGGCCAGACCGGTCGCCACGCCCGGCACGCTGGCGCGCAGCGCGACCTCGTTCTCGAAGATCGGGGCGCCGAGGATCGGCGCGAGGTCGCCGGGAGAGACCGCGATGGCGGCGCTGTCGCCCTCGGCGATCCGCACCGCGGCGTTGCGCAGGACCTTGCCGATCTGGCGCTCGAGCCCGCGCACGCCCGCCTCGCGCGTATAGAGTTCGACGATGTCGCGCAGCGCCGCATCCGACAGCATGACCTGCCCCGGCTCGACGCCGTTGGCCTCAAACTGCCGGCGAACCAGATAGCGGCGCGCGATCTCCAACTTCTCGTTGACCGTGTAGCCGGCGAGGCTGATGATCTCCATGCGGTCGCGCAGCGGCCCGGGGATCGTGTCGAGCATGTTGGCCGTGGCGATGAACACGACGCGGCTGAGGTCGAACGGGACCGCGAGGTAATTGTCGCGGAACGTCGCGTTCTGCTCGGGGTCGAGCACTTCGAGCATCGCCGAGCCGGGATCGCCCTGGACCCCGGCGCTGAGCTTGTCGATCTCGTCGAGCATCATGACGCAATTGCGCGCGCCCGCCTTGCGGATCGCCTGGATGATGTTGCCGGGCAGAGCGCCGATATAGGTGCGCCGGTGGCCGCGGATCTCCGCCTCGTCGTGGACTCCGCCAAGGCTGACGCGCACGAACTTGCGGTCCATCGCGCGCGCGATGGACTGGCCGAGCGAGGTCTTGCCGACGCCCGGCGGGCCGACGAAGCAGAGAATCGGCGCCTTGCCGTTGGGCGCGAGCTTGCGCACGGCGAGATACTCGACGATGCGGCGCTTGATCTTCTCGAGACCGAAATGGTCGTCGTCCAGGATCCGCCGCGCTCCTGCGATGTCGATCGAGCTCTCCTCGGGAAGCGCCCAGGGCAGATCCACCAGCCAATCGAGATAGCTGCGCACCATGCCGTATTCGCCCGCCGCTTCCGGCATGCGCTCGAGGCGCCGCAATTCCTTGCGCGCCTGCTCCTCGACCTCCTTGGGCATGCCGGCCTTGGCGATCGCCGCGCCGATTTCGGCGATCTCGCCCGCCTTGCCCGCGTCGCCCTCGCCGAGCTGGCGCTGGATCGCGGCCATCTGCTCGCGCAGCAGCACCTCGCGATTGCGCGAGTCGAGCGCGGCTCTGGTCTCGCGGCCGATCTCCTGCGACAGACGCAGCACCTCGATACGGTGCGCGAGCAGGCGCGACACCCGGTCGATCCGTGCGCCGACATCGATCGTCTCGAGGATCTCCTGCTTCTCGTCGGGCGTCGCGTCCATGTAGGTGGCGACCATGTCGGCGAGCGGGCCCGGCGCATCGACCGCCTGGATCGCGGCAAGCAGTTCCGGCGGCGCCTGCGGAAGCAGCTGGATCGCCTCGATCGCCTGGCCCTTGAGATGGACGAACCGCGCCTCGATCTGCGCGGTCGGCGGCCCAGGTTCGGGAACGCGCAGGATGCGCGCGACGAGAAACGGCCAGCCACTCAGGAACTCGACGATCTGGAAGCGCTGTTCGCCCTGGCATATCAGATGATGGGAGCCGTCGGGCGCGGTGATGTAGCGCGCGACGCTGGCCACGGTTCCCGCCCGGTGCATGTCGACCGGCAGCGGGTCGGCGACCTCGTCGTTGCGCTGCATGAGCACCCCGATCGGCCGCTGCTCGCGCACGGCTTGCTGCGCGGCCGCCACCGACCTCGGGCGGCCGATCGCCACCGGCAGGACCATGCCGGGGAACAGCACGGTGTTGCGCACGGCGACGATGATCAGCGCGTCGGGCGGCAGCGGCGCGAGCGCGGCCTCGCCTTGCGCGGAAGCGCCGGGGCTCGACGTCTCATTCATCGAGGCCTCCAGATTTCACAAGCACGATCATGATGCAGCCGTCGGCGGCGGAGCGCCGCACGGCGCCGTAGCGTCCCGCCGGCAGCCGCACGCGCCGCTCGAACCGACCCTGCGGCAACTCGAGCCGGTGGATAACCGCGGTCTGCATTTCCGGCGGGAACACGCGGGCGCCGGAAAACACGAGGTCGGCGCCGTCGATGACGGCTTCGACCCGGTCCGGATCGACCCCTGGCAGGGCGACCAGCACGAGAACGGCGCGTTCCGTCTCGAGGACGTCGACCGGCGGCTCCCAGCCGGGGGCCGCCGCGCCCGCGCGCGCTGGCCGGAAGAAGGCGCCGTGCATCCGCTCGGCGCGCGCGAGAATGGCGCACGCCTCCGACCACATCCACTCACGTGGATCATTCGCCTGCATGAGATCACCCCGACAAAGAGACTAAGCACGTTCTGATGGACTGACCAACGGATCTGCTGCGCCATACTCCAAGCCGGAGCCCGCGCCGCCAGGGCAGGGCCCGCGCCTCGAGACCGAGCCCGGGTCTGGCCGTCGCTCCGCGCCCGGAGGCGCTCCGCGAAATATTGACCCGCACCCCCGGCCCTCGTCCTTCATGGCAGACCCATTCGCCTGATGTGATTAGCGCCGCCCGATTTTCCGAACAGCGGTCCGCCGTCTTCGCCGAACTGCCGTTCCGGCAATCGCGGTGATCCCCCACCATCCCTCCGCGCCGCCCGGGTCCAGAGGGCCTTCAAAAATTTTCGGCGCGGAAATTTCTGGAAATCATTTTTTGCTGGTTTCGTGGGATTTCAAGGGTGTGCGGGCGAAAGGAAGCCGTTCGGAGGCCCCCAGAGGCCCGCGCTCCCGAGGCGCTCGAAGGGTCCCGGCAACGATGGCGATTGAACGAAGACGAATGGCGCTGCGAACGAACGGGATTCGCCGACCGCGGGGGCCGCCTCGACAGGCGCTCTTCGACGCCGAAGCACCGGGCCAGAAGCGCCGTCCGAGGCGATTCTCGGGTCGGCGACTCCAGGTCGTTCGCAGCGCCATTCGTCTCTGCTCCATCGCTGCCCGCCGCCGAGGGACGTCGCCGCCCGGTTCGGGTCGCCGCGTCTGCCGCGCCGGCTCGGCTTCGAAGTCTTTCACCCAGACACCATAGCACGAATTCTGATTTGCAGGAAGGATTGTTTTGATTTCGCCTCGCGATGCACCGCCGCTCCCGCTCCCGATCGCGGCGTCGATTCGGATGTCTCCGACTCCCGCCGCAAGCCAAGCCAAGCTCGGCCCAAGGCCAGGCTCGCTCCGCTGGCTGAGCCGCAAACCCCGGTTTAGTTAAGCTGAAGCAGCGGGAATTCAATGGGCGGCCGGCGAGCGGAGGATCGCCGGCGCGCCCGCGCAACCGGCGGGCGGCGTCACCCTTCTGGCCGCGTTCGCGGCGGCCAATGCCGCGCTGGCGTCGGGTCCGGCCTTGGCCGTCACGCGTCCCGGCCCGGCCCTCGACGAGGCGGTCGGGTCCGCGCAGGGCGACAATGGCGCCCGAGGGAACCACCGGGTTCGCGTCGGGCGGGGCGATGGCGCCGCTCGCGTCGCCCGACGGCGGCCATTGGCGTGCGCATCCGCTCACGCGAGCCCGCCCCGCTGCCGTGGCTCCGGCGACGGTGCGGCCAGCCTCAGGCGGCGTAGTCCGATTTTTCTCGCTTTGCCTGCCGCTCGGCTTCCTGGTCGCCGTCGATGAAACGGCACGCGGCTTCGCTCGGCATCGGCGCCCCGAAGAGATAACCCTGGCCGAAATTGCAACCCTGATCGGACAGCCAGTCGAGGCTCGAAGAGGTTTCGATGCCCTCGGCGGCGGTCTGCAGGCTCAGGCTGGCGCCGAGGCTGATGATGGCGTCGACGAGCTTGGCGCGCTCGCTGCCGAGCTTGAGCGACGTCACGTAGCTGCGGTCGATCTTCAACTTGTTGAACCTCAACTCTCTGAGATGGTAGAGGCTCGAATAGCCGGTGCCGAAATCGTCGAGGGCGATGCCGACGCCCGAACTCTGCAGCGACGTGAGGGTCGTGCGCGCGGCGTCGAGATCGTTGATGAGAGCGGTCTCGGTGATCTCGACTTCGAGTCTGGCCGGGGCGAAGCTCGTCTCGCCGAGGACGGCCAGGATCCGCTCGGGCAGCCAATGGTCCTGCAATTGCTGGGGCGAGATGTTGACCGCGAGCGTCAGATGGGCGGGCCAGTTCCGGGCGTCGAGACAGGCTTGGCGCAGCAGCCCGTAGAAGAGATCGGCGATCATCCCGGTCTCCTCGGCGACTCCGATGAAATCATCGGGCGCGATCAAGCCCCGAGTCGGATGGCGCCAGCGCGCCAGGACCTCGAAACCGATCAGGTTTTGTTCCGGCAGCGCTACGATCGGCTGGTAGAACGGCGCGATCTCCCCGCGTGTGATCGCGAGTCTGAGTTCGGCTTCGAGCCGCGCACGCGACTTCAGCGCGACGTCCATTTCGGCGTGAAAGAACCGGAAGGCGCCGCGCCCTTCGCGCTTGCCCTGATACATCGCGACGTCGGCCGCGTGCAGGACCGCTTCCGGGTCTTCGAATTCGGCGCCGACCAGCGCGATGCCGACCGTCGCGCCGACTTCCAATTGTCCCTCGTTCCAAGGGATCGGGCTGCGCACGCTGGCGATCACCTGCTGCGCCAGGCGGATCAGGTCGTCGCGGTCGCCGCCGTAGGGCAGCAGCGCGGCGAATTCGTCGCCGCCGAGACGGGCCACGACGCCCCTGGACGGTGCAAAATCGTGCAGGCGGTCGGCTATGGCCTTCAGGACCGCATTGCCGGCGGCGTGGCCGTGGACGTCGTTGACGGGCTTGAAGCGATCGAGATCGATCAACAAAACCGCGAATTTTTCGGCGGCGTCGGGCAGAGCGAGCGCGTCGCAGAGGGCTTCGAGAAACATGCGCCGATTGGCGAGCCCCGTGAGCACGTCGATGCGGGCGACCAGTTCAGCCTCGGCCTCCGCCGCTGTGCGCCCCTTCATCGCCTTGCGCAACAGGAAGGACTTGCGGATTGCGGCCACGCAGACGCCCATGCTCATGCAGCCGGCCAGCATCACCAGGTTCAGGAGGTCGTGGGTTATCGCAAAGCGGCTGACAGCGTCGAACGCCCCGAGTCGCGCGCCGATAATCCAGATGCAGGCGCCCATCACCATGAGGCTCAGCAGCTCATAGAGTTCGCCTTTTCCCCAGGAACCGTGTCTCAGGTTCGTCATGAAGCGGTTCATAAAAGGACCTCTGTCGTCCTATGTTCCTAGCCGAGGCACTATGAGGGAAGCGTTAGCGCGCCCCAACAACGGGCGAACCGTGCGAGCCGAACGCGCCAGAGGGTTAAGCGGACCTGAGACGATTTGCGCGAATGCGAGGCATCGCCCCGTCGGGCCGCCTCGTCGACGGCGCGTCGGGTCCGGCCCGCCCGCGCGGCGGCCTAGCCGGGCGCCGTCGCGCGTCGGCGGTTCGCCCAGCTGCGGACAGTCGGTCAGGCTCGACCGGGCCAGGGCGCGCCCCCTTCAGGCGGTCGGCCGGATCGTATGCTCGCCGTGGTCGCGCCGCCCCAGGAGCAACTCGTCCGCCGGTTCGGTCGGTCGTCGCGCCGCCGGGAGGCGCCGGGTCCAATCGATGTCGAGCCGATGTGCGCCGCTGCAGGGCTGGCCGCTGCGTAGAGCGGCGACGTCATGGCGGCGGACCGTCGGGCCGAACCGCACGACCCAGGGAAATAGGAGCATTGTTGGATATGGGACTGATTTGTCGATATCATCGAGCTCGCACTTACCGGTCTTCAAAACGAATGATATACGCTGACTTGCAAATTGAAATTGATTGGCGACGCTGAATTCGGCAAGCTAGGGCGCCGCGCCGCCGCGACCGTGACACGCCGCGAAGCGCGGCATCCAGGTGGGCGGACGCCCAGGGGTGGCGACCGCCGGGATGCCGGCGTCACGATGTCGTCGCCGCGCGTCATCGCGAACGTCGTGGCGACGTCGCGCTCGTCAGTGCAGCGGCCGGCCCCTGGGTTCGGGCGCGCTGAACGCGAGCAATCGCCCGACCGCGCCGGAAATCGCAACCCGCTCGGCGGAGCCGAGGGCCGCGATCCGCGCCTCGACTTCGCGCGCAATCGCCAGCGGATCGTTGTCCGCCATGCGCGTCGCCTCCTCGAAGAGCCTGTTGATCAAGCCCACTGCGTTCTGTTCGCGCGCCATGGCGCATCCCCGTTTACCGATGATGAACAGATATCGTTTATGATGTTGCACAGAATTGAACATCGGCAGTTCAAAACAATCGCTTCCTGAGCGTCGACAACTCGCCGATGATCCAGCAGTTGAATCGACAAATCAAGAGCAACGGTATGAACGCCGGAACAAGCCACAGATCGGACGCCGCAACGCGCGTCGAAATCGTCACCACCAACGAACAGCTGATGCACGCCTACGCCGTGCGAAGCATCTGCTTCATGGAGGAGACGGGACTCGCCGCGCGCCGCGCCTTCGACGGCAACGATTTCCAGGCGACCCATGTCGTCGTCTACGCGGGCGAGGAGCCGGTCGGCGCCGCCCGCATCCGCTGGTTCAGCGGTTTCGCGAAGATCGAACGGACCGCGTTCCGGAAGGCCTGGCGCAACCCGCGGGTGCTCAAACAGGCCGCCGACTTCATATTCGAGCACGCCGCGCGCAAGGGCTATTCGAAGGCGATCACGCTCGCCAAGCCGCAATATGCGATGGTGTGGATCCGTCTGCTCGGGTTCCGGCAGATTGTCGGCAGGCCGCCGTCGCTGTCGGGCGAAGGCGAACCGTTCGTGCAACTGATCAAGGACCTGCCCGCGGCGGAAGACGCGATTTCCATCGACACCGATCCGAATGTCCTGTTCCGGATCGAGGGATCATGGCACGTTCCGAGCGCCTTCGAGTCGCCGCGGCGGCTGGCGCTCAGCGTCGGCGCGGCGGGCACGAGGCGGCGCCGGCTGCGCGAGCGTTCCGCTAGAGATTGAAAAGCGTCGCGTAGCCTTCGCGCACGGAGGCTTCGTCCGCGTCGAGGTTCATCTCGGGCGCCAGCCACGGGTTGTTCGGACCGAGGATGGACGTGACGAAATCGAAGATGATCCGGACCGGCCGCGCCTCCAGCCGCTCGGTCAATGCTGTGAGATAGAGGGGGAGCGCAATCCGGCAGTCGAGATCGAGCGGCAACACCGACGGCTCGAGAACATGGACGCTCGCCAGCAGCCCGATGCCGAGCCCGGCCTTGACCATCATGCCGTATCCGATCGGCGCCTCGCAGCAATGGGACACGGTTCCGCGTTCGACGAGATCGCGCCAAGGCCCCCAGGCGGACGTCCTCGCGGAATAGCGATCGGAATCGACGAACAGGTGCTCATGCAGATTATCGCGAGACGGGCGTCCGCGTCTGGCGACGTAGCACCGACTGGCGATCGGCAGGTAGTGGAGGGTCCCCATTCGGACGGAGGTCATGTCCTGGCGCTGTTCGGGCGCGAAGCCGACCATGACGTCGGTCCGGTTCTCAGCGAGGCTGAGATAGTTCTGCGGGGTCTTCAACTCGACGCGAAGACGCGGATAGGCCAGCGCGAGCCGGCGCAGCGCCGGCACGATGAAGACGACGCCGATCCCGTCGGTGACGCTCAGCCGCACCACGCCCTCCGACTGGCGCAGCTCCGCGCGCAGGTCGCTGGTCAGCGTATGAATCTCCTGGTCGAACCGCTGCAGCGCGCGCGCCAGCCCCTCCCCGCGGCGGGTCAGCGCGGCGCCCGTCTTGGTGAACACGATCAATTGGGCGCCAATCGTGTCCTGCAACCGCCTGATCTCGCGCCCCGCGGTCATGCGGCTGACGCCCAGTTCGTCGGCGGCGCGATTGAGGCTGCGCGCCTTGGCGACCGCCAGGAAGGTCCGCAACTCACCCCAGTAGCGACCGCTCAGCAGAGCGCCGTCCTCGATCGCCAGGCGGCTGATCGACGGCGCGCCGTTTCGGAAAGGATGGTCCATCGATACGCCTCCACGCGTTAGATAGTCATTCGCTGCCGCGAAGTCCAAAGTCGGGAATTGGCGCTGTGTGACGGCGGGCGCAAAGTTCGCAGGCGGCCTGCGCCAAGACGCGAATCGGCCGACGATGCGGACTTCGAGGCGCCGGCGGCGGACCGCAGACCTGGCTCCGCGACCCGTCCGGGGACGTCGGGCCGTTGGCGCGCTACGGTCCGCACCGCCGCGCCCGCCGACCCGACGCGGCCGCGAACGCGTGCGGCCCTCACAATTCGCTTGCGGCATGGTCCCTTGCATGCTGGTATTTGAGCGTCAATGAATTGTCGATCGGCGGCGGGCCAGGGCCGCCGGGGCCGGATCGCCGACGCCGGCAAGCAGGGGTTTTCGCCCGGCCGAAGCGCCCGCTCAGGCCGGTTGGCGTCGACCGGGAATCGCGGCCGGGCGCTGCGCGCCGACGACTTTGGGGAGCGGCGTCTGCGTCCCGGGCGCCGCCGGCGATACCGATTCCGGGGGGGGGGCCGGTGACGACCTTACGCGCGCTCGTCTGCTTTCTGTCGATCGTGGCATTGTCCGGTTGCGGGAGCAGCAGGGGCGACATCGTCGAAGTCGCGCTCGACCGGACGCTCTATCCCGCCGAGACCAAGGCCGAGCGGCTGCTCCGCTTTTTCGAAGTCCAGGCGCTGCTTGTTCGCCTCGTCGCCGAAAGCGGCTCGAGCATTTCGGACCGCAACGGAATCGCGATGGCCAATATCGCCGCAACGGCCCAGCTCGACAGCCTCGTCGAATGCCTGCGGGTCGGCGCCGTCAATGTCACCGGCAAGCTCTCGTTCGGAAAGGTCGATCCCGCCTCGGCGGTCCGCGTGGACGACACCTATTGCTCCTTCTTCGAATCGCGCCTGACGAGCTACGAGGAATCGCTGGTGTCGATGGTGCGCCAGGCGGCGCGCGACGATCCCGACGCCAAGCTGCTCGCGGCCGCGCTGACCGGAACCACCCCGCTCGATTTCGCCGGCGTCGTCTCCATCATCATTCAGATCGCCGGCGGCGTCATCCGCGACGAAATCATCCTGCGCGCGTTCACCATCGATGCGCTCGAGCTCGAATATTTCGTCTGGCAGCCCTACCTGACCGGCCCTCAGGAGATATCGGCCAATTGCAGCGAACAGAAGCCTCCGCTCTGCCGGGATCCGTCAGTCGTCAGGCCCGAGCGCGCCAGCATCGACGATCTGCGCAACGCGCTGGCGGTGGCCGCCGCGGCGAACCTGCCGCCGACGATTCGGGTGTGGCATTTCGAGGAGGTCGAATCCTTCATGATCTCGGCCTGCCAGGCGCTGAACGGCGATGCCCAGGTGATCGGGGGGCAGGGCGCCAACCACACCAATTGCTCCGCCAATCTTCCCTTCTCGATTCCGGCGATGCGAAGCCAGTAGCCGGCGATCGCAGCGACCGGCCGGCGGCCGAAATCGCGGCCGGGCGCGGCCCGACCGGCGGTCGATGGAACGCAAGCCCCGCCGGCTGCGTTCGCCAAGACTCGGGGCGCCGCTGGCGGCGCGGCCGCGAATGCGAGTCCCCCTGATGTCCTCTTCCCATTCGGACGCTCTGGTCCTGTTCGGCGCGACGGGCGATCTCGCGCACAAGATGACGTTTCCCGCGCTTTACGAACTCACGAGGGCCGGAGCGCTCGACTTTCCCGTAATCGGCGTCGCCTCCTCGCCGTTGAGCGCGGCGCAGCTGCGCGCGCGCGTGAAGGACAGCGTGGCGCGGGCGGGCGGGGCCATCGACCGCGGCGCGCTGCGTCGCCTTTGCGAGCGGATCGGCTACGTCAGCGGCGACTATCGAAATCCCACCACTTTCGCCGCGATCACGCGGGCGCTGGGCGGCGCGAAGCGTCCCGCCCATTATCTGGCGATCCCGCCCGGCCTGTTCGCGACCGTGATCGAGGGGCTCGGCGCGGCGGGCCTGGCGAAGGACGCGCGCGTGATCGTGGAAAAGCCGTTCGGGCGCGATCTCGCCTCGGCGCGCGCGCTCAACCGGGTCGCGCGCAGCGTCTTCCCCGAGGATTCGATCTTCCGCATCGATCACTTCCTCGGCAAGGAAGCGATCATGAACATTCTGTATTTCCGCTTCGCCAACGCCTTCCTCGAGCCGATCTGGAACCGCAACTATGTCGCCGCCGTCCAGGTGACGCTCGCCGAGGAATTCGGCGTCGAGGGCCGCGGCGGCTTCTACGAAACCGCCGGCTGCCTGCGCGACGTCATCGAGAACCACCTGTTCCAGATCGTCGCGCTGCTCGCGATGGAGCCGCCGGCCGGGCGCGACTACGGCGCCGTCCAGGACGAGAAGGCCAAGGTGTTCCGCGCGATGCGCCCGCTGACGCGCGCCGACGTCGTGCGCGGCCAATATGCCGGCTACCGCAAGGAGCCCGGGGTTGCGAGGAATTCCGACGTCGAGACCTTTTGCGCGGTCAGGCTGTTCATCGATTCCTGGCGCTGGCAGGGCGTGCCGTGGCTCATCCGCTCGGGCAAGTATCTCGCCCAGACCGTCACCGAGGTGCTGGTCGAGTTGAAGCCCCCGCCGCAGCAATTGTTCGCCGATTCTGCGCCGGCGATCGGCCGCGACAATTTCTTCCGTTTCCAGCTCTCGCCGAAATCGGTGATCGGCCTGGCGGCGCGGGTGAAGCGCCCGGGCAAGGCCTATGTCGGCGACCAGCGCGAACTGACCCTGACCGACGAGCATCCCGGCGAACAATCGGCCTATGCCCGGCTGCTCGGCGACGCGATGACTGGCGACGGCGCCCTGTTCACGCGCGAGGACGCCGTCGAGGCCGCCTGGGCGGCGGTCGATCCGATCCTCGACGACCATCCGGCGGCTCTGCCCTACAAGCGCGGCGGCTGGGGCCCGCGCGAGGCCGACGCGCTGATCGCCGACGGGCGCGGCTGGGAGAATTTCGGGGCGCCGAAGGCGGCGCCTCCGCGCGGCGCGGCGGCCGCGCGGCGCCGGCGCGCGGCCGCCGACGGCGAAGCCGCGGCGCGTCTGCCCCGCCCGCGCCCCCACTCGGCTGTCACAGGGGTCAAGGCGCGCTGAGCGTTCCGGGCGAACTGCGCCGCGGTCACCTGACGGTCTCGGCGATCCAGGCGTCCGTGGCGCTCCGCCCGCTCTCTCGCAGTCGTTCGAGGAACGCCCGCCCGAGATTGGCCGCGCTCTCGCCGCCGAGGCCCTCGAATTCGTCCTGCGCGGCGATCCGGCCGATGCGCAGGCGGCGCAGTTTCGGGGTCGCGCGCAGCACCAGGCCGATCTTCAGCGCCTCGAGTTCGGCGTTGAGCGTCGCATTGAAATGAATCTGGTCGAGCCGCTTCATGATTTCGGTCGGGCTTCCCGGCAGCCGGTCCGATTTGGCGGGCGTGACCTGCACGACGAGCACATGGGGCGCGTCGGAAGCCTGCACGAGCGGGATCAGCGGCGGATTGGCGGCATAGCCGCCGTCCCAGTACGGCTCCCCGTCGATCTCGATCGTGCGGTGGACGAGCGGCAGGCAGGCGGAGGCGAGCACGGTCTCGACCGTGACCTCGCGCTCGCGGAAAATCTTCAGCTGGCCGTCGCGCACCCGTGTGGCGGCGATCAGCAGCTTGACCGGCGAGCGCGCGCGCAATTCGGCGAAATCGATTTCCGCTGCGAGCGCCTCGCGTAGCGGATTGAGGTCGAACGGGTTGAACTGGGCGGGCGACAGCGTGCGGGTCAGCGCGCCGAAGCCGACGTTCATCGCCGCCGCGGCGAGCGAGGCGGCCGGCAGGAACGACGCGGACTGGCTCATGCGGTTCCAGAACCGCGCGAGCTTTTCGCGCGCCGCGGCCCGGCTCTCCATCAGCCCGGAGGCCATCAGAACGGCGTTGACCGCGCCCGCGCTCGCCCCGCTGACCGCGTCGAATTCGATCCCGCGCTCGAGCAGTCGGTCGAGCACCCCGGAGGTGAAGGCGCCGAACGAGCCGCCGCCCTGCAGGGCGAGCGAAAGCCGCCGCGGCGGCCATGGCGCCGCGGGATGCCGGGCGCCGATGAAGGCGCGGGCCTGTTCGATCATTCCCATCGGCGGCGTCCTCGGGCGCCCCAATGGCGCCAGGCGTAGTTGTGCACTGCAACATTGCCGTTCAAGCGCAGATGCGACAAAGCCGTCGGGAAACCAGGAGAATCACGTTAAATTGCTGAAATATTTGTAAATAAGGACGCCGCGATGTCGGCGTATCGTTCATCGCCGGCGCGGCGATCCTTCACCTGGCGCGCACCAGCGCCGCCGCCCGGATCGCCGAGAGCGTCGTCGTCGGCGTGATCGCCTCCGGATCGACCTTGACATGCAGGATCGACGGTTTGCCCGAGGCGAGCGCGCGCTCGAAGGCGGGCGCGAATTCCTCGGTCGCCGCGACCGTCTCGCCATGGCCGCCGAACGCGCGCGCATAGGCCGCAAAGTCCGGGTTGTTCAGCGCCGTCGCGCTGACCCGGCCGGGATATTCCCGCTCCTGATGCATGCGGATCGTGCCGTACATGCCGTTGTCGATCACGATCACGAGGATCGGGCAGTCGTATTGCACGGCGGTGGCGAATTCCTGGCCGTTCATCAGAAAGCAGCCGTCGCCGGCGAAGGCGATCACCAGCCGGTCCGGGCGCAGCCGGCGTGCGGCGACAGCGGTCGGCACGCCGAAGCCCATCGAGCCGGAGGTCGGCGCGATCTGCGAGTCGAAGTGACGGAAGCGCAGGAACCGCCCCGGCCAGATCGCATAATTGCCGGCGCCGTTGGTGTAGATCGCGTCGGGCGCGCGCGCGTTGAGCCACAGCATGATCGCGCCGAGCTGGACCGGGCCGGGCATCGTCGGCGCGACTTCCGTCCATTCGCGGAATTCGACGCGCGCGGCGCGGGTGCGCGCGCCCCAGGCGATCGCGTTGGGCGGCTGCAGGCCCTCGAGCGCGGCGCAGAAGGCGGGCGGCGTGGCGACGATGCCGAGCGTCGGGTGATAGACCCGGCCGATCTCGAGTGCATCGGCATGGACGTGGACCAGTTTCTGGCGCGGCGTCGGGATTCCGAGCAGCGTGTAGCTTTGCGCGGTCATCTCCGACATGCGCCCGCCGAGCAAAAGGACCAGATCGGCGTCCTCGATGCGCGCCTTCAGCTTCGGGTTCGGGCCGATGCCGATCTCGCCCGCGTAATTGTCATGCTCGGGATCGAACAGCGTGCCGCGCCGGAACGAGGTCGCGACCGGCAGGTCGAAGCGCTCGGCGAAGCGCCGCAGCGCTTCGCGCGCGCGCGCGCTCCAGCCCCCGCCGCCGGGGATGACGATCGGCCGCTCCGCGGCCCACAGCATTTTCTGCAATTCGGCCATCTGGGTGAGGCCGGGCCAGATCGGCGCCGGCTCGGCCCGCATGGCGTCGGCGGCGCCCGACATTTCGGTCAGCACGTCCTCGGGCAGGCCGATCACCACCGGACCCGGCCGGCCCTGCATCGCGACATGGAACGCGCGCTGGACGATTTCGGGGATGCGCGCGGGCTCATCGATTTCGGTCGCCCATTTGGCGGTCGAGCCGAAGAAGGCGCGATAGTCCATCTCCTGGAAGGCGCCGCGCCCGAGCATCGCGCGCTCGACCTGGCCGATGAACAGGATCAGCGGCGTCGAATCATGCTCGGCGATATGCACGCCATGCGCCGCATTGGTCGCGCCCGGGCCGCGCGTGACGAAACATATGCCCGGACGCCCGGTGAGCCGCGCGGCGGCGATCGCCATCATCGCCGCCCCGGCCTCCTGCCGGCAGACGGTGACGGCCAGAGCGGAATCGTGGAGCGCGTCGAGCACGGCGAGATAGGATTCGCCGGGCACGCAGAACACATGCTCGACGCCCTGGACGGCGAGCTGGTCGACGAGAATCTGGCCGCCGGTGCGGGCGTTGGGGATCGGCATCGCCAAGGAGTCTCCGCGTCGGGATCGGCGTCGTCGAGCCTGACGAAGCCTGTGTTTGGCAGGTCGCGGGGCGAGATTCAATCCGTCGCTCGGGGCGGCGGGGTTTGGGGTGATGCGGAGGGCGAATGTCGTTCTCGCTCGTGGCGCGAGAGGCTTTTGATGACTTCGGCCGCTCGACTTTCGCCGGATCGCAATCGGCTGTAATTCTCCGACAACGGACCCGACGGAAGCAGCATCGGGCGAGTTTGTCGACCGTGGTTTCCCAAGGGCCCAGCGATGATCATCCGCGCCATCGCGCCAACCGACGCCGAAAGCATTCATGCCATCCACGGCCTGTGCCTCCAGCGCAGTTTGTCCGGCCGCTATACCCGGGAGCAGATCGAGGCCTGGATGGCCGGCCGGACGCCGCAAGGCACTCTCCGGGCGGCGGAAGGTGGCGAACGCTTCTTCGTCACGGAAGAAGCGGGAGCGATCGCCGGCTATGCCTCCTGGAAGGAGGAAGAATTGCTCTCGCTCTTCGTCCATCCCGATTTCCAGGGCCGCGGCATAGGGTCGATGCTCCTGGCCGCATGTTTCGACGATGCGGCGCGGAGCGACGCCAGCATTTCCGTCGTGAAATCCGTGCTCGGGGCCGAAGGCTTCTATGCTCGGCATGGCTTCGGGGTCGTCGGGCCGGGCTCGATGAGCAAACGCGGCGTGGCCATTCCGCATATCTGGATGCGTCGTGGCGCCGGCGAAGCGGCAGGCGACGAGGGCTGAGTCGATGGCGATCGAGCCGCCCCCGCCCCCACCCCTCAGAAAAACGCCTGCAGCCCCGTCTGCGCGCGCCCGAGGATCAGCGCATGCACGTCATGCGCGCCCTCGTAGGTGTTGACCGTCTCGAGATTCTGCGCGTGGCGCATCACGTGATAGCCGCCTGAAATGCCGTTGGCGCCGTGGATGTCGCGCGCGAGCCGGGCGATGTCGAGGGCCTTGCCGCAATTGTTGCGCTTGATCAGCGAGACCATCTCCGGCGCCGACCGCCCCGCGTCCATGAGCTGGCCGACCCGCAGGCAGGCCTGCAGGCCGAGCGCAATCTCGGTCTGCATGTCGGCGAGCTTCTTCTGGACGAGTTGGGTCGCCGCGAGCGGCCGGCCGAACTGCTTGCGCTCCATCGCATAGTCGCGCGAGCGGCGCCAGCAATCCTCCGCCGCGCCCATTGCGCCCCAGGCGATGCCGTAGCGCGCGCGGTTGAGGCAGCCGAACGGCCCCTTGAGGCCGGAGACGTTGGGCAGCATCTGGGCGGCGGGAATCTCGACGCCGTCCATGACGACCTCGCCGGTGACCGAGGCGCGCAGCGAGAGCTTGCCCTCGATCCTCGGCGCCGACAGGCCCTTCATGCCCTTTTCGAGAATAAAGCCGCGAATCTGCCCGCCATGCGCGGAGGATTTCGCCCAGATCACGAAGATGTCGGCGATCGGCGCGTTGGATATCCACAGCTTCGAGCCGGTCAACCGATAGCCGCCGTCGATCGGCTCGGCCCGCGTCGTCATCGATCCGGGATCGGAGCCCGCCTCCGCCTCGGTGAGGCCAAAACAGCCGATCCAGGTCCCGCTCGCCAGCTTCGGCAGGTATTTCCGCCGCTGGTCCTCGTCGCCATAGGCGTGGATCGGATGCATGACCAGGGAGGATTGCACGCTCATCATCGAGCGATAGCCGGAATCGACCCGCTCGACCTCGCGCGCGACGAGCCCGTACGAGACGTAGTTGGCGCCCGCGCAGCCGTATTTGTCGGGGAGCGTCAGCCCGAGCAGCCCGAGCGCGCCCATTTCCTGGAAGATCGCGGGGTCGATCGTCTCCTTCTCGTAGGCCGCGACGATGCGCGGCGCGAGCTTCTCCTGCGCGAAATCATGGGCGGTGTCGCGGATCGACCGTTCATCCTCGGTCAATTGCCCCTCAAAGTCGAACGGGTCTTCCCATTTGAACGGCGTGGCGTCGGAACCCATGGCTAGGCGTCCTAGAGTGACTCACGCCGCCAGCTATGGCCGGCCGGCGCGGCATTTTCAAGCCGACCGCGACCGAACGGGCGCCCCGGGCCGCTTGCGCTGGCGCCGCCTTGCCGGCATGGTGGAGCGATGGGTGGTCCTTCCGACAGGAATTTGGCCGAGCCGCGCGCCTTGGCCAATCTCGATGCGCGATCGCGCGACATTTTCAGGCGCATCGTCGATTCCTACCTCGCCCACGGCGAACCCGTCGGATCGCGCCATCTCTCGCGCCTGCTGCCGATCTCGCTCTCGCCGGCCTCGGTGCGCAACGTCATGCAGGATCTCGAGGAACTCGGGCTCATCTACGCCCCGCACACCAGCGCCGGGCGGATGCCGACCGAACTCGGCCTGCGGTTCTTCGTCGACGCCTTGCTCGAGTTTGGCGATCTCACCAGCGCCGAGCGCGCGCGCATCGACGATGGCGTCCGGGTGGCGGCCGAGGGGCGCGGCTTCGAGGGCGCCCTCACGGAGACGATGAGCGTCCTGTCCAGTCTCACCCGCGGCGCCGGGGTGGTGCTGACCACCAAGGACAATGTCAGGCTGAAGCACATCGAATTCGTGCGCCTCGAACCGGAGAAGGCGCTCGCCGTGCTCGTTTCGGACGACGGCTCCGTGGAAAACCGCATTTTCGACACGCCAGCCGGAATGCCCGCTTCGGCCCTGGTCGAGGCCGCCAATTACCTCAACGCGCGGGTGCGCGGCCGCACGCTCGCCGAAGCCCGCCTCGACATCGAGGCGGCGCGCCGCGCGGCGCAGAACGAACTCGACGAACTCGCCGCCCGCCTCGTCGACGCCGGCCTCGCGTCCTGGGCGGGCGTCGAGGATTCGCGCCAGCAGTTGATCGTGCGCGGCCAGGCCAATCTGCTCGGCGACCTGCGCGCCGACGACGATCTCGAACGGATCCGGCTGCTGTTCGCCGATCTCGAGACCAAGACCGACGTCATCGACCTGCTCCACCGGGCGGAGAGCGGCGACGGCGTCAAGATATTCATCGGCTCCGAAAACAAGCTGTTTTCGCTGTCGGGGTCGTCGATGATCGTCGCCCCGTTGCGCGACGGAGAGCAAAAGATCGCGGGCGCGCTGGGGGTCATCGGACCGACCCGTCTCAATTACGCGCGCATCGTCCCGATGGTCGAATATACGGCGAGGGTGTTGGGCGACCTGATGCGCGTGCGCTGAGCGGTGGCGGTTCGCGATTTCCGCGAGTCGCGCCCGGACGCAGCGCGCAGCGTCGTCGATGGAGTGGAGAGTGCCATGTCGGGTTCATCGGATGCAGGGCGGGAAATCCATAGTCTCGGGGAGGCGATTCATCGATTGCACGACAAATGGGGGGCGATCGTCGCCTTCGGGCTGCTGCTGATCCTTCTGGGTCTGGCGGCGGCGATCTTCGCGCTCGCCGCGACAGTCGCGACGGTCACCATCAACGGCGTCGTGTTCCTGATCGCCGGCGCGGCGGAAATCGGAATCGGCATGCACTCGCAGAGTTGGGGCCGGTTCTTCCTGTGGGTGATCGGCGGCATACTCTATTTGTTCGTCGGGCTCGTCTGCATTTTCAATCCGCTGTTCGCATCGGCGGCGCTGACGCTGGTGCTCGGCGCCGGCCTGATCGCGGCCGGCGTGGTCCGCCTGTATCTCGCCTTCCAACTCCCCGACGATCAATCGCGCGCGATGGTCTTCCTGGCGGGCGCCGTCACGGTCCTGCTCGGTCTCATCATCGTGACGCATTGGCCCGCCGATTCCATCTGGGTGCTGGGAACCCTTCTGGGCGTCGACCTCTTGTTCAACGGCGCGGGCTGGGTGAGATTCGGCCTCGGCCTGCGCGCTCGGCGCTGACCGCGATCGCGCCGGCTTCGTTCGATCCTGGGAGCCTGCAATGACGAAATGGGTCTATTCTTTCGGCGGGGAGAAAGCCGAAGGGAGTGGGCGATTGCGGGACCTGCTCGGCGGCAAGGGCGCCAATCTCGCCGAAATGGCCAATCTCGGCCTGCCGGTTCCCCCGGGCTTCACGATCACGACCGAAGTCTGCGCCCATTTCTACGCCCACGCTCGGCGCTATCCGCCCGATCTCGCCGCGCAGGTCGAGGCCGCGCTGACGCAGGTGGGGGCGCTCACGGGGCGCGTGTTCGGCGAGGCGGCCAATCCGCTCCTGGTCTCGGTGCGATCGGGCGCCCGCGCCTCGATGCCCGGCATGATGGACACCGTTCTGAATCTCGGCCTCAACGACGCCTCCGTGGTCACGCTCGCCGCGACTTCCGGCGACGAGCGCTTCGCCTACGACAGTTATCGGCGGTTCATTCAGATGTATTCGAACGTCGTTCTCGAAATCGAACACCATCATTTCGAGGAAATCCTGGAATCGGTCAAGGAGCGCAAAGGCTATGTGCTCGACACCGATCTCGACGCCGCCGACTGGCGCGCCATCATCGCCCCTTACAAGGCCAAGGTGCAGGAGGCGCGCGGCGCGCCTTTCCCGCAGGACCCTCGCGAGCAATTGTGGGGCGCAATCGGCGCGGTCTTCTCCTCCTGGATGAATCAGCGTGCGATCACCTACCGGCGCCTCAACGACATTCCCGAGAGCTGGGGCACGGCGGTCAGCGTCCAGGCGATGGTGTTCGGCAATATGGGCGAGACATCGGCCACCGGCGTCGCCTTCACCCGCAATCCCTCGACCGGCGCCCGCGAGCTCTATGGCGAATTTCTCGTGAACGCCCAGGGCGAGGATGTCGTGGCCGGCATCCGCACGCCGCAGAGCATCACCGAGGCCGCCCGGAAGACGGCCGGCTCCGAATCCCCCTCGCTCGAAACGCTGATGCCGGAGGCGTTCGCGCGCTTCCTCGCGACGACCGAACTGCTCGAGAAGCACTATCGCGACATGCAGGATCTCGAATTCACGATCGAGCGCGGCAAGCTGTGGATGCTGCAGACGCGCTCCGGCAAGCGCACCGCGCGGGCCTCGCTGCGCGTCGCGGTCGAAATGGCCAACGAGGGCTTGATTTCGCGCGAGGACGCGGTCGCGAGGATCGAGCCCGCATCGCTCGACCAACTGCTCCATCCCATGATCGACCCCAAGGCGACGCGCAAGCCGCTGGCGATCGGCCTGCCCGCCTCGCCCGGCGCCGCCTCGGGCGAGATCGTGTTCTCGGCCGATGAGGCCGAGCAGTTGCGGAACGCCGGCCGCAAGGTGATCCTCGTGCGCATCGAAACTTCGCCCGAAGACATTCACGGCATGCACGCGGCCGAGGGCATCGTGACCACCCGTGGCGGCATGACCTCGCATGCGGCCGTCGTCGCGCGCGGCATGGGCAAGCCCTGCGTCTCGGGCGCCGGCGCGATCCGCGTCGATTATGCCGGCCAGACGATGGTCGCGGGCGGCGTCATGCTGAAGCGGGGCGACATCCTCACCATCGACGGCGCCAGCGGCCAGGTGCTCCAGGGGGCGGTGGCGATGGTCAAGCCCGAGATGACCGGCGAATTCGCCACGCTGATGGGCTGGGCCGACGCGGTCCGCCGCATGAAGGTGCGCGCCAACGCCGAGACGCCCAACGACGCGCGGGTGGCGCGCAGCTTCGGGGCCGAGGGCATCGGTCTGTGCCGCACCGAGCACATGTTCTTCGAAGGCGAGCGCATCGTCGCGGTGCGCGAAATGATCCTCGCCGACAACGAGGCCGGCCGGCGCGCCGCGCTCGCCAAGCTGCTGCCGATCCAGCGGCAGGATTTCGCCGAATTGTTCGAGATCATGACCGGGCTGCCGGTGACGATCCGGCTGCTCGATCCGCCGCTGCACGAGTTCCTGCCGCAGACCGAGTCCGAGATCGGCGAGGTCGCCAGGGCGATGGGGGTCAGCGCCCACAAGCTGCGCGCCCGCGCCGCCGATCTCCACGAGTTCAACCCGATGCTGGGCTTTCGCGGCGTGCGCATCGCGATCCGCTACCCCGAAATCGCCGAGATGCAGGCGCGCGCGATTTTCGAAGGCGCCGTCGAGGCCGGCGCCAAGACCGGCCAGCCGATCCGGGCGGAGATCATGATTCCGCTCGTCATGACGAAGGCGGAAGTCGATCTCGTCAAGGCGAACGTCGTGGCGATGGCGGAAGCGGTCGCGAACGAGACCGGGGTCGCCGTGCCCTACGAGATCGGCACGATGATCGAACTGCCGCGCGCCGCGTTGCTGGCCGGCGACATCGCCAAAAGCGCGGAATTCTTCTCCTTCGGCACCAACGATCTCACCCAGACGACGCTCGGCGTCTCGCGCGACGACGCGGCCTCGTTCCTCGGCGCCTATACGACGCGCGGCATCCTGCCCGCCGACCCGTTCGTGACGCTCGATCAGGACGGCGTCGGCGAACTCGTCAAGCTCGCCGCCGAGCGGGGCCGGACCACCCGCGCGGACATCAAGCTCGGCATCTGCGGCGAGCATGGCGGCGATCCCGCCAGCATCGCCTTCTGCGAGACGATCGGGCTCGACTACGTCTCCTGTTCGCCGTTCCGCGTGCCGATCGCGCGCCTTGCGGCGGCCCAGGCGGCGCTGGGACGTAAGGCCGCTTCGACGGCGTGAGGCGGCTCGTCAACCTGCCGGCAGCCATTTGGCGGCGACGAACAGGATCAGCCCGACGAGGCCGCCGACCAGCGTCCCGTTGATGCGGATGTATTGGAGGTCGCGGCCGACCTGCAATTCCAGGCGGTCGACCAGTGTCGTCGCGTCCCAGTGCTCGACGACATTGGTGAAATAGGCGCCGATGTCGGCCCGCCGGGGCGCCAGCGCGCGCAGCGCAGCGCGGCGGCCCCAGCGGTTGAGCCGGTCGCGCGCCGGCGCGTCCTCGCGCAGCCATCGGCCGAGCGCGAGCAAGGCGGTTTCGAGGGTCGCCGCGATCGAGTCCGCGCGCAGCGAAACATTCGCGCTCAATTGCGCCTCGACGTCCTCGCACAGCGCGGCGACCTGCGCGACGAACACCGGATTGGCGAGTAGCTCCGCCTTGATCGCCTCGCCGCGCCGGATCATCGCCGGGTTGACGGCGAGATCGAAGATCAGCGTCTCGATCGCCGCGCGCAGTTCGACGCGCCAGGGATGCTCGGGATTGCGCATTTCGGCGAGCGTCGCGAGCAACCCGGTCATCACCTTGTCGGCGAGCAGGCCGTCGACCCATTTGGGAAGCAGCCGCGAGGAGCTCTGGGAGACCCTGGCGCGAATGAAATCCTTCCGGCCGATCAGCCAGTCCTCGGCCAATTCGACCGCGCGATCGAGCAGCGCCTGCATCTCGCCCTGCGCCCACAGCAGCGCGAGCGCCCGGGAGGCGAGCGGCGCCGCCGGCGCCGCCGCGACGCCGCGCAGCGTCGCGGCGGCGAGCCAATCGACGAGCCGGTCACGGGGCAGGGCGGCGAGCGCGCGCGGCAGGAACCGGCTCGCCTGGTCGGCGAGCGCGCGCGCATGGCCCGGCGCGTTCAGCCAGCCGGCGGCCCATCCGGCGGCGTCGAGCGTCTCCAGCCGCTTGGCGAGCACGGACGGGCTGAGGAAGTTGGTGGCGACGAACCGGCCGAGCGCCTCGCCGATCCGCGCCTTGTTGCGCGGCACGATCCCGGTATGGGGAATCGGCAGGCCGAGCGGCCGGCGAAACAGGGCGACGACCGCGAACCAGTCGGCGCAGGCGCCGACCATCGCCGCTTCCGCGAAGGCCCTGACATAGGCGAGCCAAGGCCAGCGGCCCACCGTCAAGGAGGTGGCGACGACGAGAAGCGCCATGGCGGCGAGCAGTCCCGTCGCCAACAGGCGCATGCGGGCGAGGTCGCGCGCTCTCGGGTCCACTCACAGCTCCCGCAGGAACGCCGCCGGCTTCTGCCCGAGAATGCGCCATGCGCCCGCCATGCCGAGCGCGACGGTCAGCCCGAGCGCGCCCAAAGCCGCGCCCGAGGCGGCGGGCCAGGAAAAGGCGAAATCGAACTGCATGACGCGCGTGACGATCGCCCAGGCGGCGCCGGCGCCGGCGGCGACCCCGAACGCCGCGGTGATCGCGCCGAGCAGCGCATATTCGATGAGGAAGGCGGCGAGCAGGCGCCCGCGCGTCGCGCCGAGGATCTTGAGCACGACGGAATCGTAGATGCGTGCGCGGCGGTTGGCGGCGAGCGCGCCCGCCAGCACCAGAACCGAGGTCGAAAGCGCGACGCCCGAGGCCGAGCGGATCGCGACTGCGAGCTTGCCGACCAGGGCCTCGATCGTCGCCAGCGCGTCGCGCACGCGCAGGGCGGCGATCGACGGGAAATCCTGCGCGGTCGCCCGCAGCAGCGCGATTTCCGCCGGCGTCCCGATGTCCCTCGGGAAGGCGGCGGTGACGAGAAACGTGTGCGGCGCGCCCTTGAACGTGGCGGGCGAAAAGACCATCACGAAATTGATCGCGAAGCTGCGCCAGTTGACCTTGCGCAGATTGGCGATCGTCGCGACGACGTTGCGGCCGAGGATGTTGACGGTGACGGGATCGCCGATTTTCAGGCCGAGCCCGTCGGCGACCTCCGCCTCCATCGAAACGAGCGGCGGTCCAGCATAATCCCTCGGCCACCATTCGCCCGCGGTCAACACTGAGCCATCCGGCGGACTGTCCGCATAGGTGACGCCGCGATCGCCCTCCAGCACCCAGGCGACGTCTTCTTTGGGCTTGACGTCCTCGGCGAGCGTGCGGCCGATGCGCACGAAACGCCCGCGCATCATCGGCGCCTCGACGATTTTCGCGTCGGGCCGCCGTCCCGAAAGGAAGGCCCGAAACCTGTCGATCTCGCCGCCCGGCACGTCGAGAAAATAGAAGCTCGGCGTCTCCCCGGGCAGGGTCTGGCGCAACTGGCCGCGCAAATTGCCGTCGATCAGGGTCAGCGTCACCATTACGGCGAGGCCGAGGCCGAGCGACAATACGACCGCCGGCGTCGTCGCGCCGGGCCGGTGGATGTTGGCGACCGCCATGCGCCATTCGACGCCGCCCGCTCGCGGCGCGCGGCGAGCGAGCGCCATGACGCCGATCGCGACCAGCCTCAGCGCGACGAAGCCGACGAGCGTCGCCGCGATCACGACGAGCGCGGTCTTCTGCTGGGCGCTCTCGAACATGGCCGTCCCCGCGAGCGCCAGCCCGGCCGCCGCGCTCGCCGCGACATAGCGAAACCGCGGCCATTTGCCCGGCGATTCCACGAGGTCGCGAAACAGCGCCGAAACCGGCAGGTCGTGCGCCCGCCCCAGAGGCGCGATCGAGAAGACCAGCGCCGTGAGCAGCCCGTAGACGACCCCGAGCCCGAGTTCGCCGGGGAATATCGCCGGCGCCAGCGGAAATGGAATCACGGCGCCGAACATGGCGTCGATCGCAAAGGGCAGGGCGGCGCCGATCGCCAGACCGATCGCGACGCCGAGCAGGGCGACGCCCGTGAACTCGATGAGCGCCAGCAGGACCACCGCGCCTCCGGTCGCGCCGATCGATTTCAGCGTCGCCAGCGTCGGGCGCTTGCGCTCGACGAAGCCATGCGCTGCATTGGCGACGCCGACGCCGCCGACGATCAGCGAAGTCAGGCCGATCAGCGAGAGGAATTCGGTGAAGCGATCGAGATTCTTCGAGAAGCCGGGCGAGACATTGGCGCGATCGCGCGCCTCCCAGCCCGCCTCCGGAAACGCCGCCTGCGCCTGCGCCAGGAACGCCTTCACGGCCGCTTGGCCCGGCGGCCGGTCGTCCGCCCCGAGCAGCACCCGCGTCGTCCACCTCACCAGCGAGCCCGGCTGGACCAGGCCGGTCGCGCGCAGCGCTTCGTCGGAGATCAGCGCGCGCGGGGCGAAGCCGACGCCAGCGCCGAGCCGATCCGGTTCTGCCGCGATCAGCGCCCGGATCTCGATTCGCAACGCTCCCAGCGTGAAATGATCGCCGACCCTGAGGGCGAGCCGGTCGAGCAGCGCCTCCTCGACCGCGGCGCCAAAGACGCCGCCCTCGCGCGCGAGGGCTTCGTGCGTGCTCATCGGCGGCGAGAATGCCGCGGTTCCGACGCTCGGCCAGGCGCGATCGACGCTCTTGATCTCGATCAGCGCGGCCTCGCCGTCGTCGGCGCGCGCCATGCCGCGCATTTCGCCGACCGTCGACAAGGCGCCGCCGGCGGCGAGGAACGCGCGTTCCTGCGGCGAGAGCTCGCGATGGATCAACGAGAAGCTCACGTCGCCGCCCAGAATCGCCCGTCCGTCGCGCGACAGGCCGTCCTCGAGGCTCCGGGCGAGAGAATTGACTCCGACGATCGCGGCGACGCCGAGCGCGATGCAGGCGAGGAATATGCGCAGACCGACAAGACCGCCGCGCAGGTCGCGCAGCGCCAGGCGCAGGATCGGCGGCAGCGGCGCGAAACTCGCCTTGCGCGGAGGGTTCACGCGGCCGCCCGGGCCGGTTGGGGCTCGATCGCGCCCGAGCGCAGGCGGATCGTCCGGTCGCAGCGCGCCGCGAGCGCCAGATCATGGGTGACGAGCACCAGGGTCGCTCCGCGCGCCGCGCGCAAATCGAAGAGAAGTTCGATGATCGCGCGCCCGGTCGTCTCGTCGAGATTGCCCGTCGGCTCGTCGGCGATCAGCAGCGACGGACGCGGCGCCAGCGCGCGCGCGAGCGCGACGCGCTGCTGTTCGCCGCCCGACAGCTGGGCGGGATAATGGCTCATTCGCTCGGCGAGGCCGACCGCGGCGAGTTCGTCGGACGCGCGCGCGAAGGCGTCGGGGACTCCGGCGAGCTCGAGAGGCGCAGCGACGTTCTCCAGCGCGGTCATGGTCGGGATCAAGTGGAAGGCCTGGAATACGATGCCGATTTTCGCCCCGCGAAAGCGGGCGAGCGCGTCTTCGCCGAGGCCGTCGAGCGAAACGCCGTCGATGCGGATCGACCCGCTGTCCGCGCGCTCCAGCCCCGCCATCGTCATCAGCAGCGTCGATTTGCCCGAGCCGGACGGCCCGACCAGCCCGACCGCCTCGCCGCGCGCGATCGTGAGGCTTATAGTGCGCAGGACATGGACGCGCGCCGCGCCGCGGCCCAAGCTCAGGTCCAGATCGCGAAGTTCGATCGCGGTTTCAGCCATTACGGGATTTCCAACATGCACCAGCGAGCCCTCCCATATGGGCATTGTCGCGCCAGCGTCCAGTCGGTGGCGCTGGCGCTCATCGTCGCGCTCGCGTTGCTCGCCGCGCCCGCGCAGTCGCGCACGCTGCATCTGGTCGCGCTCGGCGACAGCCTGACCGCCGGCCTCGGCCTGCCGCCGGGGCAGGCGTTTCCTGAGGTCCTGGAGAAGGCGCTGCGGGCGAAGGGCTATGACGTCGAGGTCGCCAACGCCGGCGTCTCGGGCGACACGGCCGAGGACGGGCTCGCGCGCTACGACTGGAGCGTGCCAAAGGGAACCGACGCGCTGATCGTCGAACTCGGCGCCAACGACATGCTGCGCGGGCTCGATCCCGCAGGCGCCCGCGCGGCGCTCGCGACGATCCTGTTGCGGGCAGCAGCCGCGCATATCCCGACGCTGCTCGCCGGCATGCGCGCCGCGCCCAATCTCGGCGCCGAATATGGCGCGCGCTTCGACGCGATCTACCCCGATCTCGCCAGGCAGTTCGG
>JBEKZS010000240.1:0-3826 GCA_049509635.1 Roseiarcus sp.
GCCCGACCGTCGCGGCCTATCTGTCGATCCACAACATGGTCGCCTGGATGATCGATCGCTTCGCCGCGCCGGCTCTCGGCGCGCGATTCCTGCCCCGGCTCGTCGGCATGGACCAGCTGGCGAGCTACTGCCTGACCGAGCCGGGCGCCGGCTCCGACGCGGCGGCGCTCGCGACGCGCGCGCGCCGCGACGGCGACGGCTATGTGCTCGACGGCGTCAAGCAGTTCATCTCGGGCGCCGGCGCCGCCGACGTCTATCTGGTGATGGCGCGCACGGGCGGCGATGGCGCCGGCGGCGTCTCGGCCTTCGTCGTCGAGAAGGGGACGGCGGGCCTGTCGTTCGGCGCCAACGAGCGCAAGATGGGCTGGAACGCCCAGCCGACCCGCCAGGTCATCATGGAAGGCGCCCGCATCCCCGCCGAGAATCTGGTCGGCGCGGAGGGCGAGGGGTTCAAAATCGCGATGGCCGGCCTCGACGGCGGTCGGGTCAACATCGGCGCCTGCTCGCTCGGCGGCGGCGAGGCGGCGCTCGCCATCGCGCTCGCCCACATGCGCGAGCGCAAGGCGTTCGGCCGGCCGATCATCGATTTCCAGGCGCTGCAGTTCCGCCTCGCCGACATCGCCACCTCGCTGGAGGCGGCGCGCGCGCTGCTCTGGCGCGCGGCGAGCGCGCTCGACGCCAAGGCGCCCGATGCGACGCGGCTGTGCGCAATGGCCAAGCGGGTGGCGACCGACGCCGGCTTCAACGCCGCCAATGATGCGCTCCAGCTGCTCGGCGGCTATGGCTATCTCGTCGACTACGGCGTCGAGAAGATCGTGCGCGACCTGCGCGTGCACCAGATTCTCGAGGGCACCAACGAGATCATGCGGCTGATCGTGGCGCGCGGGCTGATCCAGGGCTGACCAACCCTCCGGAGGACAAATGACCGCGATCGCCTTCATCGGCCTCGGCAACATGGGCGGCCCGATGGCCGCCAATCTGGTGAAGGCGGGCCACAGCGTCGCCGGTTTCGACCTCGTCGCCGCCCTGCGCGAGACGGCGGCGACGAGCGGCGTCGCGATCGCGGAATCGGCGCGCGCGGCGGTCGCGGCCGCCGAGGTCGTCGTCACCATGCTGCCCGCCGGGCGCCATGTCGTGGCCGTGTGGAGCGACATCCTGCCTGCCGCGCCGAAGGGCGCGCTGTTCATCGATTCCTCGACGATCGACGTCGAAAGCGCGCGCCGCGCCCATCAGGCGGCGGCGGCGGCCGGCATGCCGAGCCTCGACGCGCCGGTCTCGGGCGGCGTCGGCGGCGCGACCGCGGGAACGCTGACCTTCATGGCCGGGGGCGCCGAGGCGGCCTTCGCCGCGGGGAGGCCGATTCTCGAGGCGATGGGCAAGCGGATCGTCCATTGCGGCGGCGCCGGCGCCGGGCAGGCCGCAAAGATTTGCAACAACATGATCCTCGGCGCGACGATGATCGCGACCTGCGAGGCGTTCGTGCTCGCCGAGAAGCTCGGCCTGTCCGCGCAGGCGCTCTACGACGTCGCCTCGACCTCGTCGGGACAGTCCTGGTCGCTGACGAGCTATTGCCCGGTGCCCGGTCCGGTGCCCGCCTCGCCCGCGAACCGCGGCTACAAGCCTGGCTTCGCCGCAGCGCTGATGCTGAAGGACCTGCGGCTCGCGCAAGAGGCGGCGGCGGCGGCGGGCGCGGCGACGCCGGTCGGCGCCCAGGCGGCCCAGCTCTACGCGCTGTTTGCGGCGAGCGGCCACGCGGGCGACGATTTTTCCGGAATCGTCAATTTCCTGCGCGGCGGCGCGGCCTGATCGCCGCGCCTCACGCGGAGGTCGCGGCGCGCCGGTAGACCGCCGCCGCCGCCAGCAGCGCGCGCGCGGCCTTGCGCAGGCGCAGGAACTCTTGGCCGAGTTCGCCCCGGGGCGCCGGCGCGCCCACCGGCTCGGCCGGCGACCGCTGATCCGACAGCAGCGCGATCAGCCAGTCGCGCGTCGCTTGCAGACGCGGCACGATGATCGGGAAGTCCTCCGCGCCGCGCCGTTCGCGCACGAACAGGCGGGTGGCCGAAATATGCGCGGCGAGCACATAGCCGGCGATCAGCATCGCGGCCATTTCGTCGAGGCCGCGCCGCACCGTCTGCGGCTCCCCGCCCATGCGGCCGGCCGAATCGGACAGGGCGGCGAGCGCTTCGACCATGGCCTTGCGCGCGAGGCGATAGTCCTGCGCCGAGGCGCCCGCGTCGAGCGCGACCATCGCGAAGCCGGCGATCTCGGATTGCAGCCGCGCCGCCAGCCTCGGCGCCTCGTTGAACTCCCAGCGCGGCAGCACGTGGCTGAACCCCTGCGCGAGCGCGGCCCCGACGATCGTGTCGCCGATGCGCGCGAGGATCGGCGTCGCATGCGAGGGTTCGACGAGATGCAACGAGACCAGCGCCACGACCGAGGCCCCCGTCGAGGCGATCCGGTAGCGCAGCCGCGCGAAACCATGCGCGATCGCGAGGCCGAGGATCTGCAGGCCGATCAGCGCGCCGACCGGAAACCAGGCGACCGCCGCCGCCGCGATCAGGCAGCCGATCAGCGTGCCGATGACCCGGTCGTCGCGCCGCTCGCGCGTCAGGCCATAGCTCGCGCGCATGACGACCGCGATGGTCAGGAGGATCCAGTTGCCGTGGCTCTCGCTGCGGAGAGACTGGGCGACCAGCGCGCCCGCCGTCATCGCCAGCGCCAGCCGCGCGGCGAAGCGGAACACCGGCGAATTCGGCGTCGAGTGAACCGTCAGCAGCCTGATCTCGAACGAGATGCGCGGCGCGAAAGCGGCGAGGTCGACGGCGCCGATCGACGAGACGCTCGCCTCGTCGTCGGACAGCGCGCGCTCCAGCCGCCTGACATGGCCGAGCGCGTCGGTGAGTCGGGCCACCGTCGCCTGGGCGGCCGCGAGCGCCTCGCCGTCGACCTCCCCGCTCTGGGCGAGCCGCGCGGCTTCTCGCTTCAGGGCGTCGGCGGCGAGCGAATGGTCGCGCGGCAGGCTCGGCGCCTCGTTCGACAACAGCTCCAGACTGAGATGCTGGAGGTCGAGCGAAGCGGCGGTCAGCGTGACCCCGATGCGGGCCATCAGCGTCGCCGCCGCCGGCGCCGCGCGCAGCGGCGCCAGTTCGATATGCGCGGCGACCAGCGCATCGAGCGCGTCCAGCACGATGCCGATCGTCGCGGCGAGGCGAAGCCGCCGCTTTGAGGCGCGCGGCTGGTCGAGCAGGAGGGCGCGCGCCGCCTGCAACTGGTCCGACAGCGCCGCCTGCTGGCGGATGACCGCGCCATAGACTTCCGGCAGGTCGGCGGCCGGATCGTAAAAGGCGGCGACGGCGCGCAGATAGGCCGAGAAGTCGCGCAGGGCTTCGCTCGCCATCAGCCGCCGGCCGCCGGCGTCGGCGATCGCGGTCAAGACGAGCGCGATCGCGATATAGGCGAGCCCGCCGGCGACCAGCAGCGCCTCGTTGCCGAGCGCCGCGGCGAGCGTCGTTCGCGGCAGGCCGAGAACGAATACGACCGGGATCAGCGCCTGCATGCTGAGCGCGAGCGCCCAGCGGCCGTAACCGGTCACGATACCCGCGAGGAACGCGATGATCCCGATGGTCGGGACGAGCGCGATCGGCGTCCCCGCGACGAACTGGATCGCCAACGTCGAGGCGATCGCGAGGCCGAAGCCCACCGCCATGAGCCGCGCCTTGCGGCGCAGCGGCGCCGGGACGTCCGATATGCTGGCGGCGATCGCCCCGAGGGTCGCGGGCTGGCCGGCCTCGAAGCCCAGCAGCGCCGAGGCGACCAGGCTGACCGC
>JBEKZS010000241.1:0-3749 GCA_049509635.1 Roseiarcus sp.
CTCTACCGCTACATGCTGCCGGACGGTTCGAGGCGACCCGATCCCGCCTCGCGCTTCCAGCCTCAGGACGTGCTGGGACCGAGCGAACTCATCGACCCCTCGGCCTATGTCTGGCGCGCGTCATGGCCGGGCCGCCGCTGGGAGGAGATCGTTCTGTATGAACTGCACGTGGGCGCGTTCACGCCCGCGGGAACCTTCCGCGCCGCGATCGACAAGCTCGATCATCTGGTCCGGCTCGGGGTCACGGCGATCGAGCTCATGCCGATCGGCGATTTTCCGGGTCGCTGGAACTGGGGTTATGACGGCGTCTTCCTCTATGCCCCCGATTCGACCTACGGACGGCCCGGGGATCTGAAGGCGTTGGTCGACGCCGCTCATGGGCGCGGCCTCAGCGTGTTGCTCGACGTCGTCTATAATCACCTTGGTCCCGAGGGAAACCACCTCCCGATCTTTTCGGCCTCCTATTTCGACGATCGCTACCAGACGCCCTGGGGCGGCGCGATAAATTTCGATGAGGCGCATGCGCGCGCGGTGCGCGAATTCTTCATCGACAATGCGCTCTACTGGATCGACGAATTTCATCTCGACGGATTGCGGTTCGACGCCGTGCACGCGATCTTCGATGAGGGCCCGCGCCATGTTCTCGACGAGCTCGCCGAGCGGCTGTGCGCCGCGTCTGCGCGCCCGCTTCATCTTCTGCTCGAGAACGACGACAACGATCCCAAGCGCCTGACGCGGCGCGGCCAGCAGCCCGTTCACTACACCGCGCAATGGAACGACGACGCCCATCATGTCTTGCATGTCGCGGCGACCAGCGAACGCTCGGGCTATTACGAGTCCTACGGCGAGACGTCCCTGCTGGCAAAGACGCTCGCCGAGGGTTTCGGCTATCAGGGCCAGCTGATGCCCCATCGCGGTCGTCCGCGCGGCGGCGCCAGCGCGTCGCTGCCGCCGACGGCGTTCGTCGCATTCATTCAGAACCACGACCAGATCGGCAATCGCGCCTTCGGCGAACGGCTCGGCATGATCGCGAGCGCCGCGGCGATGCGCGCGCTAGCCGCGACCTATCTGCTGCTGCCGCAGATTCCGATGATCTTCATGGGCGAGGAATGGAACGCCGAGCAGCCCTTCCTCTACTTCTGCGACTTCAGCGGCGCCTTGGCGGACGCCGTGCGTCAGGGCCGGATGGCGGAATTTGCCCGCTTCGCTGAATTTCGCGACGCCGCGATCGCCGGACGGCTCCCCGATCCCCTGGCGCCCGAGACATTCGCCGCCACCAAGCTCGACTGGGATCGGATCGACGAGGCGCATCTCGGCCACTATTGCGCGCTGCTGCGAACGCGTCGCGAACGAATCGCGCCGCTCAGTCCCCTGATCCGTCGAGCCGGGCGGTTCGAAATCCTCGGCCAAAGCGCCGTTCGCATCGGCTGGAACGCTGGCGCGGCGACGCTGGCTCTCGAAGCCAATCTCTCCGATCGGCCCATCGGCCGTGCGCCCGGCCGCGGCGAACTCCTGTGGGCGGAGGGCGAGGCGGCCGAAACGCTGGGGTCCTGGTCCGTGCGCTGGAGCCTCGAACCTGCATGACAATTCCGCGCGCCACCTATCGCATCCAGTTTCGGGAGAGCTTCGGCTTCGCTCAGGCCGCGCTGATCGCACCCTATCTCGAGCGGCTCGGCGTCAGTCACGTCTATGCCTCGCCCTATTTCAAGGCGCGGCCGGGAAGTACGCACGGCTACGACATCGTCGATCACCAGGCGCTCAATCCGGAACTGGGAACCGAGGCCGACTATGCCGCGCTGGTTTCGGCGCTGCAGCGGGAGGGCCTCGGACAGATCCTCGATTTCGTGCCGAATCACATGGGGGTCGGCGGCGCGGACAATCCGTTGTGGCTCGACGTGCTCGAATGGGGCGAGAGCTCCGCTTATGCGGCCTGGTTCGATATCGACTGGCGACCGGATGGCGGCTTCCTCAATGACAAACTGCTGGCGCCGATCCTCGCCGATCAATATGGCGTTGAGCTCAAGAGCGGCAGGCTCGCCCTGAAGGATGACGCCGACGAGGGGACGCTGGCGATATGGGCTTATGACAAGCACAAATTGCCGATCTGTCCGCTGCATTACGCGCGCATCCTGGGCCATGGCGACGCGGATCTCGAGAGGCTCGGCGACCTGTTCTCCGATCTGCCCTCCTGGCGCCCGCAGATCGCCGCGCACGCCTCGGTCCTGAAGCGGGAAATGGCGGCCCTGCTGAGCCAGAAGCGGTCGGCGCGCGAAACCCTTCGGCGACGACTGGCCGAGATCAACGCCGATTGGCGGGCGCTGGACGATCTCATCGCCGCGCAGCATTGGCGCCCGGCCTTCTCCGGCGTCGCAGGCGACGAAGTAAACTATCGGCGCTTTTTCAACGTCAATGACCTCGCCGGCCTTCGCATGGAATTGCCGCCGGTCTTTGAGCACGCCAATGCGCGGCTCGTCGCCCTGGTCGAGGCCAAAGCGATCGACGGGGTCCGCCTCGATCATATCGACGGTCTGTTCGACCCCAGGAGCTATTTCCGAAATCTGCGCGCGGCTTCGCGGCGTCCATTCTACCTCATCGTCGAAAAGATTCTCGCCGCTCACGAACAGCTTCGCGAGGATTGGGAGGTCGACGGAACGACCGGCTACGACTTCGCCAATCTCGTGCTCGGCGTATTGATCAATCCCGCGGCGGAGGCGGATTTCGATGACGGCTATCGCGGCTTCACCGGACTGACGCAGCCGTTCAGCGAAATCGTCCGCGATTGCAAACTCCACATCATGGAAAATGAGATGGCGAGCGAATTGAACGCGCTCGGCCGGGATGCGGCGCGGCTCGCGCGACAAAATCCCACGACCGTCGATTTCACCCGCCAGATCCTGCAACGCGCGATCAAGCAGATCATCGCCAGCTTTCCGGTCTATCGCACCTATGTCGACATGTCCGGCGACGCGACCGAGGCGGACCGGCGCGATCTGGATTGGGCGATCGCGCAGGCCCAGCGCGGCGATCGGCTGATCGACCCCTCGGTCTATCGGTTTCTGCACGGCGCCCTTTCCGGAACGCTCGCCTCGGCGCCCGACAGCGGCTTCAGCCGGATGTCGGTCCTGCGCTTCGCGATGAAGTCGCAGCAATATTCGGGCCCGGTCATGGCCAAGGCGCTCGAGGACACCGCCTTCTACCGTTACAACCGCTTCATCGCGCTCAACGAGGTCGGCGGCGACCCGACGCGCTTTGGCGTGTCGGTCGCCGCCTTTCATAAGGCGAATCTGCAAAGGGCCAGGCGATGGCCCCATGCGATGCTCGCGACTTCGACGCACGACACCAAGCTCGGCGAGGACGCCCGGGCCCGACTGGCCGTCCTGACCGAAATGCCGAACGATTGGCGCCGACAGGTCACCGCCTGGAGCCGCCTGTTGCGTGCGCGCCGCGGGGATGTCGAAGGGCGCGCGCCGCCGGATCGCAACGACGAATATCGATTCTACCAGCTTCTCGTCGCGACATGGCCGATCGCGCTGCTCGACGAGCCTCGGGCTGCGCCGCTGGAGGACTATCGGCAACGAATTTGCGCCGCGCTGGTCAAGGGCATGCGGGAAGCAAAGCTCAATTCGGGATGGGCGTCGCCCAACGCGGCCTATGAGGAGGCGATGCTGTCCTTCGCCCGAGACGCGCTCGACGCGGAGCGGCCGGGGTTTCTCGCCAACCTTCTCCCCTTCGTCGAGAAAGTCTCACGC
>JBEKZS010000242.1:0-4774 GCA_049509635.1 Roseiarcus sp.
CGCTCGGGCAGAAAGGCGCCGACGCCGCGGACGACGGAACGAAGACGATGCTTGATCATGGGAACGGGCTGTCCTGTCATCGACCGCTCAGGACTCGACCTGGACGGGGGGCGAAAGATGGGCGCGCGCCTCATTGGCCTGCGCGATCATCTCGCGGATCTTGCCGAGCAGCTCGTGCCGCGCCATGTCGTAGCCGACCTCGATGGCCCCGGCGAAGCCCTCGGCGTCGGCGCCGCCGTGGCTCTTGATGACGACGCCGTCGAGACCGAGGAAGACGCCGCCGTTCATATTGCCCGGATTCATCTTTTCGCGCAGGGCGCGGAACGCGTCGCGGGCGAAGAAGTAGCCGACGCGGGCGCTCCAGCTGTGGCTCATCGCGTCGCGGATGTATTGGGCGATCTGCTTGGCGGTGCCCTCGGCGGTCTTGAGCGCGATGTTGCCGGTGAAGCCCTCGGTGACGATCACGTCGACCCTGCCCTTGCCGAGGTCGTCGCCCTCGACGAAGCCGCGATAGTCGAGATGCGGCAGGCCTGCCTCGCGCAGCACCCGTCCGGCCGCCTTGACCTCCTCGAGGCCCTTGATCTCCTCGACGCCTACATTGAGCAGGCCGACCGTCGGGCGGTCGATGTCGAAGACGATCCGCGCCATCGCCGAGCCCATGATCGCAAGGTCGATCAGGTGCTGCGCGTCCGCGCCGATCGTCGCGCCGACGTCGAGGACGATCGATTCGCCGCGCAGCGTCGGCCAGATCGCGGCGATCGCCGGCCGGTCGATCTGCGGCATCGTCCGCAGGCAGACCTTGGCCATCGCCATCAACGCCCCGGTGTTTCCCGCGGAAACCGCGACGTCGGCCTCGCCCTTCTTGACCGCCTCGATCGCCTGCCACATGGAGGAGGTTCGTCGGCCGGCGCGCAGCGCCTGGCTCGGCTTGTCGGTCATCTTGACCGAAACGTCGCAATGGGCGACCCGCGCCTTGCGCGCCAGCGCCGGATGGGCGTCGAGGATCGGGACGACCAGCTTCTGATCGCCGAACAGCGTGAACGCGAGGTCGGGCCGGCGCACGAGCGCGATCGCGGCGGCCGGCACGACGACCGATGGTCCCTTGTCGCCTCCCATCGCATCGAGCGCTATGCGAACCTCCTTGATCATTTTGGCGAAAACCTCCCAAGGGATCGGCGCAGGTCCCTCCTGATCGAAACGCCGCGGACAATAGCGGCTTCGGCGCCCAACGCAACCGATTGGCGCCGCCGCGCGGCCGGGATGGCGAGCGGCCGCGGCGCGCCGCTACGGCTCGGCGCCGCGCGGTTCGAATTCCGCCCCTGGCTTTCTCGGATAGGGATCGAGTCCGAGGATCATGAACTCGGCGGCGAGCGCGCCGAGATCGATCTTGCCGTCGACGATCGGATCGGGATGATCCTCGTCGCCGAGCGCGAGCACGCTCGGCTCGGGCGCGACGATCGGCGCCCCGCGCCTGACCGGAGCGGTCGCGGCCGGCGCCGCAAAGCGCACGTCGACGGGTTCGTCGAGCACGACTTCGAGCGGCTCCAGCGAAACGACGCAGGTCTGGGTGACCTCGGCGTGAACCTCGCCCTGGACCCGGAAGGCCCCGCGCCCGCTGCGGCGCAGCGTGAATCGCGCGCGCAGGCGCTTGACCGCCTGGAGATCGTTGAGCCGGGCGAGCGCGAGGCATTCGGCCTCGCTGGCCTCGATCGCGCGTTCGAGACCGCCTTCGGGAATGGTTTCGACGCGAACCGCCCGGGAAAAGGGAGCGGCGTCAGCCACGTCCGGCCTCGCCGCCGACGAGCGCGTCGGTCGGTTCGGGAAACTCGGCCTCCCCGCGCGCGAAAGTCTCGAGCGGCGTCCGGTCGAGCGCTTCGGCGGTCGCGCGGACCAGCCGCGCGAGCCGGGCGACGGCCGGCGCGCCCGAAGCGTCGGCGATCCCGTAGACGTTTCGCGCCAGCGCCGCGGCCAGCCGGTCGAGGTCGTCGTCGTCGAGCGCGGCGGCATAGGCCTTGTTGCGGCCGTAGAAGGCCTCCGCCATCTGCTTGAGCCGCCTGGGAACCGCGACGTCGCCGACGCCGATCTCGCGCAGCGCCACTTCGAAGTGGCGGAACACGCTGTTGGCGAGCTCCTCGGCGATTTCGGTCCCGATCCCCGAAAGCCTGGTCAGCCGGCGCAGCGCCAGCCCGGCGTAGAGCGTCACCATCTCGAACCGCCCGTCGTAGCGATCCGGCACGCCGAATTCGACATAGAGGGCGGGTCGTCGCGCGGCCGCCACGATCCTGCCGTGAAGTTGATCGATCAGGACGCGGTTGGCGCGCCGGGCGCGCCAGTGCGCGAGGATCATTGCCGAGCCTTGCGTTCCATGCGCGGCCTGGGTTAGGCATCGCGGGCCGGCGTGGCAAGAAAAAAGCGCGCGTGCAGCGGAGTCGACGATGTCGCGAGGTTGGCGGGCTGTGAAGACCGGGGGCGGCGGCGCCCTCAGATTGGTCGGCGTGGTCGGGCTCGGCCTGAGTCTGAGCGGCTGCCTGGGCTATGACGGCGATTTCGACCGCGGCTATGTCGCCGACCCGCGCACGATCGAGCAGGTCAAGATCGGCGCGACCACCAAGGAGCAGGCGCTCGCGCTGATGGGCACGCCGTCGACGACCTCGACCGTCGGCGGCGACGCCTGGTACTACATCGGCCAGAAGATGCAGCGCTCGCTCGCGTTCATGCCGGCGACCATGACCGACCAGAACGTTCTGGCGGTCTATTTCGACAAGAGCGGCAAGGTCCAGCGCATCGCCAATTATGGCCTCAAGGACGGCAAGGTGTTCGATTTCGTCTCGCGCACCACCCCGACCGGCGGGTCGGAGCCGAACTTCCTCGCCAACATGTTCAAGAACCTCCTGCGGTTCACCTGATCGGGCGCGCCGCGCCCGCGATTCAGGCGGTTGCGATATAGTCGCGCAGCGCGCGCTGCTCGGTCTCGATCTCGTTGACGCGAAATTTCACGACGTCGCCGATCGAAACCAGGCCGATCAGCTTGTCGTTTTCGACCACCGGGACGTGGCGGAAGCGGCCCGCGGTCATGGTCTCCATCACGCTGTCGATCGGCGTGTTCTCGGTCACGGTGAAGACCTTGGCGGTCATGTGCCGCGACACCGGCTCGCCGAGCGCGTGCTCGCCGCTGGCGGCGAGCGCGCGGACGATGTCGCGCTCGGAAATGATGCCGAGGACGGTGCGCGCGGCGTCGGCGACGACCAGCGCGCCGATGCCCTTGCTGGCGAGCAGTTCGATGACCTCCTTCAAGGTGCGGTGCGGCTGGGTCGTGACGACGTCCCCGCCCTTGGCCGCAAGAATGTGAGCAACGCTCATGTGCGCCTTCCTCCGTAGCCGCCGTTCACCGCGGTCGGGCCGGACATTGCCCGGCTCGCCGGGCGCGTCAAGTCAAAATCGATCGCCGCCGCCCCGCCCCGGCTGGTTGCGGTCGCAGGGGCCACGCACTATGGTCGCCGCGCTTCGTGGGCCGGGTTCCGCCCATCGCATTGGGGCGTCGCCAAGCGGTAAGGCAGCGGATTTTGATTCCGCCATCCGGAGGTTCGAATCCTCCCGCCCCAGCCAGGATTCGCCGCCGAGGCTGAACAGGAGCGGGTTGCGACATCGTTGCGATGGCCCCCGCTCGAGGCTCCGGAAGTCCAGGTTTCCCCGCCCTCGCGACGGTCGATGTTCCAGCCGCGCGCCCGCCCTCGGAGCGCGGCCCGATGGCGCGGGGCCGAAAGGCCGGCGAGATTTTTGCTTTTGGAAATCCTTGGCAATCTTTTTTCTCGAGGTTTCCTGCGATTTCAAGGGCCTGCGAGCAAAGGGAAGCCGGCCCGCAACTGCCGAGCCGCCCTTGCTTTCAAGGGCGCTCGAAGGGCGCCGGCGGCAGGCGCCATGAAACAAAGCCGACCGGCCCCGCCCAGCCGCTCGCCGCAATCGGCCCGCCACCGCTCCCACGTCGCGGGGGCCCGAGAGCCGCGGAAACTTTTGCAAATCTTTGGAAGCTCCTGGAAGCTCCTGGGAAACTCCCCGGAAGTCTTTTTACTTCCCGGCCTCCCTGGTATCTGTCTTCTATTTCAACGGCTTGCGAGAGGCCGGAAGCTCTTTTGACCCGAGCTCCCGCCTCTCGGGGCGCTCGAAGGCCCCAGGCGCCGGTCAGCGATGAACAAAGACCAATCGCATCACGAACGGCCCAAAGTCGGCCCCCGCGAGGATCGCCTCGGAGTGGGCTTCCCGACATTGACCGAGGGCGCGCGTTGGGCGTTGCGCATCTGGCGGCCTCCGGCGCCGCGGTCGATCTCCTTGCGTTGGCTCGGACCCGCCTTCGATCCGAGTTGGGATTGTGCACCGGGGATGGGCTGGAGTCAAGAGAATTTCTGTAAAAGCGAAAGACGGCGTCGGGCGAGGCTCGGGGGCATGTTCCCTCCCTTCGGGGTGCTGGGATCGCCGTCCAACCAGCTTGACACAATGCGAGTCGCCCAGCTTGACACCATGCGGGTCCAGTTGATAGCAACAACTTACCGTGGACCACGGTAATCGGGACAGAGCGTCTTACTCGTTGGTCGAGGCTTGGCCGTGCTGGCGACTGTCACAGAGGCAATTCCTACGACGGTCGTATGGTCGAAGCGTGGTTTAAAAAAAGGGGGTGGATCTATGATTAGGCTGTTCGATTCATTCGCGCGTGCAAAACGGTCGAGTGATTTATCTTTTCGGGTGCTCGGCGAATGGGAACTTGAGAGTTAGCGGAGGC
>JBEKZS010000243.1:0-3620 GCA_049509635.1 Roseiarcus sp.
GGTCGAAATCCCGTCTACAGGAAACTCTTCCCGTGGGACTTCAAGCGATAATCCTTTAGCGCGCAGGAGACGAACAGTGGTGACTCAATCTGATCTCATGCTCGCGATATTGGCGCTCGGCGACCCCTTTCTCAGTTTCCAAAAGCGCGGTCGAACGAACAGGATCGATCAGGCGCTCGAAGGCGCCTTCTATGAAGCCTGCGCCCAGCCCTTCGCATGGCGATTCCTTGCTTTTCGATGGTGGGCGCAGAACGGCTCGAGCCTGGGACCCGCTGATTGGGCATCAGCCGCTTGGAGTTCGCGCTTCGGCGTCGGGAGTCGACGAACCGGCCCCGGCAACCGTCCGCGTTCATCGACGCTTATTGGGCACAAGTTGGGCACGAGACCCTTTTGCGCTCACGCATCTGCCATAAGCTATTGATTTTCTTGGCGCGCCCAACGGGAATCGAACCCGTGTTTTCGCCGTGAAAGGGCGACGTCCTGGACCGCTAGACGATGGGCGCGAAGCGGCGGCCCGGCTGATGCGAACCGGCGCTCCGTATAGAGTTGCGGCGCCGCGCTGGCAAGAGCGCGCAGCCGCTCGCAGCCCGCGGCGCCCGGCGGGCGCGCGGGATGAGCGGCGCGCCGATCGGGCGCTTGCGCGCCGGGCGCCGCCGGACGATCATGGCGCACGAATTCGCACCCGGGGAGGCAAGTCATGCGCGCGATCCGAATCCACGAGACCGGCGGCCCCGAGCTCATGCGCCTCGAGGACGTCGAGCTGGCGCCGCCGGGCCCAGGCGAGGCGCGCGTGCGCCACCACGCGATCGGGGTCAACTTCCTCGACGTCTATTATCGCAACGGGCTCTACAAGGCGCCCACGACGCCGTTCACGCCCGGCAACGAGGCCGCAGGCGAGATCGTCTCGCTCGGCAAGGGGGTGGCGGGGTTCAAGCCGGGCGATCGCGTCGTCTATGTCGGCACGCTCGGATCCTATGCGCAGGAGCGCAACGCCGAAGCGAAATATCTCGTCAAGCTGCCGAAGGCGATTTCCTACGAGACCGGCGCCGCGATGATGCTGAAGGGCCTCACCGCGCAATATCTGCTCCGCCAGACCTACAAGGTGAAGGCGGGCGACACGATCCTCGTCCATGCGGCGGCGGGCGGCGTCGGCCTGATCCTGTGCCAATGGGCCAAGGCGCTGGGGGCGACGGTCATCGGCACGGTCGGCTCGGCGGAAAAGGCGAAGCTCGCCAAGAAGGCCGGCGCCAGGCATCTCATCCTCTACCGCGAGGAGGATTTCGCCGCCCGCGTCGGTAAGATCACCAAGGGCGCCAAATGCGCCGTCGTCTATGACGGGATCGGCAAGGCGACCTTCCCCGCCTCGCTCGACTGCCTGCGCCCGTTCGGCACTTTCGCCAGCTACGGCTCCGCCTCGGGTCCGATCGAGGGCTTCAACCTGGCGCTGCTCGGCCAAAAGGGGTCGTTGTTCGCGACCCGCCCGACGCTGTTCACCTTCATCGCCGACCGAGGGCGGCTGGAGCGGATGGCGCGCGACCTGTTCGGGGTCGTCCTGTCCGGCGCGGTCAAGATCGGCGTCAGCGCGCGCGTGCCGCTCGCCGAGGCCGCGCGCGCCCATGCCGCGCTCGAAGCCCGGGAGACGACGGGCTCGACCGTCCTGCTGCCGTGACCGCAAGGACGGCGCCGGGATCGGCCGCCGACATTCGTTCAGATTGCGAAACTGCTTGCGGAACGATTCGATAAGTCCGCGGCGAATGAGGCTGGCTATGTTTCGGTCAATGGATAGTATCGGACCGTTCTTGGCTGGGAGGCTGGGGTGGCTCAGGCGGACACAGCGACGGTGGGGGAGCCCGCTTCGCCGCTCCTGGCGGTGCGCGGCATCACCAAGCGGTTCGGTTCGTTCACCGCCAACGACAACATCACGCTGGGTCTGATCCCCGGCGAAGTCCACGCGCTGCTCGGCGAAAACGGGGCCGGAAAATCCACCCTGGTCAAGATGCTCTACGGCCTGCTGGCGCCGACCGAGGGCGAAATCCTCTGGCAGGGCGCGCCGATCAGCCTGCCCAATCCCAACGCGGCGCGCGCGCTCGGCATCGGCATGGTGTTCCAGCATTTTTCCCTGTTCGACAACCTGACCGTCGCCGACAATATCGCGCTGGTCATGCCGCCCGCCGAGCGGCTGCAGGACGTCCCGGGCAAGATCGAGGGAATCTCGCGCGCCTACGGCATGGGGCTCGAGCCGAACCGGCCGGTCTGGTCGCTGTCGGCGGGCGAGCGCCAGCGGATCGAAATCGCCCGTTGTCTGCTCCAGGATCCCAAGGTTCTGATCCTCGACGAGCCGACTTCGGTGCTGACGCCGCAGGAGGCCGAGAAGCTGTTCGAGACGCTCGACCGGCTGAAGGCCGAGGGCAGGGCGCTGCTCTACATCTCGCATCATCTGGAGGAAGTGAAGCGATTGTGCGACCGGGCGACCATCCTGCGGCTCGGCAAGCTGGTGGGAACCTGCGATCCGCGCGCCGAAACGCCGCGCTCGCTCGCGGCCCTGATGGTCGGCGCGCAGATCAGCGAGGTCCGCGCGGCCGGCGCCCATGCGCTCGGCAAGGACCGTCTCGTGGTCGCCGGCCTCGACGCGCCCTCGCCGACGCTGCACGGCGTCTCGCTGAAGGGCGTTTCGCTGGCGGTGCGCGGCGGCGAGGTGGTCGGCGTCGCCGGCGTCGCCGGCAATGGGCAATCGGAGCTGTTCGCCAATCTCTCGGGCGAAATCCTCGCGCCGAGGCCCGGCGCGATCCTCATCGACGGTGCGCCGGTGGGCGGGCTCGGGATCAGCGCCCGGCGCGCGCTCAACGCCGGCTTCGTGCCCGAGGAGCGCAACGGCCACGCGGCGGCGCCCGATTTCACGCTTTCGGAAAACATCGTGCTGACCGGCCATGGCTCGAACGGCCTGACCCGGATGGGCTTCATCAACGGCCCGATCGCCAGGGCGCAGTCGCAGACGGTCATCACCGCCTTCGACGTCCGCAAGTCGGGCGCCGATCCGCTGGCGCGGACGCTGTCGGGCGGCAATCTGCAGAAATTCGTGGTCGGGCGGGAAATCCTTCGCGAACCGGCGCTGCTCGTCATCAATCAGCCGACCTGGGGCGTCGACGCGCTCGCGGCGGCGACCATCCGGCAGGCGCTTCTGGACCTTTGCGCCCGCGGCGCCGCCGTCCTGATCATCAGCCAGGATCTCGACGAACTCTTCGAGATCAGCGACCGCATCGCGGTCATTCACACCGGACGGCTGTCCGAGGCGCTGCCCGCGCGCGGGACGACCCGCGAGGAGATCGGCCTGCTGATGGCGGGGATGTCGGGCAATGCCGGACCGGCGGGCGAGGGCGGCCATGCGCATTGATCTCGAGGCGCGGCCGCAACGCTCGACCTTGCGCGAGATCCTGGCGCCGGTCGGGGCGCTCGTCGTCGCGATCCTGATCGGCGGGATCGTCGTCGCCCTGATGGGACGCTCGACGCTCGAGGCGTTCGACGTCTATTTCGTCGAGCCGCTGTCGCAGTCCTATTCGCTGCAGGCGATCGCGGTGAAGGCCTCGCCGCTGATCCTGATCGCGGTCGGCCTCGCCTTCTGC
>JBEKZS010000244.1:0-3595 GCA_049509635.1 Roseiarcus sp.
AGGGAGGCCGCGGACCAGCTCGTCGAGCGTCTTTCGCGAACGGAGCGGACCCCTGTGTTGCAGCTGAACGATCAGCAGATCCAGCAGATGATGAAAGAAAAAATCGATTCCGGGCTCGCCGAATGCGTCCGGCGCGCGCAGGTGCTCGACGAGTATGACCCCGCCCGCCCCTATCCGAGCCTGAAGCTGCCCGCCGGATGGTACGAGCATGAGCTCGACGCCTATCGCAAGGACTGCGCCCGGTTCGCCAAGGCCGACTAGACCGGGCGCCGGCGGCCCCCCGGCCGCCGACGAGGCCGCCGTCAGGAGCACGCGACATGATCACCGGCGACACGATCCTCATCGCCCATCTCGGCTACCCCACCAAGAGCTTCAAGGCGCCGATGATCTACAACCCCTATTTCGACAAGATCGGCGTCAACGCCGTGGTCATGCCGATGGGGGTGCAGGGCGCGGACTATGCGGCGTTGGTCAAGACGCTGTTCAAGCTCACCAACATCCGCGGCGCGCTGGTGACCATGCCGCACAAGGTCGCCACGGTCGAGCTCGTCGACGAGGCGTCGACGACGGCGCGAATCGCCGGCGCCTGCAACGCCATACTGGTGCGGCCCGACGGATCGCTGCTGGGCGACATGTTCGACGGCGAGGGCTTCGTTCGCGGCGTCGCGCGCAAGGGACGGCGCATCGCCGGGGCGAGCGCGCTCGTCGTCGGCAGCGGCGGCGTCGGCTCGGCGATCGCCGCTTCGCTCGCCGCCGCCGGCGTGGCGAGGCTCGGCCTGTTCGACGCCAATCCCGCTTCCGCCGAGGCGCTCGGGGCCCGGCTCGGCGCCCACTATCGCGCGCTGGTCGTCGAGACCGGCGCCAGGGATCCGGCCGGCTACGAAATCGTCGTCAACGCGACCCCGATCGGCATGAACGACGGCGATCCGCTGCCGATCGACGTCGAGCGGATCGAGGCGGCGAGCTTCGTCGGCGAAGTCGTGATGAAACAGGAAATGACGCCATTCCTGCGCGCCGCGCAGGCGAAGGGCTGCGCGATCCAGGTCGGCGTCGACATGCTGTTCGAGCAGATTCCCGCCTATCTCG
Source organism: Roseiarcus sp. (assembly GCA_049509635.1). Lineage (GTDB taxonomy): Bacteria > Pseudomonadota > Alphaproteobacteria > Rhizobiales > Beijerinckiaceae > Roseiarcus. The sequence goes on from JBEKZS010000244.1 coordinate 1,087, forward strand.
AATTCTTCGGCTTCCCGACCACGACGCCCGAAGCGCTGCGCGCAGTGGCCAAGGTCAGCTATTGACGGGGGTTCGCCTCCCCCCGAGCGCAGAAGTCGCGCCCGCCGGTCAGGCGGCGGCGCGCGCCGGCTGGTCGGCGCGGGCCGCCCCGGCCCTGTCGAGCGCCTGGGCGAGATCGGCGATGATGTCCTCGGGGTGTTCGAGGCCGACCGACAGGCGCACATAGCCCGGGGTGACGCCGGCCGCGGCCTGTTCTTCGGCCGTCAATTGCTGATGGGTGGTGGAAGCCGGATGGATCGCGAGCGAGCGGGCGTCGCCGATGTTGGCGACGTGATGAAACAGCTTCAGCGCGTCGATGAAGCGCCGGCCGGCCTCGACGCCGCCCTTCAACTCGAAGCCGACCAGCCCGCCATAGCCGCCCGAGAGATAGACGTCGGCGCGGCGACGGTTCTCGCCGGTCTGCAGGCCGGGAAAGATGACCCGCGCGACGGAGGATCGCCGGCTGAGAAAATTCGCGACCTGAACGGCGTTTTCATTGTGCTGGCGAAGCCGGAGCGGCAGCGTCTCCAGGCCTTGAATCAGCTGGAAGGCGTTGAACGGCGAGAGCGCCGCGCCGAGGTCGCGCAGCAGTTTCACCCGCGCGCGAAGCGCGTAGGCGATCGGGCCGAGCGGCTTGGCGGCCTCCGTCCAGATCGCGCCGTGATAGGCCTCGTCCGGGGTCGTCAGCAGCGGGAACCGCTCCGCATGCGCCTCCCACGGGAAATTGCCGCCGTCGACGATCAGGCCGCCGATCGAGGTGCCGTGGCCGCCGATATATTTGGTCGCCGAATAGACCACGACCGCCGCGCCGTGCTCGAACGGACGCGCGATCAGCGGCGAAGCGGTGTTGTCGACGATCAGCGGCACGCCATGGGCGCGGCCGATGTCCGCGACCTCCCTGATCGGGAAGACGTTCAGCTTGGGATTGGGCAGCGTCTCGGCGTAATAGGCGCGGGTCCTGGCGTCGGTCGCCGCGCCGAAATTTTCCGGGTCGGCGGGATCGACGAAGCGGGTCTCGACGCCGAATTGCTTCAAGGTCTGCGCGAACAGCGTCCAGGTGCCGCCGTAGAGATCGGTCGAAGAGACGATATTGTCGCCCGCCTGCGCCAGGTTCAGCACCGCATAGGCGGAGGCCGTCTGCCCGGAGGCGACCGCGAGCGCCGCCACCCCGCCCTCCAACGCCGCGATCCGTTGCTCCAACGCGTCCTGCGTCGGGTTTTGCACGCGCGTGTAGATGTTGCCGATCTCCTCGAGCGCGAACAGGCGCGAGGCGTGAGCGGTGTCCTGGAACTGATAGGACGTCGTCTGGTAGATCGGCACGGCGACGGCCCCGGTCGCAGGATCGGCGCGGTAGGCGCCGCCGTGCAGGGCGAGCGTCTCGAAGCGTTTTGAATCGGTGGCCATGTCCAAGCTCTCCAAGGCGTCGACGGCGGCGACGTGTTCCGGGACCTGCCGGATCGAACGGTCGGAGCGGCAATCGACCATGGCGGATTTCATAAGTCAAGTGATTCGATAGAGTTTATCGATAACGAGCGCGAGGGGCCTGCGGCGAGCCCGGCCGGGGTTGGCCTTCGCGACGAGGACGCTCGCGTCCAGCGGCGCGGTCCGCGCGCTTCGCGATCGGATTTTCGATTGCGCGGCAAGGGTTCATTCGATACATCTAGTATTTCGATAGATGAAGAGTTCGATCCGGATCGTCTGTCGATGCCGGACGGGGGGCTGTCAAATGGCGGATGAGATCGAGGGTCGTCGCACCCTCAGCGAGTCGGCGGCGCGCCAGCTCGCCAATGCGACCAAGACGCGCGCGCAATGGTCCGGGATCTCGCCGCGATGGCTGGTCAATTTCCTGCCGTGGACGCCGGTCGAGGCGGGCATTTATCGCCTGAACAAGGTCAGGGACCCCGGCGGCGGCGATGCCGACATCGCATGCAGCCCGCGCCGCGATCGCGACACCGATCTGCCCGAGACGTTCGTCGATTACGACTCGGCGCCGCGCGAATATTTCCTCAATGCGGTGACGACGGTGCTCGACGTGCAGACCCGCGTCTCCGACCTCTACAGCCATCCCTACGACCAGATCCAGGAGCAGTTGCGCCTGCTGATCGAGAAGGTGAAGGAGCGCCAGGAAGGCGAACTCATCAACAACAAGGACTATGGCCTGCTGCCCAATGCGGCGCCCGCGCAGCGGATCAAGACCCGCAAGGGCGCGCCGACGCCGGACGATCTCGACGAACTGATCGCCAAGGTGTGGAAGGAGCCGGCGTTCTTCCTCGCCCATCCGCGCGCGATCGCGGCGTTCGGGCGCGAGTGCACGCGGCGCGGCGTGCCGCCGCCCACGGTGACCTTGTTCGGGTCGCCGTTCCTCACCTGGCGCGGCCTGCCGTTGGTGCCGTCCGACAAATTGGCGATCACCGACGAGACGAAGAAAGGCGGCGGCAAGACGAGCATTCTGCTGTTGCGCACCGGCGAG
>JBEKZS010000245.1:0-3485 GCA_049509635.1 Roseiarcus sp.
ACCTCGCTGAGTTGCAGAAACATCCCGCGAAGCTGGTTGCCAACCCGTCGGCATGGATGCCGTGGAATTACGCTGAAACGCTGGCACAAGTTGGAATATGATAATCCTGCATGGCCGGAAAGGATCGACTGCGGCCATGGTTGGGTGACATTATGAAATGCCCCTAAAACGGGCCTCTCCGAAAACCCAATCTGACGACGTTTTTGGCCACGCACGGAAGTCGGCAAAAATGTTTCGTGCGGGGCTGTGTACGCGCGTTTCGACGAATGACCAGCAGACACTTTCGATGCAGAGCCACGCCATGCGGAGGTATGCCGCCCGGCGCGGCTGTCGGCCGCCGACGCGATACACCGACGGCTGCTTTGGCCCCGATACCTTGACCTTCGATGTGTCCCCAATGTATACTCAACCCTAGAAGCTTGAGGTATCGATGCCCTCTCCGCGTTTTCCCATCCCACAAGGCACGCTTGACATGCTGATTCTCCAAATCCTATCGCTCGAACCCGCCCACGGGTACGGACTCGCGCAGCGACTGGAGCAGATCTCGCGCTCGGTGGTCCACGTCAACGAGGGCTCGCTTTATCCGGCCCTTCACCGGCTGGAGCAGAAAGGCTGGCTGCGCGCCGAGTGGAAACAGTCGGAGACCGGCCGGGAAGCCAAGTTCTACTCCCTTACGACCGCCGGTCGCCGTCAGCTTGCTGTCGAGAAGGATAGCTGGGCGCGACTCTCTGGCGCCATCAACCTGATCTTCGAGGAGGGCAATCGATAATGCGGCTCTTCAACTGGTTTCGCCGCGGGTCCCTGGAGCGCGGTCTCGATCGCGAGCTGCATTATCACTTCGATCGCCGTGTCGCTGATCTCACTTCCGTCGGCATCCCCGAGCATGAGGCTCGCCGCCGCGTGACCGTCGAGCTCGGCCTCGCTCAAGTCTGCGAGGAAGTCCGGGACGTCTGGCTTACTCGCTGGCTACGCGATTTCCTGTATGATCTCCGGTTCTCCGCCCGGTCATTCCTGCGCAGCCCCGGCTTCACCGCGGCGACGCTGCTCTCGCTGGCCCTCGGGATCGGCGCTACCACCGCGATCTATTCGTTAGTCGATCAGGTAATCCTGCACGCACTCCCCGTCCGCGAGCCCGGGCGCTTGGTTCTCATGGATTGGAGCGGCTCCGACTTCGTCACCTACGCGACCGGCTCTTCTAATCTGATGCCTTACCCCATGTGCCGCGAGATCCAGCAACAGACCCGCTTTCTCGACGGCGCCCTGTGCCGCGCCGAAATCCAAGTCAACCTAACAGCCGGAGGCGATCCCAAGCCTGTTGCCGCCGAGATCGTCTCCGGCAGCTACTTTTCCGTGCTCGGCGTCGGCCCCGCGCTCGGCCGCGTCATCGAACCCGCGGACGATGCCGGGTACGGCACCGGACCCGTTGTCGTCCTTTCGTATGATTTTTGGCAGGCGCAGTTCGGCGGCGCTGCCGATATCGTCGGCCGCAAGGTGCTGATTGGCAATCACCCCATGACGGTGGTCGGCGTGGCCGCTGCCGGCTTCCGCGGCGTCGACGTCGGCGCTGTGCCGGCTTTCTGGATGCCCACGTCCATGGCCGCTTATGCGAACGTCGACGAAGACGATCTCCTCAACACCCCCGTCCGCTGGGTACAGATCCTCGCCCGCCTGCGCCCCGGTATCTCGGTCGCGCAGGCGCAGACCGGTTTGCAGCCGTGGTTCAAGGCATGGCTCCAGGACAGCACGCTTCGCCGCGGCTTCCCGAGGCTTTCGGCCGACCACATCCGCGAATATCTGGCAACCACTCTTGATCTCACCTCCGCGCCCCAGGGCCATTCGGTGCTGCGCTACAAGCTGGCCCAGCCGCTCTGGCTGCTGTTCGCCGCCACCGGCATCCTGCTCGGCCTTGCCTGCCTGAACGTCGCCGGACTCTTCTTAGCTCGTGGCTCTGCACGCGGCCGCGAGATTGGCACTCGCCTCGCTCTCGGCGCTTCGCGAGGACGTATCGGACGCCAGCTCCTTGCCGATAGCCTGCTGCTTGCGGTGGCAGGCGGTGTCCTTGGTGTGGTTGTGGCTCCGCTTGCGATCCGCGGACTCGTCGCGTTCCTGCCGGGCGACCTCGGCTCAAATGCCCTGAGCGGGGCCCTCAGCTTGCGCCTCCTCGCCTTCGCGTTCTTCGCCAGCGTAACTGCCGGTCTCTTGAGTGGCCTTGCTCCCGCCGTCCACGCCGGAGGCGATAGTGTGGTCGGCTCACTCCGCGAGCGCGGCGGAACCGGCTTCGGCGGAGTCCGCCTGCGCAAATGCATCGTCACTCTACAGGTGGCCTTCTCCCTCATCCTGATCATCGGCGCCGCCCTGTTCCTGCGCACGTTCACCGGCCTGTTGGCCAAAGGGCCGGGCTTCGACACCTCCAGCCTGCTCTCCTTCGCCATCGCTCCGACCCAGAATGGCTATTCCGAGGCCGACGCCTCGCGCCTGGTCCGCCGCCTCGATGAACAGATCCGCGCCCTGCCCGTGGCAAGTTCCTCCGCCGCTGCCCGATACGCCTTCCTCAACGGCTACGACTGGAGAAATAGCGTCACCATGCAAACCGATCGCCGCACCGTCACCGATGGCACAATCTACTTCAACGCCGTCAGCCCCGGTTTCTTCTCGACCCTCGGCATTCGCATCCTCGCCGGCCGCGATTTCAACCAGAGCGACATCCGTCCCCCCGGCGAGATCGGCCCCCGCGTCGCCATCGTCAACCAGGCCTTCGTCAAGCGCTATCTGGCCGGCCGCGATCCCCTCGGCGTCCTCATCGCCCGGGGCGGCGCCTCAAACGTCAAGCCCGATAGCGTCATCGTCGGCGTCGTCGCCGACATGAGCTATCGCGGTCTCCGTGATCACTACGAGCAGGTCTTCTTTCCGCTGTTCGAACACGACGACACCGGCGCGACTTTCTATATCAAGGTTCGCGGCGCTCCCGAGCAGGCGATTCCATCCATCCGCCGCCTAGTCCAACAGGACGACCCGCGATTGCCGATCCTGTGGTTCCGCACGCTTGACGATCAGGTCAACCGCTCCCTCAACACCGAGCGTATGCTCGCCGCGCTGTCGGGAGCGTTCGGCGCCCTCGCGCTCGTTCTTTCGTTGATCGGCCTCTATGGCGTCATGTCCTTCGTCGTCACCCGCCGCACCCGCGAAATCGGAATCCGCCTGGCGCTTGGCGCAACGGGAGCTTCCGCCATCCGCCTCATCCTGCGCGATGCGGTCGTCATGATCGCCCTCGGCCTTGCCATTGCGCTCCCGTGTGTCGGCGCCCTCGGCAAGCTCGTCCAATCCCAGTTATTCGGCGTCACTGCTACCGATCCCGCGACCATTGCTGCCGCCGCCCTGGTCCTCGCCGCCGGCGCGCTCACGGCAGCATTCATCCCCGCATGGCGAGCCTCGAACGTGAGCCCCACGGATGCCCTACGGCTGGAATAGGGCCGATTCGCCCCAAG
>JBEKZS010000246.1:0-3376 GCA_049509635.1 Roseiarcus sp.
CTGATCGTCTCCACGCGCGATTTCGCCAGCATGATCGCCTTCCAGAGAGGGCTCGTCGAGAGCCAGGCCGAAAATGCGCGTCTGGCCAATACCGACAGCCTGACCGGCCTGCCCAACCGGCGAAAATTCCTGACCACGCTCAGGCAAGTCTTCGGCCGGGCGGCGTCCGACGACAGGCGCTTCGTCGTCGGCCTGATCGATCTCGACCGCTTCAACGGCGTCAACGACCTTCACGGCCACGAGGTCGGCGACAGGGTGCTCGTCGACGCCGGGCGACGCCTGCGCGACCTCTGCGACGCCGAAACGCTCGTGGCTCGCCTCGGCAGCGACGAATTCGGCGTCATCGTCGATGCCGACATCAGCGACGAGGCCGTTCAGGCGCTCGGCGACCGGATACGGGAAGCGATCGAGGTTCCGTTCGCGGGGGCCGGCGTCACCGTCCATGTTTCGGCCTCGGCCGGCTTCGCCATCTTCCCGCAGGCGGGGTCGACCGCAGAACTGGTGTTCGAGCGCGCCAATTACGCTCTCGCCTACGCCAGGCAGCATCCGTCGAGACGCCCGACGATCTTCTCGGTCGAGCACGAAACCGAGATCCGCAAGCTGGCGACGATGGAGGAATGCCTGCGCCACGCCAACCTCCAATCGGAACTGTCGATGCATTTCCAGCCGATCATCGACGTCGAGCGGGGCGAGGTCGTCGCCTTCGAGGCGCTGGCGAGGTGGGTCAGCCCGATACTCGGCCGGGTCGCTCCCGATGTCTTCATCCGCGTCGCCGAGCGCAGCGATCTCATCAACGAACTCACCCGCACGCTGCTGCGCGGCGCGCTCGCGCAGGCCGCGACCTGGCCGGCGCAGATGCGGGTTTCGTTCAACCTTTCCACGCGCGATCTCGCCTCTCCCGAGGCCCTGCTGGGCATTGTCGCGATCATAAAGGCCAGCGGAGTGGCGCCGGCGCGAATCGATCTGGAAGTCACGGAGACCGCGCTGATCCAGGACCTCGACCAGGCGAGCGCTTCGTTGGAGATTCTGAAGACGCTGGGCGTCGGCATCTCGCTCGATGATTTCGGCACCGGCTATTCGAGCCTGAGCTTCTTGCAGCAGTTTCCGATCGACAAGATCAAGGTCGACCGCAGCTTCGTCAGGGAAGTCGAGTCCAAACCGGCCTGCCGCGCCATCGTCAAGTCGGTGATCGACCTGTGCCGCAACCTGCAACTGACCTGCATCGTCGAAGGAATGGAGACGAGCGCGCAGGTGGGCGTGCTGCGCGGGCTGGGCTGCACCAGGATGCAAGGCTATCACTTCGGCAAGCCCATGCAGGCGACGGAGGTCCCGGGCTTTCTCGTCGCCGCCGATCTGCCGCTGCGTCTCGAGGCCCAATTCGTCCGGGCCCTGGCGTCTTAGCCGGTTGCGCGCGCGCCCTGGCCGCACGACCTATCGCCGTATACCGCTGTTCGTGGTGCCGCCTGAGGGATTCGAACCCCCGACCCCCTCATTACGAATGAGGTGCTCTACCAGCTGAGCTAAGGCGGCGCTCCGGGGACGTCGGCCGAATCGAACCGCGAGCGCCCGCCGTCCGTCGGCGCGGCGGGACATAATCACAGCCCGCCGTCGCGCGCAAGATTGGCCGGGACCGTCGCCGGCGCCGCCGCGGCTTCAGCTCCCCGAGGGATTGGGATTGCGCCAGGCGCGTTCGAACGGCAGCCGCCAGGCGTGAGGGGCGACGAGCTGGTGGACCGATTTCGGCCCCCAGGAGTCGGGCGCGTAGAGGCGGACCGGCGGCGGCGCTTCGAGTAGCGGGATCGACACCTCCCACAGCCGCTCGATGCCCTCCGCGGTGGTGAACAGCGTCGCCTCGCCGCGCATCGCGTCGAGGATCAGCCGCTCGTAGGCCTCGAGCACCTCGCCGATCAGCCCGGTCTCGTTGAGCGCGAACTGCATGCTGAGCTTGTCGAGCCGCATGCCCGGGCCGGGCCGCTTGCCGTAGAAGGACAGCGAGACTTTCGAGGCGTCGGCGAGATCGAAGGTCAGATGGTCGGGACCCTGGGCGCCGACGCCGGAACCGACGGGAAACATGCTCTTGGGCGCCTCGCGGAACGCGATCGAGATGATGCGCTGGCCCTCGGCCATGCGCTTGCCGGTGCGCAGGAAGAACGGCACGCCGGCCCAGCGCCAGTTGTCGATCGTGCATTTCAGCGCGACGAAGGTCTCGGTGTCGGATTCCGGATCGACGCCATCCTCGGCGCGGTAGCCGGCGTATTGGCCGCGCACGACGTCCTTGGGCTCGATCGGCAGCATGCTGCGGAAGACCTTGTTCTTCTCCTCGCTGATCGGCGCCGGCAGCAGCGCGGTCGGCGGCTCCATCGCCATGAAGCCGAGAATCTGGAACAGATGGGTCACCACCATGTCGCGATAGGCGCCGGTCGCCTCGTAGAACGCCGCGCGGCGGCCGAGGCCGAGCGTCTCGGGCACGTCGATCTGGACGTGGTCGATGAAGTTGCGGTTCCAGATCGGCTCGAACAGGCCGTTGGCGAAGCGGAAGGCGAGAATGTTCTGCGCCGGCTCCTTGCCGAGGAAATGGTCGATGCGGAAAATCTGGTCCTCGTCGAACACCTGGTGCAGCTTGGCGTTGAGCGATTTCGCGCTCGCCAGATCGGTGCCGAACGGCTTTTCCATGATGACGCGCGAGCGCTCGACGAGTTCGGCCTCCGCAAGCAGCCGCACGGCCGACAGCGCCGCGGCGGGCGGCACGCTGAGATAGTGGATCCGACGGCTCTCCCCGCCGATATCCCGCTCCGCGTTCTCCACCGCCGCCTTCAGCGCGCCGGCGCCGGCGTCGAGCGGGACATAGTCGAGCATGCGGGAAAAGGCCGCCCAATCCGCGTCGCTGGCCTTGCGGCCGCCGAATTTCTCCAGGGCGCCGCGCGCGATCGCGCGAAACCCCTCGACGTCGATGACGTCGAGCGAAACGCCGATGATCCTGCACGCGGGGATGAAGCCGGCGCTGCACAGGTGGAACAGACCCGGCAGCAGCTTGCGCTGCGAGAGGTCGCCGGTCGCGCCGACGAGGACGACGACCTGCGGAAAGCGCGGACCGACTCCCGGGGGAATTTTCGCCAAGGCGTTCATCCTGTCGTTGCGCCGCGCCGCGTCGGCGGGCCGGCCAGTCCGATCGTTCTTGCAAGGTCGGCGCCGCACCCGGCCGCCATGGCCAATCAAATCCCGGCAAGTCCGGGGTCGCAGCCGGCGCCGCGCGAACTCCCGTCAGGTCCGGGCGGCGCGGCGGCGGACGAGGCGGGACTTCAGGGCAGGACGGCGCGGCGCGGCGCCGAGGCCTCGGCGGCGGGATCGAGCAGCGGGATCATCGCGACCAGCGTGG
>JBEKZS010000247.1:0-3322 GCA_049509635.1 Roseiarcus sp.
GAGCTGGAACTGGCCGGTGACCCCGACCGGCTATATCTCCAGCGCGCTGCGGGATTTCTGTGCGACGATCCCGCAATGGAGCGCGGTCGGTTCGTACGAATCCTCCGGCACGCGGTTCGACGACGCCTATTCGCAGTTCCTCAGCACGATCATGGCGACGACGACCAACCCGACGCTGCAGAATCAGATCAACGCCGCGAACAACTCGCTGCAGCTCGCCGCGAACGCCTACAACACGCTGCTCGCCCAGGCCACCGCCGCCTATCAGCAGGCGGTCGGAGGCACGAACTCGCCGACCTTCTCGGCCTGGCTCGGGACCCCCGGCGGTCTGGCTTGGAGCTCGCAGCTCAATTCCTCCGCCGCCAATGTGACCCAGGCGGCCGGGGTCTACAATTCGCTCGTCGCGGAAACGCAGACCCCCGCGCTCAGCGCGGCCAATGCGGCCTTCGCCAACAGCGCCTATTACTCCAAGCTGCAGGATCCCGGTCTCAGCGGGTTCCCGCCTGTGCCCGGCTATGGCGTCTCGAACAACCCCGCCGCCTGGACCCAGAACGTGCAGGGCGGGGGCGGCACCCCCGGCTCGGTGAAGTTCAACCAGGGCCAGCAGGCGTTCGACTATTCGAACACCTGGTCGCAGTCGACGCAGGCGGTCGACGCGTTCTTCTTCTCGATCGTTCAGAACAACAGCTGGCAGCAGATCACGCAGTTCCAGTCCGCGCAGTCGCTCGGGGTCGAGATCGCGTTTGCCGCCTGGGACACGATCCAGATCCAGCCCGGCGGTTGGTACACGAGTTCGGCGCCGCGTTTCTATCAGAACGGGCCGTTCAACAAGGGCTATACCGGCCATCCCGACCAGGCCGGCGACACCGCGGCGTTCGGCAGCGGCGGCTACATGAACGCTGTCAAGACCGGCATGATCGTGGCCTATCAGCCGAAGATCACGATCACCACGGACTCGTCGACCTTCAACAGCGTCCAGACCAACTGGAACAGTTCGTCGGGTATCGCGGTCGGCCCGTTCTACTTCGACAACAGCAGCAGCGGCGGTCAGCAGTACAGCTTCACCGCGTCCGCCTCGAACAACCAGCTCGTGGTCCAGAGCACCTCGACCACGCCGGTCATCGTCGGCGTCACCGTCGACGTGCTGCCCTGACCCGGCCGGCGGGCGGCCGCCGGGCCGCTCGCCTCCGGTCGGAGAAGGCCGCCCCTACGGGCGGCCTTCACCTCTGCGTCGCCGCGGGCCATGCCGCAGGCGCCGTCCTCAATCCGCCGCCTGCTATCTGGGCGCGGATTTCAACGGCGCGAGCGATTTCAGGTAGGCCGCGATCGCTTCCCGATCGGACGCCGGCAGTTCGGCGGTGTTCCTCACCACTTCGGCCATCTCGCCGCCGACCGAATCGCCGTCCGGGGTGAAGCCGGTGGCCAGGAGCTCGGCGATGTCGCTCTGCGACCAGGCGCCGATGCCCGAGGCGTCGGGGGTGATGTTGGGCGCGCGGCCCTTGCCGCCCGGGCTCGGCCCGCCGGCGAAGCGCCGGCCGGCGATCACGGCGCCGAGAAAATTGCGCGGCGAATGGCATTCCGCGCAATGGCCGAGTCCCTCGACGAGATAGCGGCCGCGGCTCAGTTGCGGGCTCGCCGTCGGGTCGGGCGCGAGCGGCGCGCCGTCGAAGAACAGCAGCTTCCAGAGCCCCACGCCGCGCCGGATGTCGAACGGGAACCCGAGCTCGTGCGGACGCGCCTCGGCCGCGACCGGGGCGAGCGTGCGCAGGAACGCCAGGAGGTCCCGCGCGTCCTCGAGAGTGACGCGCTGGAACGACGGGTAGGGAAAAGCCGGATAATAATGCGCGCCCTCCGGCGACACTCCGGCCAGCATGGCGTTGGCGAGGTCGACGACCTTCCAGGCGCCGATTCCGTGCTGGCGATCGGGCGAGATGTTGGGCGCGTAGAAAACGCCGAACGGGGATTTCAGCGCCAGGCCGCCGCCGAGCTTCAGCCGGTCGGGCTGGCCGGGAGACGCATGGCAGGACGAACAGCCGCCCGCCTCGAATGCGATTCGGCCCCGAGCGGCGTCGCCGCCCGGTTCGATGGTCGCCCAGAGGTTGCGCGGAAATCTCGGCTTGGGCGCGGTCGCCGCCCAGAAGGCGCCGGCCGCGACGATCGACGCCGCGGCCAGCGCGGCGAGCACGGTTCCCCATGGCGTCGGCGCGCCTGGGGCGCGCTCGCGGGCTGTGGTTGGTTCCATTCCGTCAGCGCCCGCGCGCCACGCCGACTGGGGCGTCGCGCGCTCACTTGTCGGGGGTGCGATATTTCTCGTGGCAGCCGCCGCAATTCTTCAGCACGGCCTGAAAGGCCGGGCCGAAGCTGTCCTTGTCCTTGACGGTGGCGAGCGCGGCCGTCGCATCCTGGCCGAGTTTGAAGTAGCGCGCCTCGACGTCGGCCTTGGATTCCCAGACCGCCGGCAACGCCCTGGTCTCGCCGCCGGTCCTGGAATCCTCGGGAAACAGCGACGGCATTTTCGCCGCGACGGCGATGATCGTCCTGAGCGAGGCCCGCGCGGTCTCGAGATCGAAGGGCGTCTCGCCCTTCATCATCTTGAGCGCCGGGCCGACGGCGCCGCCCGCCTGCTTCATCGTGTCCTTGCGCTCCTTGATCACGTCGGAATTCTGCGGCGCCGCCGCCTGGACGCCGATCGCCAGCGCGGCCGCGATGATGAGAATGCGATTCATCGGTCCCCCCAAACCTCGACTTGCCAGCCGCGCGGGCGCTACGCCGGCCGCCGAACCGGAGCCGAGCGGCGCCGGCCGACCCCGATCCCGCCGCCCCGATCGCGGGGGCGAACACGCGGCGGGCCTCGCGCCGATCGACGGCGCTCGGTTCGCCTCGGCGCCGGCGGGCGTGCGGCCACGCTATCAAAGCCATGACCGGATTGTCGAGGTCCGGGCGATCGCTTGCAATCGCCCGGACTCGACGGCGCGACGGCGGCGTGGCTCCGTGGCGCCGGGCGCTTGCGTTCATCCGGTCGATGGCTCATCCCGTCGCTCCTTCGCCCCGCCTCCCGCGCCCGTACGACCCAAGTCGGCATCGGCGCCGGCCGCATCGCTCGAAGCCCCTTCGGTGCGGAAATATCTGGAAATTCATTTCTCGGCCGATCGAGGCAAATCAGAGGGTTGCAGGCAAATTGAAACCGCGCGGGCGTCTGGGTGGCGCCGCCGTCGGGCGCCCCGCGCGCCGCGGCGCCCCGAGCCGCATCGCCCGACAAATCCTTTCGGTGTGGAAATATCTGGAAATTCATTTCTCGGCCGATCGTGGGAAATCAGAGGGT
>JBEKZS010000248.1:0-3298 GCA_049509635.1 Roseiarcus sp.
ACGCCCACCGGCTCGGCCTGGTCGCGCACGGCCTGTCGTTTCATGTCGGCTCGCAGCAGCCCAACCCGCGCATGTGGGACGGCGCGCTGAAGGCCTCGGCGGCGATCTTCCGCGACCTCGCGGAAAGGGGCATAGCCCTGTCGATGCTCAACCTCGGCGGCGGCTTTCCGACCCGCTATCTCAAGCCGGTGCCGGGCGTGAAAGTGTACGGCCAGACGATCTTTCGCGCGCTGCGCAAGCATTTCGGCAACCGCATCCCGGAGACGATCATCGAACCCGGCCGCGGCATGGTCGGCAACGCAGGGATCATCGAGGCCGAAGTGGTCCTGATCGCGCGCAAGTCGGACGAGGACCGACATCGCTGGGTCTATCTCGACATCGGCAAGTTCAACGGCCTCGCCGAGACGATGGACGAGATGATCCGCTATCCCATCCGCACCGCCTATGACGAGGACGCGCTGGCGCCCTGCGTCATCGCGGGGCCGAGCTGCGATTCGGTCGACGTGCTCTACGAGAAGGAGCCCTATTTCCTGCCCGTCAGCCTCGAGATCGGGGCCAAGGTGTTGATCGAGGGCACGGGCGCCTATACGGCGACCTATTCCTCGGTCGGCTTCAACGGCTTCCCGCCGCTGAAGTCCTACGTGATCTGAGCCGCGACGCGCCTCTCCGGCCGGCCGGAGAGGCGGCGCTCGCGACCGGGGTTTCGCCAGCGCCGCCGGTGCGCCCGCCCCTCCGGGGCGTACCCCAAAAAGATCCGTCCGCGATTGATCCAGATCAGTACGGCCGCGCGCTCGCCATGGCTTGATGCCGCGCTGCGATCGGCGAAACCGTCGCCACGCTGGCGTTTGTCGAGGCAATTCCCATGAAAGATCGTTCGCTCGGCCGCCTGTTCCTGGTGGGTGCGTTCACGCTGGCGGTCGCCGCCGCCCCAATCGCATTCGCCTCTCCCGCCGATGCGGCGCAGCGGCACGGAGGAGGCGGCGCGCATGGCGGCGGCCATGCGCACGGCGGCGGCGGGGGCCGCGGCGGCGGAGGCCATTTCCGCGGCCATGGCGGCGGGGGCGGTTGGGGCGGCGGCTATTACGGCGGCGTCTGCGGACCGATCCAGCTGACGCTCGGCCTGTGCGGCCCCTACGGTTACTGAATCCGGCCGTCCAACGAGGAGACGTCACGATGAAGAAGCTCTTGTTCGCCTGCGTGGCGGTCGCCGGGCTCGCCGGCGCGGCATCGGCGCCCGGCGCCGCGGCCGCCGGCAGCCCCGACGCGGCGCAGATCGAACGCATGCAGCACCAGCACGCGCTGCTGCTCGACGCGCATCTGGCCGCGATGAAGGCGGGGCTGAACCTCACCGCCGATCAGGAGAAGAACTGGGCGCCTTTCGAGGCGGCGATCCGCGAGGCCGAAAGGGCGCGTGCGGACCGGTGGCGCCAGGCGCACGAGCGCATGGCCCAGGGCGAACGCCCCTCGCCGATCGAGCGCATGAGCATCATGGCCGGACATCTGGAGAAGATGGCGGCGCAGCTGCAGGCGGTCGCCGACGCCGGCAAGCCGCTCTACGACAGCCTCGGCGAGGCGCAGAAGCGCGATTTCGTGCCGCTCATGCGCGAGTTCCGCTTGGCCCGCCATCGCCACGGCGGCGCACGGCGATAGCGCGAACGGCGCCCCGCCGTTCCTATCGCGCGTCCCGCGATTTCAGGCGGCCGGGAGCGGCGAGTGGCCGCTCAGGAGTCGTCGTCGTCGGCAAGGTCGTTGCGGCCGTCGGCGTTGCGCGCATCGATCGCGGGATCGCCGAGCGAGCCATTGACCGGCATGGCGCTCCGTCGCCGCTCCTCGGCGATTCGCGCCTTCAAGTCCTGCGACGCCTGCTTCAGATCGGCGAGCGGCGCCCGCGAATCCGGCGCGGGCTCGGCGCGCTTGGCGGGATCATCGTTCATGTCGCCTCGCGCGAATTGTCGGTTGTCGACCCGGGCAGCCGCAGGCCTTCGGCGTCGTCTGCGGTGAGCGAACCATGCGGCGCGTCGGCGTCCCGCGCCGGCCTGCCCTGGCCGTGCGGGGTCGCGTCGCCGGGCGGCAGGCCGAGGATGTCTTTGACCGCGGCCCTGACCTGCTGCGCCGCGCCTTCTTTCCGTTCGTCGTCCATGATTGTCTCCTGATTGGTTTCGGACCGGTCGCGGACGGGATTCTCGAAGTCCCGGCGGCCCGACGCCGCGCCGGCGGATCGCCCGATCCTGCCGATACGCTCGCGCGCCTCGGCGATCCGGTCGTCGACCACGCCGGCGTCGAGGTCGCCGCTCGAGGTTTGGCGATTCATGCCGCCCTCCTGGCGCGCAGCCCTGACAACGTCAACGCGGAGCGGGTTGGGACGTTCCGATTCGGCGGGGCGATCGCCGGTCCCGGAATTTCACCGCCGACCCTGTCGCGGCGCCGCCGGGCGCGGAAATCCGGCGTGAGACGGGCTGTCGCCTGCGCGCGCCGCCCCGCGGAGCATCTCGCCTTCTGCTTGTCTCCCCCGCCCGCCCCTGCTACGACCCGGCCAATCCCATGTCTCGGGTTTCAGGGCGGCGCGGCGCATGGCGCAACAATTCGTCTATCACATGAAGGGTCTGACCAAGACCTGGCCGGGCGGCAAGAAGGTGCTCGAGAACGTGCACCTGTCCTTCTATCCGACCGCCAAGATCGGCGTGCTCGGCGTCAACGGTTCGGGCAAGTCGACGCTGCTGCGCATTATGGCGGGCATCGACACCGAATTCATCGGCGAGGGCTTCATCGCGGAGGGCGCGCGGGTCGGCTATCTCCCGCAGGAGCCGCATCTGAACCCCGACCTCGGCGTGCGCGGCAACGTCATGCTCGGCGTCGCGGCCAAGCAGGCGATCCTCGACCGCTACAACGAACTGGCGATGAACTATTCCGACGAGACCGCGGACGAAATGACCCGGCTGCAGGACGAGATCGAATCCCAGGGCCTGTGGGACCTCGACAGCCAGGTCGAGCAGGCGATGGACGCGCTCGGTTGCCCGCCCGACGAGGCCGACGTCGACACGCTGTCGGGCGGCGAGCGCCGGCGCATCGCGTTGTGCCGGCTGCTGCTCGAAAAGCCGGAAATGCTGCTGCTCGACGAACCCACCAACCATCTCGACGCCGAGACGGTCAACTGGCTCGAAGGCCATCTGCGCAGCTACCCCGGCGCGATCCTGATCGTCACCCACGACCGCTATTTCCTCGACAACGTGACGGGGTGGATCCTCGAACTCGATCGCGGCCGCGGCATTCCCTACGAGGGCAATTATTCCTCCTGGCT
>JBEKZS010000249.1:0-3261 GCA_049509635.1 Roseiarcus sp.
CCTGCCGTTCGTCGAGGCCGAGGTCGTGCCGCTGCGCCGCGCCCGCCCGGTCGAGATCGCCGCCGAGGCCGACGCGCATTGCCTCTATCCCGAGATGAAGCGCGCCGCCGAATAGAGCGTCCTTCCCGGTCCGCGCCGCCCGATACCCCGGAGGGGTTGACCGGGCCGTGGCGCCAAGCGTTCAATGGCCTTCGCAGGTTCTTAAACTCTCGGGCGCACGCTGCAAATCCCGCCGCGTGGAACGGGCACAGGCGAAGGTTTTCGTGAACAAACCGCTCCGGCAGACCGCTTCGAAACCGACGCCAGATCGCGCCTCGGCCTTGCGCGCCAAATTCGCCCGCATCGACACCTGGGTGTTCGACCTCGACAACACGCTCTATCCCTCCGACAGCGACCTGTGGCCGCGGATCGAACAGCGCATCACCGTGTTCCTGATGGAGTTGTTCGGATTCGACGGTCTTTCCGCGCGCGCGCTGCAGCGCCATTACTATCAGCGCCACGGCACGACGCTCGCCGGGCTGATCGACGAAGACATCGCGGCCGCCGATCAGTTTCTCGCCTTCGTTCACGACATCGACCGGTCGAATCTCGCCGCCAACCCGCCGCTCGCCCGCGAGATCGCGGAACTGCCCGGCCGCAAACTGATCTTCACCAACGGCTCGCGCGAACACGCGCTGGCGACGGCGGCCCAGCTCGGCCTGCACGGCGCGTTCGAGGACGTGTTCGATATCGTCGCCGCCAACATGATCCCGAAACCCGCGGCGGCGGCCTATCGCGCCTTTTTCGACCGCTATGGAATCGACCCGACCCGCGCCGCCATGTTCGAGGACATCGCCAAGAACCTGGTCGTGCCGCGCACGCTCGGCATGGCGACCACCCTCGTCGTCGCCGGGGCCGGCCGGATCGACCATCGCCAGGAGCACGACCGGGCCATCGACGACGCGCACGCGATCGACTTCATCACCAGCGACCTCGCCGGATTTCTCGGCGCGATCAACGGCGCGCTCGCGGGGCGCTGAAGCGCGGCGCGCCCTCAGGCGTCGCTCGCGCGATTCTCCGCCAGTGCGACCGCCAGGGTGATCGCCAGGCAGAAGGTCGCCGCCAAAGAACGGAAGGAGCCGAAATCGCTCTCGGCGATCTCGAAGCGCACGTCGGCGAGCCCGGCGAGCGGGCTCAGCGGGCTGTCGGTGATGACCACGATCGGGGTCGCCCGCGCGCGGGCAAGACGCGTCATGTCGACGGTGAACGGCGTATAGGGAGCGAAGCTGATCGCGACCAGGGCGTCGCCCGGCGCCACATTCGCCATCTGCTCGGCGCCGAGGCTGCCGACGTTGTCGACGAGCACCGCGCGCACCTTGAGCTGGGCGAAGGCGTAGGCGAGGTAATGCGAGACCGAGAACGCGCGCCGCTGACCGATCAGATAGATCGTGTCGGCGGCGCTCAGCAGCGCCGTCGCGCGTTCGAGGTCGGCGCGCGCGACCATCTGGCGCAGCCGCGCGAGCGAGGCGGTCGCCGAATCGGCGAAGCCGGCGAGCAGATGGGTCGGATCGCCGCTGTCCTTTGCGCTCGCGTGCAGCGCCTTCATCCGCTCGGAATAATCGGGCCAGCGATCGCGCAGATGCGAACGGAACAGCGCCTGCAGGTCGGAAAAGCCGGCGAATCCGACCGCCTGCGCGAAGCGCACGAGCGTCGAGGCCTGCACGTGGGCGCGCGCGGCAATGCTGGAGGCGGTGCCGAGCGCCATTTCCTGGGGGTTGTCGAGCGCAAAGGCGGCGACCTGCTGCAGGCGTTTGGGCAGCTCGGGCTTGAGCCGGATCAGCCGGTCCTTGAGCGCTTCGAAATCGCCGGGAATGGTCATTCGCCGTCCCTGGAACAGCCGGCCGCGCCGGCCCGGCGCATGCTGCCGTCACCGGCGACCGACGCGCCTCCCGACGTCGGGCTTGACACCCGCCGCCGGAAACAGAATGAAAGTTCCAAAACTCCGAGTCCAGAGAATATTTGGTCCGTCGGCGATGCCCCGGCCGGCCAGGGAGGGCCTCATGAATTCGATCGGCGTCGGCCTCATCGGCACCGGCTATATGGGCAAATGCCATGCCCTCGCCTGGACCGGCGTGAAGGCGGTGTTCGGCGACACGCCCGATGTGCGCCGCGAAATGCTGTGCGAAGTGACCGAAGAGCTCGCCCGCAAGCGCGCCGCCGAATTCGGCTACGCGCGCGCAACCGCCGACTGGCGCGCGGTGATCGCCGATCCCGCCGTCGCCGTGGTATCGATCACGACGCCCAATGCACTGCACGCCGAGATGGCGATCGCCGCGCTGGAGGCGGGCAAGCACGTCTGGTGCGAAAAGCCGATGGCGCCGCTATTCGCCGACGCCGAGCGCATGGCCGCCGCGGCGCGCCGGTCCGGGAAGGTCGCCATTCTCGGCTATAATTACATCCAGAGCCCGGCTATCCGCTATGTGAGGCGCCTGCTCGACGAAGGCGCGATCGGCGCGGTCAATCATCTGCGCATCGAGATGGACGAGGACTATCTCGCCGATCCCGACGCGCCGCATTCCTGGCGCAGCGAGGCCTCGGCGGGCTATGGCGCGCTCGACGATTTCGCCGTCCATCCCCTGAGCCTGATCGCCACGCTGTTCGGCCGTCCGACCAGCGTGTTCGGCGAGATGTCCAAGCCCTATCCCGACCGGCCGCACGGGGGTGAGCGCCGCGCCGTCGAGACCGCGGACATCGCGACCGCCCTGTTGCGGCTGCCCGGCGGGATCGCCGGCGCGATCCATGTCGACCGCTGCGCCTGGGGCCGCAAGGGTCGGCTTCAGCTGCAGATTTTCGGCGCGCGCGGAACGATCGCGTTCGACCAGGAGCGTTTCAACGAGATCCAGGTCTATGTTGCGGAAGGGCGCGCCGCCGATCAGGGGTTCCGCACCGTCCTGATGGGCCCGGCCCACCCGCCCTACGACAAATTCATCGTCGCGCCCGGCCACCAGATGGGATTCAACGACCTCAAGATCGTCGAATGCCGGGCGCTGCTGGGCCGAATAGCGGGGGAGGCGGCAGTCGGAATCGATTTCGACGAGGGGCTCGCGATCGAGCGCGCGGTGCATGCGGTCGCGCGGGCGAGCCGGGAGGGCCGGTGGGTGGCGGTGTAGCGGCGCGGTTCCGGCTGACGTCGGCAGGATTCAAGCGGGTCGGAGCGCCATAGCGGACATTGGAGCGGGCTTGCAAAGATTCCAAGCCGGCCGGACATTGAATCGAAATGCT
>JBEKZS010000025.1:0-37250 GCA_049509635.1 Roseiarcus sp.
GACATTCTCGACCAGAACGGCTTCTTCGACACCGGCGACGTCGCGACCATCGATCCCAACGGCTACATGCAGATCACCGACCGCGCCAAGGACGTCATCAAGTCGGGCGGCGAATGGATTTCCTCGATCGACATCGAGAATTTCGCGGTCGGCCATCCCGACATCCTCGAGGCCGCGGTGATCGGCGTCGCCCATCCCAAATGGGACGAGCGGCCGTTGCTGGTCGTCGTCGCCCGGGAGGGATGCACGCCGCGGCGCGAGGAGGTGATCGAGTTCCTGCAGAGCCGGATCGCCAAATGGTGGCTGCCCGACGACATGCAGGTCGTCAGGGAAATCCCGCATACCGCGACCGGCAAGATCAACAAGATGAAGCTGCGCGAGGCGTTCAAGGACTACAAGCTGCCGATCGGCTGAGCGACGGCGCGCCATTGACGCGCCGCCCGGCGGCGTCGGACAAGGGCGGCGCCTCGGCCGGTCCACCGCATGCGTCGTCTGATCCTCGAAGAGCCCTATTCCCGCTCGGCCCTCTGGAGCCGGCGGATCGCCGTTTTCGCGGTCGCGGTCGCGGGCGTGGCCGCGGCGCTGTCGCGCGCCGGCGCCGTCGCGCCGGCGGGCGCGCTCGCGGTGTTCGGCGCCGCGCTGGTCCTGGCCTGCCTGGCCGGGCTGCTGTCCGCCACCGCTGCGATCGTGATCTGGCGCACCGACCGGCGCGGCGCCGGGATCGCCACGGTCGGACTTCTGCTCGCGCTCGGCCTGCTCGCCTATCCCGCCCTCCTCTCCTGGCGCGCAATCGCGCTGCCGGCGATCAACGACGTCTCGACCGATCTCGATCCGGCGACGCCGGTCGGCTTTCTGCGCTCGATCAAGGCGCTCGAGGCGCGCGGCGGCCGCACCCCGCCCGACCCCGGTCCGGAGGCGCGCGAGGCGCAACGGCGCGCTTATCCCTGGGTCCAGCCGATCCTCGTCGAGATGGAGGCCAACGCGGCCTATCAGCTCGCGCTGGACGCGGCCAAGGCGCGGGGGTGGCGCATCGTCGACGCGGTCGCGCCGAGCGTGCGCGAGGAGGGGGTCGGTCATATCGACGCCAGCGACCGTTCGCTGATTTTCGGCTTCGTCGACGACATCGCCATTCGTGTCCGGCCGCTCGCGAACCAGACGCGGATCGACATCCGCTCGACCTCGCGCGTGTGGCGCCATGACTTCGGCGCCAACGCCGAACGCGTGCGCCGGTTCGCGGCCGAGGTTCAGGATCTCGCGCAAACCCGATGAGCGCCCGCACGCCGCGTCATGGCGTCGCCGCCGGGCTGAATTTCGCCGCCGGACCCAATGCGCCTTCCATCACGACAAGTCCCCTGGCGACGAGATCCTCGAGATGCGCGAGCGTCGAGAGGCTCGCCGCGCCGACCAGCGCGGGGGCGAGATTCTCATAGACCCGCGCGACGATCTGCGCGAGCTGCGAATCCCCCGCCGCGATGCGCGCGAGGATCGACGCCTCGCGCTGCCGCCGATGGTGGGCGAGCGCGCGCATCCAGCGTTGCGGCTCGCGCACCGGGCCGCCGTGGCCGGGCCAGAAAATGGTCTCCCCGCGCGCGCGCAATTTGGCGAGCGAGGCCATGTAGTCGCCCATCGATCCGTCGGGCGGGGCGACGATCGAGGTCGACCAGGCCATGACATGGTCGCCCGAGAACAATGCGTTCTCCTGCGCGAAGGCGAACGCCAGATGGTTGGCGGCATGGCCGGGCGTGGAGACGGCTTCGAGCGTGTAGCCGCGCCCGCGGACGATTTCTCCGTCCGCCAGCGCGCGGTCGGGCGCATAGGCGCGATCATGCGCTGCGTCGAGTCCCTGGAAGGAACCCTCGAAGCCCGCGCGCGGCCGGTAGGGGCGGGCGCCGACGACCGGCGCGCCGGTCGCCGCCCGCAGCCGCGCCGCGGCCGGCGAATGATCGTGATGGCTGTGGGTGACGAGGATGTGACCGACGCGCCGGCCCGACACGGCGCGCAGCAGCGCCTCGACATGGGCCTCGTCGGGCGGGCCGGGATCGATGATCGCGACCTCGTCGCCGCCGACGATATAGCTGCAGGTGCCCGTCGCGGTGAACGCCGAGGGGTTGCCGGCGACGAGTCGGCGCACGAGCGGCGAAACCTGGATCGCCTCCCCGCCGGCGGTCTCGGTCGGTCGTTCGAAAATCAGTTCATCGTCCGTCG
This sequence comes from Roseiarcus sp., assembly GCA_049509635.1. Classification (GTDB taxonomy): domain Bacteria; phylum Pseudomonadota; class Alphaproteobacteria; order Rhizobiales; family Beijerinckiaceae; genus Roseiarcus. The sequence continues at coordinate 2,206 of JBEKZS010000025.1, forward strand.
TCGCGCTCATCGCAGCCTCTCTCATCGGATTCGGGCCGGGCTCGGCGCGCCGCCTTGTTCCGCGCGAACGGCTCCTCTATAGGCTAACTTGCGAGGGGACGACGATATTGCAACCGTGACGCTGCGTTTCCCGGCGCGCTTACGCTCACCGGAGGGGGATCCATGAACGACAACAGGCGACCAACCCTTGCCGCGGCGCTGTGGCCGCAGGAGGCCGCTTCGCGCAGCGCGCGCTTCGCGGCGCTGGCGATCGGCGGCGCGCTCGCGCTGGCTGTGTCGGCCAAGGCGCAGGTGCCGTTCACGCCGGTCCCGATGACGCTGCAGACGCTCGTCGTGCTGATTCTCGGCGCAGCCTATGGCGCGCGGCTCGCCGCGGTGACGATCCTGCTCTACCTCGCCGAGGGCATGATGGGCCTGCAGGTCTTCGCCGGGCTCGACGCGGGCCCGGCCTATATGGCGGGTCTGACCGGCGGCTATCTCGGGGGCTTCGTGGTCGCCGCCGCGCTGGTCGGCTGGCTCGCCGAGCGCGGCTGGGACCGGTCGCTCGGCCTGCTGCTGGCGGCGATGACGCTCGGCCATTTCGTCATTTTCGCCTGCGGCTACGCCTGGCTCGCCGGGCTGATCGGGCCCGACGAGGCCTGGGTCGCCGGGGTCGTGCCGTTCTTCGCCGCCACGCTGGTCAAGACCCTGCTCGCCTGGGCGCTCGTCGCCGCCGCCTGGCGCGCCGTCGCGAGCCTGCGCGGCCCGAACTTCTGAGCGCGGGGCGGTCGTGGCGCAAGCCGGGCCGGCCCGTCCGAAGCCGCTGGGGCGGGCCGCCTTCGCCCGCTTCGTGACGGTCTCGACGCGCTGGTCGGACAACGACCCCTACGGCCATATCAACAATGCCGCCTATTACTTCTTCTTCGACGCGGCGGTGAACGCGATCCTGATCGAGGCCGGGCTGCTCGATCCCGCGACGAGCGAGACGATCGGCCTGGTCGTCGAGAACAACTGCGTCTATTTCTCCAGCCTCGCCTTCCCCGACATGATCGAGATCGGCGTTGCGGTCGAGCAGCTCGGGCGCAGCTCGGTGCGCTACCGCCTCGCCGCATTCAGGTCCGGCGCGCCGCTGGCGGCCGCGCAGGGCCGCTACACCCACGTCTATGTCGCGCGGGCGACCCAGCGCCCGACGCCGATCCCCGACCGCCATCGCGCGCTGATGGAGAGTCTGCGGGCGACGTCGGCCGAGTAGGGCGCGCGCGGAAAGCGCCGCCTCGGGTCGCCGCCGGCACGATTGCCCGCCATCGCGCTTTCCTGTTAGCTGCGCGGCAGGAGGAGACATGGCCAGGACCCACTCGCGAAAGCTGATCAGCTTCGTCAGCCAGAAGGGCGGCGTCGGCAAGAGCACGCTGGCGCGGCTGCTGGCGGTCGGCGCCGCGCATCGCGGACACAAGACGCTGCTCGCCGACTTCGATCTCGAACAGCTCACCTGCGTCGAATGGAACGCCACGCGCATGCGCCACGGCGTGGAGCCGGAGATCGACGCGCGCCCGTTCAAGAGCCTCAAGAAGCTCCACAAGAGCGAGGAGGAGATCGATATCGTGATCGCCGACACGCGCGGCCTCGCCGACGCGACCACCAGGGAGCTCGCCGAGGACAGCCAGGTTGTCTTCCTCCCGACCGGAACCTCGCACGACGATCTCCGGCCGACGCTCGCGCTCGCGCGCAAGCTCGCCAGAGAGGGCGCCGAAGGGCGGATCGTCATCGTCCTGTCCAAGGTCGGCCGGTCGGAGAAGCAGCTCGCGGGCGCGATCGCGGCGATCGAGGATTCCGGCTTCGAGCTGCTGCCGGAACATTGGCCGCTGCGCGACGGCTTTCAGAGCGACCTCGACGCCGGCCGCGCGGGCCGGGAGGCGCACAATCCGTTTCTGCGCGAGGCGGCCGAGCGGATCGAAGCGGCGCTCTACGGCCGCGCGCTTGCGGCCAGACCCTGACCCCACGGGCCCCGCGCGCGAGGCGCCGGCGCCGCGTCGCCGCTCCATCCACCCCGCCGGCGCGGCGCCCTGAATCCCGGTGCGCGCTGGTGAATCGCCGGCTTCCGGCTCGCGCGACAGCCGACCCCAAGGTCTGCGCCGCCCGAGCCGCGGCGGAACCGTTGACGTTCCCCCGCGTTTTCCCGTCGGATCCGGTCACGGATGAAAAGCGTCACGGAAGGAACTGGAAATGCGCAAGCTCATTTTGTTTGGAACGACCGCGGTGGCCCTCGCGGCGGGCGTGTCGGGCGCCTACGCGGTTCCCCAGAATTCGCCCTATGCGGTCATGGCGCCGCCGCAAGCGGTCGACGGCTACTCCGACCAGGGGCCGATCTATTCCGATCCCGGCTATGGCGATTCCGGAATGATCGAGGGCCGAGCGGCGGTCGTGGATCCCGACTATGGCTACGACGATCCGGGCTACGCGTATGGCTACGGCTATGGCTATGACCCGGCCCCCGTCGGCGGCTTCTACTTCGGCGGCGGCGGCGGCGGGCGCGGCGGCCACTTCCGCGGCCATTCGGGCGGGGGCCACTTCGGCGGCGGCGGCGCGCGGCACGTCCGATAGGCGTAGCGGCGGGCCGGGGGAAACCCCGGCCCTCATCTCGTCCGCAGGCGCTGGCGCCGGCCATCTAGGTCCTTCCGCGGCAGGCGTTCGATGCGCCCTCGTCAGGGCGCCCGATTGCGCAAGCGCGCGCGCGTGGCTAATGATGCCGCCCGGGAGCAACCGGGACGCGGGGCGGCGCATGGCGGACACGACGGATGCGCCCGTCGTTCGGGTCGAGGGCCATGGCGCGGTCGCGCTGATCGTCATCGACAATCCGCCGGTGAACGCGACGTCCCGGGCGGTTCGACAAGGGCTCGTCGCGGCCATCGACGCCGCTAAAGCGAATCCCTCGGTCGAGGCGATCGTGATCGCCTGCGAAGGGCGCACCTTCGTCGCCGGCGCCGACATCCGGGAGTTCGGCAAGCCGCCGGCGCCCCCTGCGCTGCCCGACGTGCTCGCGATCGTCGAAGCCTCGCCGAAGCCAGTGGTCGCCGCGGTGCACGGCACGGCGCTCGGCGGCGGGTTCGAACTCGCGCTCGCCTGCCATGCGCGCCTGCTCGACGCCGGCGCGGTCGTCGGCCTGCCCGAAGTCAGGCTCGGCCTCATTCCCGGCGCCGGCGGCACCCAGCGTCTGCCGCGCCTGATCGGCATGCGCGCGGCGATCGATCTGGCTTCGAGCGGCCGGCAGGTGAAGGCGCAGGAGGCGCTCGCGCTCGGAATCGCCGACGCGATCGCGGACAGCGACCTGCGTGAAGGCGCGCTCGCGCTCGCGCGCACCCTCGTCGGCCGGCCGATCCGGCGGCTGAGCGCGCTCGAAACCCCGCCGTTCGATCGCGCCGAAATCGACGCCGCGCTCGCCGCGGTCGCGCAGAAATCGCGCGGGCAAACCTCGCCGATGGTCGCCGCGCGGACGGCGCTGCTCGCGGGCGAACTGCCGTTCGCGGAGGGCATGGCGCGCGAGCGCGCGGCGTTCCTCGCCTGTCTCGCCAGCGATCAGTCGAAGGCGATGCGCCACGTGTTTTCCGCCGAGCGCGAAGCGCCGCGGGCGCCGCAGATCGAAGGGGTCGCGCCGCGCAGGGTGGAACGTGTCGGCGTGATCGGCGCCGGAACGATGGGCGCAGGCATCGCGGTCGCCTTCGCCGATGCGGGCTGTTCCGTCGTCGTCGTGGAAACCGGCGAGGCGGCGGTCGAGGCGGGGCGCCGGCGCATCCTCGCGCCCTGGGACCGCCAGCTGAAATCGGGTCGGCTCGGCGCCGACCAGCACGCGGCGCGGGTCGCCAACGTCGTCGTCGGCGCCGATTTCGCCGCGCTCGGCGCCTGCGATCTCGTGGTCGAGGCGGCGTTCGAGGACATGGCCGTCAAGCAGGACATTTTCGCGCGGCTCGGCGCGGTCGCCCGGCCGGGCGCCGTGCTCGCGACCAACACCTCCTATCTCGACGTCGGCGCGATCGGCGCGGCGAGCGGGCGCCCCGCCGACGTCATCGGCCTGCATTTCTTCTCGCCCGCCAACGTCATGCGGCTGGTCGAGGTCGTCGAAGCGCCGGCAAGCGCGAAGGACGCGGTCGCGACCGGCGTCGCGGTCGGCAAGCGGCTCGGCAAGATCGCGGTCGTCTGCGGCGTCTGCGACGGCTTCATCGGCAACCGCATCCTCGCCCATTGGCGCCCGATCGTCGACATGATGGTCGAGGACGGCGCGGCGCCGCAGGACGTCGACGCCGCGCTGGAGGCGTTCGGCTTCGCGATGGGGCCGTTCGCGGTCGGCGACCTCGCCGGCCTCGATATCGGCTGGGCGCGCCGCAAACGCCTCGCCCCGACGCTGAACCCGAATGTCCGCTACGCCGCCACGATCGCCGACGAACTCTGCGCGCTCGGCCGGTTCGGCCAGAAGACCGGCGCCGGCTGGTACGGGTATTCCGGCGGCAAGAAGGCGGTCGACCCGCTGGTCGAGGGGCTCATCGCGAAGGTCCGCGCGCAGAAGCGGCGGCCGCAATGCGAATTTTCCGCCGAGACGATCCAGCGCTTCGTGCGCGCCGCGATCGTCAACGAGGGCGCCCGGGTCCTCGCCGACGGGGTCGCCCGCCGCCCGCTCGACATCGACGTCGTGCTGATCCATGGCTACGCCTATCCCGCCTGGCGCGGCGGCCCGATGTTCGAGGCCGACGCGCTCGGGCTCGCGGCGATCCTCGCCGACATCGAGGAGGCGCACGCCTTCGCGGGAGCCGGCTACGAGCCGGCGCCGCTGATCGCCACGCTCGCGCGGGAGGGCCGCCGCTTCGCCGACCTGGCGCCGGGCGGCCCCTGATCATGGAGCCCCTGACATGACCGAAGCATTCCTCTGCGAAGGCGCCCGCACCCCGGTTGGCCGCTACGGCGGCTCGCTTTCGTCGGTCCGTCCCGACGATCTGCTCGCGCATGCGATTCGGGCGGTCCTCGTCCGGGCGCCGGGCCTCGATCCCCATGCGATCGACGACGTGTTCGCCGGTTGCGCCAACCAGGCGGGCGAGGACAATCGCAACGTCGCGCGCATGGCGGGCCTGCTCGCCGGCCTGCCGGCGACCGCGCCGGGGACGACGATCAACCGGCTGTGCGGCTCCGGACTCGACGCCATAGGCACGGCGGCGCGGGCGGTGCGCAGCGGCGAGCTCGAGGTCGTCATCGCCGGCGGCGTCGAATCGATGTCGCGCGCGCCCTTCGTCCAGGGCAAGGCGACCGAGGCCTTCTCGCGCCACGCCGAAATCTACGACACGACGATCGGCTGGCGCTTCGTCAATCCGCTGATGAAGACGCAATACGGCGTCGACTCGATGCCCGAGACCGGCGAGAACGTCGCCGAGGAATTCCAGATTTCGCGCGCCGACCAGGACGCCTTCGCGCTGCGCAGCCAGGCGCGCGCCGCCGCCGCGCAGAAGCGCGGGCGGCTCGCGCGCGAAATCGCGCCGGTCGAGATCAGGGACCGCAAGGGCAATGTGACGAAAGTCGAGCGCGACGAGCATCCGCGCGAGACCAGCCTCGACAAGCTCGCCGCGCTGCCGACGCCGTTCCGCAAGGGCGGCACGGTGACCGCCGGCAATTCGTCGGGGGTCAACGACGGCGCGGCGGCGGTGATCGTCGCCTCGGGCGCGGCGGTCGACAAGTTCGGGCTGAAGCCGCTCGCGCGCATCGTCGGCCTCGCCACGGCCGGGCTGGCGCCGCGCATCATGGGCTATGGGCCGGTTCCGGCGACGGTCAAGCTGATGGAGCGGCTCGGGCTGAAGATCGGCGATTTCGGGGTGATCGAACTCAACGAAGCCTTCGCCTCGCAGGCGCTCGCCGTGCTGCGCGCGCTCCATCTGCCCGACGACGCCGACCATGTGAATCCGAATGGCGGGGCGATCGCGATCGGCCATCCCCTCGGCATGTCGGGCGCCCGGCTCGCCCTGACCGCCGCGATCGAGATGGGCGACCGCGGCGTGCGTCGCGCGCTCGCGACCATGTGCATCGGGGTCGGACAGGGGATCGCGCTCGCGCTGGAGAGGGCGTGACGCCAGGGCCGGCGCCGGCCCGACCCGATCGCGGCGCGCCGTCCTCGTCCTCGTCGCCGCGCGGCTCGGGCCGGGGGACCGGCGCCGAAGCGCAGGGCGGGGGATCGGGGTCGAAATTGTCGTTGGCCGCGCGGGTCCCAGACATCATGACGCCGGGCCGCGCGAGGCTGGGCGCGCGCAGAATCCCCGAGGGGATGGCGAGCGCCCCGGTGGTGGGCAGGGATTCCATTTCCGTCTCGCTGAGGGGTAAGCCCGCGGCCGCTTCGGCGCCCGACCCGATGCGGCCGAACGACGCTCGCCCCGCGGGCCCATGTCTCGACGAACTCAGGCCGCCTTGTCGGCCGACCCGGCGATCTCCTCGCGCCCGGCGCGATTGTCCTGCGCGATCGTCTGCGCGGCGCCCGCGTCGACGATCTCGATCCGCCGCGGCTTCAGCGTTTCGGGGATCTCGCGCCTGAGGGCGATCGTCAGCACGCCGTCCTCGAGATTGGCGCCCGTCACCTTGACGTGCTGGGCGAGGCTGAACGACTGGCGGAACGGACGGCTCGCGATGCCGCGATGGAGAACCTGCGCGGCGTCCGATTCGGCCTTCCTGCGCCCGGAGACGACAAGCTCGTTGGCATGCTGGACCAGCTCGATCTCGTCCGGCTTGAAGCCCGCGGCGATGACCGAAATCCGGTAGTCGTCCTCGCCGAGCTTCTCGATGTCATAGGGCGGCCAGGCGGCCGAGGCGTCGACGTCGTGATCGAACATGTCGAACAGGCGGTCGAAGCCGATCGTGGAGCGGTAGAGGGGAGAGAAGTCGTATCGCATAACCATATCCTCCGACGAGCAACATGACATGGATACGGAAGCGCCGGCTGCGCCGCGCGCCCCGCGCCGGGAACGTCCCGGCGACCGACGAGTTTGGGGGCGGGGGCAGAACTTTCAAGAGCCGCCGCGCAGATTTTTCTGCGTCCCCCGAACAGGATGGGCATGGCGCGCCGATCCGGACGGTGGGGCGGCCGCTGCGACAGGCCAGCGCCCGGATTTTGCTTGACCGTCGTCGGCGCCGTCCCCATCGTGGCGCGGCTTCCGGGGGCGTCCGACCAGCCCATCCGCTGGCGCGGCGACGCGGAGTTCGTGCGATGGCCGGCGCCGCGCCGCCGTCGGCGGGCGCAACATGAAGGCTTGTGGAATGACGGCGAAGGACGAGGACGGTGGGAAGCCCGAGCAGGTCGAAGGCCTGCTGGCGACCCCCGATTTGGCCAGCGCGCTGGAAAGCGAGCAGTTCCGCCATTTCCTCGATCAGATTCCGATCGCGATCATCGTCGCGAAAATGGCGACGCCCGAGCGGGTCGTCTACGCCAATCCCGAGTTCGAGCGGGTGACCGGGCGCGCCGCCGCCGAATTGGCGCAGCGCCCCTGGAGCGTCCTCAGTGGCCGCGGCGAGAGCGACGGGCAGCCGCGCGAACTCGGCGCCGCGATCGTCGAAGCCGCCGATTTCGTCGGAACGTTCAAGATCGAACGGAGCGGCCAGGACCCCGCCGTCGTCGACGCCTATTCGAATGTCATCCAGGACGACGACGGCACGCCCTGCTACCGGCTCGCGGCGCTGGTCGACGTCGGCGTCCACGGGCAGGAGCGCGAAGAGCTCGAGCGCGCGCTGCGCGAGAAGGACACGCTGCTGATGGAGGTCCAGCACCGGGTCAAGAACAACCTGCAGATGATCACCGCGCTGATGCGGATCGAGGCGCGCAACGCGCGCGGCCGGATGGATTCGGCGCCGTTCGACCGGCTGGCCGGGCGGATCGAGTCGATCCAGCACCTCTATGCGCTGCTGGCCGACCAGGGCTCGACCGACGAGATCGATCTCGGGGTCTATCTCGGCAAGATCGCGACCTCCGTCTTCGCCTCGCACGCGGTCGAGGGGGTCAGGCTCGATCTCAAGCTCGACGCCTATCCGGTTTCGGTGAACGTCGCGATGCCGACCGGCCTGGTCGTCAACGAATTGCTGACCAACGCGCTCAAGCATGCCTTCACCGGCCGCGACGGCGGCACGATCACGCTCAACAGCCTGTCCGACGGCGAGGGCTGCCGGATTCTCGTCGGCGACGACGGCGTCGGCCTGCCCGCCGGCGCCGTCTGGCCTGCGCCGGGCCGGCTCGGCGCGCTGATCGTCCAGTCGCTGCGCGAGAACGCCAAGGCGAAGCTCGGCGTGCAATCGAGCCCCGGGCAGGGCACCCGGGTGACGATCCTGTTCACCCGCTCGGCCTCGGCGCCGGAGCTGACCGGCCGCCGCGGCGAGCCCGCATGAGGGACTGGCTTCAGCGGGCGCCGCCGCCCGCCTGCGCCGGGTCGGTTTCGAGCCGGCGCATGTCGGCGACCGCGTCGGTCAGTCTGGCCCGGTGCGCGCCCAGCGTTTCGCGTTCGGAGGCGTCGAGCCCCGCCGATCCGAGGGCGGCGTCGTATTTCGAGAAATTGTGCTGTTCGCCGTCGATCAGCGCCGGCACGACATTGGCGCCGAGGCCGGTGATCATCGATCGCACGTCCATCACCCTGCGATGGACGGTCGCCATGAACGATCCCTCGTCGTCGACATTGACGCCGCGCGCGAGCAGGAGCCTGGCGACCGCCCGCGCGCCGTCCGCGTGCAGCGCGACCATGCGCCGGAACAGCGGCGACAGGCCCTCGCCATGGTCATCCTCGAGCGCCTCCTCGTAGCCGTGGCGGGTGTCCACCAGGCCGGTATGGAGCGTTTTCAAGCCGTCGATCGCGTCAGTCATGGTTCGCCTCCGCGCCGCCCGATCCGGCGGCAGGCGTGGGAACGCGAGACGCGGCGGTTTGTTGCGGCCGGCCGGGGCGAAGTTTCCCGGGCGGACCCCAACTTCGTCGCGTCCGTGCCGCCAGGGCCGGACGCGCGCCTCGAGGTCAAGCCGGCTACGCCGGCCGCTGCGCGCCAAGAGGCGCTCCGCGAACCTTGACCCGCGCGCCCGGCCCCGGCCGTTTGCAACCGTGACCTTTTGCTGCGCAGCGCGGCCGAGATCGGCCACGCTGCGCAGCAAAAGGTCACGGTCGCCATCTTGCCGCGCCGACGGCGCGCAGTCACCCCGAGGCGATCGCTTGCGATCGCCGGGAGGGGCGAAGCGTAGCGTAGCAGCGGCCTCTTGGCCTCGGGCGATTGCGCAGCAATCGCCCTGACTTGACGGCGCGACGGCGGCGTGGCTCCGCGGCGTCGGGCGTTCGCGTCCTTCCGGTCGACAGCTCATCTCCTTGCCCTATTGCTCAGGCGCGATCCCCGTCGCGGCGGAATGTCCGGGCCGCGCCGTCCGACGCGACGCGGCAGTCCGGGAATGACGACCCAAGTCAGCGTCCGCGCCGGCCGCATCGTTCGAAGCCCTTTCGGCGTGGAAATATTCGGAAATTCATTTCTCGCCCGATCGAGGGGAATCAGAGGGTTGCAGGCAAAAGGAAGCCGCGCGGGGGTCCAGGCCCGCCGCCGTCGGGCGCCTCGAGCCTCCCCAGCCGACAAAACCTTTCGGTGCGGAAACATCTGGAAATTCATTTTTGGCCCGATGGAGGGAAATCAAAGGGTTGCAGGCAAAAGGAAGCCGCGCGGGGGTCTGGCGCGCGCCGCCGTCTTCCCGCTCGGTCGCGCTGATGGAGGCAGCGGGCGGCGGCGCGGGGACGGTTGGGCCGGGCATGGCTGGGGCTCTCGAGGGGACGCGAATTGTACCATAGCCGATCTTTCGGAATAATGGAAGTGTTTTCTCACAGTTCGCTTTTCCAGACATTCAGGCTCCGCTCGCGATGACGACCGGCGCGCCGACCGTGAGCTTTCCGCCGTCGGGACGCCAAACGCCGCGTCGGCCAGACGCAGTAACCCCCCGGCGACGAAGTCGTCCGGTGAAGGCGCCGGAACGGGAGTGGCGGGACGGCGCAGCCGCTCGACGGGGGCTCTGCGGCGGGCCCGCCGGCAATGCCGCGTCGACGTCTCGGACGTAGGGGGCCCGCTTGTCGAAAACAGGGCTGGCCAATCTTGAAATGGGCAAGGCGGACTCGCGCGGGATCGACATCGGCGCGTTCCCTCGTCACCGCCGCGACGATGCGAGACCATCCGACTTTTCTGATACCATCGGCCGACGCCGTAATGTCTGCGGGGGTCGGAACCGCGACATTCCCCCATCGCGGCGTTCCCGCGCCCGCGTCCATCTTCGCGCCCCGACGGGCGATCGGCTGGAGGAACAGGCCATGCGTGCGATACGGTTCGAGTCGTTTGGGGATCCCTCGGTTCTCCGGCTGGTGGAGGCGGTCGCGCCGGCGGCCGACGAGACGACGGCGTTGGTGCGGGTGATGGCCGCTTCGATCAATCCGAGCGACGTCAAGAATGTCGCCGGGGCCATGCGGCAGACGACCTTGCCGCGCATCCCCGGCCGCGATTTCGCCGGCGTGGTCGCGGCGGGTCCGGCCGGGTGGATCGGCGCCGAAGTCTGGGGCACGGGCGGCGACGCCGGCTTCACCCGTGACGGCTCCCATGCCGAGCTGATCGCCGTGCCGGCGGCGAGCCTGCGCCGCAAGCCGGGCGCCCTCGACTTCGACCAGGCGGCGTCGGTCGGCGTCAATTTCATGGCCGCCTGGTGCGGCATCGAGGCGGCGGCCCTGAAGGCCGGGGAGACCGTGCTGCTGATCGGCGCCGGCGGCGGCGTCGGCAGCGCCGCCGCCCAGATCGCCCGCCGCCTCGGCGCCCGCGTGATCGGCGCCGACCAGCGCGCGCCGCGTCCGGACTCGCCGGTCGCCGCCATCCTTGAGAAGCTGATCATCGGCGCGGACGATCTGCCGGCCGAGGTTCGCGCGGCGACCGGCGGCGCCGGCGCCGATGTCGTGCTCGATCTGGTCGGCGGCGTCATGTTCCGCCGCGCCCTCGCCAGCCTCGCGCTGCGCGGCAGGCTGGTCGAAATCGCCGCGACCGGCCAGCGCGAAGTGAGCTTCGACCTCGTCGATTTCTATCACAACGAAAGCCGGCTGTTCGGCGTCGACACGCTGAAGCGCGACCTCACGGCTTCGGCCGCGGTGCTGGATGTGCTGACCCCGGGCTTCGTCGCGGGCGACTACCGCGCCGCCCCGATCGCCGAGACCCACGGGCTCGGCGAGGCGCAGGAGGCGTACGCCAAGGTCGCGGCGGGCGCCGCGGGCCGCATCGTGCTGCGGCCGCAGGAATAGGCGCGATGAAACGAGCCGTGGAGAAGGGGACATGAGCGCCACGCCACCCGATCGGTCCGATCCTGCGCGCCGCTCGATCCGCGCCAGGGTGGTCGGCGTCTACGCCCTGCTGTTCGTGGTCAACGTCGGCGCATGGCTCTGGGCGGTCGTCGCCTTCCGTGATTTTCCGGCGCTTCTGGGAACGGCGGCGCTCGCCTACAGCTTCGGCCTGCGGCACGCGTTCGACGCCGATCACATCGCCGCAATCGACAATGTGACGCGCAAGCTGATGCAGGACGGGCAGCGACCCGTGGGGGTCGGCCTGTTCTTCTCGCTCGGCCATTCGACGATCGTCGTCGCGCTGTCGGTCGCGATCGCGATCACGGCGACCACCCTTCAAACGCGGTTCGACGGGTTCAGAGATTTCGGCGCCGTCGCCGGCACGCTGGTCTCCGCGCTGTTTCTGTTCGCGATCGCCGGCGCCAACCTTCTCGTCCTGATTTCCATTTTTCGGACGTTTCGAACGGTCAGGGACGGCGGCCGGTTCGTCGAGCAAGACCTGGACCTCGCCCTCGCCGGCAGGGGGCTGCTGGGCCGCCTGTTTCGGCGGTTCTTCAGGGTGATCGCACGCAGCTGGCAGATGTATCCGCTGGGCGTGCTGTTCGGCCTCGGATTCGACACCGCCACCGAAGTTGGACTGTTGGGCATTTCCGCGACCCAGGCCTCGCAAGGCCTGTCGATATGGTCGATCATGGTGTTTCCGGCTTTGTTCACCGCCGGCATGACTCTGATCGACGCGACGGACAGCATCCTCATGCTCGGCGCCTATGGCTGGGCCTTCGTGAAGCCGATCCGCAAGCTCTACTACAACCTGACCATTACGGCGGTATCGGTCGTCGTGGCCGTCGTCGTCGGCGGCCTCGAGGCGCTCAACCTCATCGGCGATCGGCTGGGCCTGTCCGACGGCGGCGGGTTCTGGGGCGCGATCGGATCGTTGAACGACGATTTCGGCGTGCTCGGCTACGTAATCGTCGGCATCTTCATCGGCGCCTGGCTGATTTCCTACCTGATCTACCGCATCAACGGCTATGACGAGATCGAGGCCACGACTGCCTAGCCCCGATGCCGTTCAATCGAGGAATGTGATGGAATTTGCGAAAGGGATCGGCGTCGGCCGCCGATCGGCCGCGCGTCGGACAGGGGCGGCGTTGCGCCAAGATTTACCCGGTGTTAGCGTCTCTCGATGCGGGCGCAGCGTCGAAGCGGCGTGACGAGATCCGCGATTGGGAGGCAGGATTGCTCGGCGTCGTAAGCAGCGCTGCGCCCGTGCGGCGCGCCGGGAAGTTGGACGATTGGAACGAGATCGTCGGCGACACCTTCCCCGGCTGCGCGGTCGACGCCGACGGGCGCGCATTCGAGGGCAAGCTGGCCGGTTTCAAGGTCGGCCGGATCGGCCTGGTCAAAATCCGGGCGCAGCAATCGAGGGTGAGGCGCTGGGCGACCGACGCGCCGCCCAAGCGGACGGGATCGGCCTTTCTCCACCTTCAGGTCGCGGGAACCGGCGTGAACCGGCAGGCGGGGCGCGAGACGACGATCAGCGCCGGCGGCGCCGCGCTCTGCGATCCCGATCGCGGCTACGGCGTCGACTTCGTCACCCCTTACGAACTGTTCGTCTTCGCATTGCCGGTGTCCGACATCGCGCTGCGCCAGCCCGCTTTCGATCTCGACCAGGCCGCCGGGCGGGGAATCGACGCGAACGCCTCGCGGCTGCTGATCGCCTTCATCCGCGCGGCCTGGAGCCAGATCGCCTGTCTCGCCGACGACGCCGACTGGCGCGAGTGCGTCGACCGCGTCGGGCTGGATCTGGCGCTGCGCGCGATCGGGCAATCGATCGAGCACGCCGGCGCGGGCCCCTCGGCCGAACTGCGTCGGGCGGTCCTCGAGCATGTGCGCGCCAATCTGTTCGACGCGGAGCTGCGGACCTCGTCGATCGCGCGCGCGTTGCGCGTCAGTCCCCGTTCGGTCCAGTCGGTGTTCGAGGGTCTGTCGACGACGGCGAGCGCGTTCATTCTCGACAACCGCCTGCGCCGCGCCGCCGAGCGACTGCGCGCCGAGCGCGGCCGCGCCTCGATCACCCGCATCGCCTATGATTGCGGCTTCAACGATTCCGGCTATTTCTCGCGCTGTTTCCGCCACGCCTACGGCGCTTCTCCCCGGACCTACGGGGTCGATCGCCGTTCCGGCGGATCGGGAGCCCACTGACTGCGGCGGCGATCGTGATCATTGCCGAATTTTTCAAGTCCGCTGCGCGTCTTTGAAAGTCGGCGCCGATCATTCCCGCTAGGGTCGCCGCCGATGCCGTCCACTCGGCGGGCTCGAACTTCGGACTCCCATCATGGCAATCAAACCCAAAGTTCTGCTGATCGTCACCCAGGACACCAAGGAGGAGGAGGGTCGCTTCCTCCGCAACCAGCTGGAAGCCGCCGATTGCGAGGTGGTCCATCTCGACGCCAGCGTGCGGCGCACTCTGGGCGGCGCGGAAATATCGCCCGAGCAGATCGCCGGCGCGGCCGGCAAGACGATCGAGCAGGTGCGCGCGCTCGGACACGAGGGAAAGTGTCAGGCGGTGATGATCGAGGGCGCGATCAAGCTCGCGCTCGACGCCCACGAGCGGCTCGGCCTCGCCGGCATTCTGTCGATCGGCGGCTCGATGGGAACCACGCTCGGGACGACGGTCATGCGTGCATTCCCCTACGGCCTGCCCAAACTGATGATCTCGACGCTCGCCTCCGGCTTCACCGCGCCGTTCGTCGGGCTGAAGGACATTGCGATGCTCAACGCGGTCTGCGACATTTCGGGGCTCAACAGCATCGCGCGCGAGGTCTTCCGCAACGGCGCCGCCGCCATGGCCGGAATGGCCCATGCGTATCGTCCGACCAAAGCCGACGGGCGTCCGCTCGTGCTGATCAGCACGCTGGGGACGACCGAGCGCGGCATGCGCGCGCTGCGCGAGAGCCTGGAGGCGGACGGTTATGAGGTCATGGCGTTCCACACGACCGGCAACGGCGGCAAGACCCTCGATTCGATCGCCGCCGAACGCGACGTCGCCGCGATCGTCGACATGTCGCTGGTCGAGATCAACGACCACCTCCACAACGGAATCTGCACGGCCGGCCCCGACCGCGCGACCGCCGGCGTCGCGCGCGGAATCCCGACGATTTTCGCGCCCGGCAACACCGACTTCTACATCATGCCCTCGCCGATGGCGGTCGGCGACGCCCCGTTCGGCGGACGGCCGTTTCACATCCACAACGCGGCGCTGACCGCCGTCCGCACCAACGAGGCCGATCTCGAGCGGCTCGCCGATCACGTCGCCGGAATCGTCCGCGACGCGACCGGGCCGGTGCGCTTCTACGTTCCCCTGCGCGGTTTTTCCCATCACGACAGCCCCGAGGGCCATCTGCACGAGCCGTCGCTGCCGCCGCGCTTCGGCGAGTATGTCGCGCGCACGATGCCGGCCCATGTCGAGGTCCGTCAGTTCGACTGCCACATCAACGATGCGGAATTCGCGAGCGCGCTCGCCGACGGCGTCCGCGAGATGACCAGGGGAAAGGCGGCGGCATGACGACGGAAATCCCGATCACGAGCGAGGATGTCGCCGAGATCGTGACGATCCTCGACAAGTCGGCCTACGATCGCCTCGACATCACGACTGGTCGCTTCACGCTGCGGGTCAGCCGATCCGGCGCGGGCTGGTCGCAGGAGCTGTCATGGGGCGCGGCGGCCGCGGCCGCCGCGCCTGCGCCCGAGAGCCGCGCGGCCGAGGTCGGGCCGCCGGGCGCGCTGGCGATCCGGCCGCCGTTGCCGGGCGTCTTCTACCGGGCGCCGCAACCCGGCGCGCCGCCGTTCGTCGAGGTCGGCGACCGCGTCGCGCCCGACACGGTCGTCGGCATCATCGAAACCATGAAGCTGATGACTTCGGTGCCGGCCGGCTGTTCGGGCGCGGTCGAAGAGATCGTCGTCGCGAACGGCGTCTCGGTCGACGCCGAGGCGGTTCTGATCTGGATCAGGCTGGACGCGGCATGATCGGCCGCCTGTTCGTCGCCAATCGGGGCGAGATCGCGCAACGCATCATCCGCACCGCGCGCCGACTCGGCATGACGACGATCCTCGGCGCATCCGAGGCCGATCGGGATTCGGCTCCGGCGCTCATCGCCGACGAGGTGGCGATCGTCGGCCCGGCGCCGCCGGCGCTGAGCTATCTGTCGATCGAACGCATGGTGGCCGCCGCGAGGGCCGCGCGCGCCGACGCGATCCATCCCGGCTATGGCTTTCTCTCCGAAAACGCCGGCTTTGCGCGCGCCGCGATCGCGGCGGGGATCGCCTTCGTCGGCCCGGATCCGTCGAGCCTGGACGCGATGGGCGACAAGCTGATGGCGCGCCGGATCGGCGTCGCCGCCGGCCTGCCGGTCGTCGAGGGCGGCGAGGCCGAGACCAGGGAGGCGGCCGCCGCGCAGGCCGCAAGGACCGGCTATCCGCTTCTGCTGAAGGCGGTTTCCGGCGGCGGCGGCCGCGGCATGAAGCGCGTCGACCGGCCCGACGAGCTGGATGCGCAGATCGATCTCGCCATGGCCGAGGCGCGCGCGGCGTTCGGCGATCCGCGCATCTATGTCGAACGCTACATCGGCCGCGGCCGGCACGTCGAGGTCCAGGTGCTCGGCGACGGCCGGGAGGCGATCCAGCTGGGAACGCGCGACTGTTCGATCCAGCGGCGGTTCCAGAAGCTCGTCGAGGAGGCGCCGGCGCCCGGCATTCCCCAGCCGAGACTTCGCGCGATCACCGACGCCGCCGTCCGTCTCGCCCGCCACCTCGCCTATCGCGGCGCCGGCACGGTCGAATTCCTCGTCGACGCCCAATCCCATGAATTCTACTTTCTCGAGATGAATGCGCGAATCCAGGTCGAACATCCCGTCACGGAGGCGGTCACCGGACTCGACCTGATCGAACAGCAATTGCTGATCGCGGACGGCCAGCGGCTGGCGATTTCGCCGGATCTGGCCGCCTGCCGCGGCCATGCGATCGAGGTCCGCATCAACGCAGAGGACTGGCGTGACGATTTTCGTCCCTCGCCGGGGCGGGTCGTCGCTGCGCGATGGCCCGCGGGACCCGGAATCCGGGTGGACAGTCCCATCGGCGCCGGTTCGGTCGTTCCGCCCTACTATGATTCGCTGCTCGGCAAGCTGATCGTCCTGGGCGCGACCCGCGAAGAATCGGTGGCCCGGCTGACCGCGGCGCTCGACGCGACCGAGATTGTCGGCGTCGCCAGCACGGTCGGTCTGCATCGACGCATCGTGGCCGACCCGCGCTTCATCGCCGGCGGCGTCGACACGGGCTTCTTCGAGGGGATGGACCGTGGCTGAGATCGGCCTCGTCGACGTCTCGATGCGCGACGGCAACCAGAGCCTGTGGGGCGCGACCGGCCTCGGCACCCATCACATGCTGGAGATCGCCGGCGCGCTCGACCGGGTCGGCTTTCGCGCGATCGATTTCACCTCGTCGAGTCACATGGCGGTCGCCGTACGGTATTTCCGCAACAATCCCTGGGAGCGAATCCGGCGCATGCGCGCGGCGATGCCGCGCACGCCGCTGCAGTTCATCACCACGGGACTGCGCTTCATCGCCTGGCAGCAGGCCGATCCCGACTTCATGCGCCTCGTCTATCGGCGCCTGCAGCTCAACGGCGTCAGGCGGTTCATCGTGCTCGAGCCGATGCACGACGTCGAGGCCGTTCTGGCGGCCGCGCGGATCATCAAGGAGGAAGGCGACGCCGAAGTGATGGCCGCGCTCACCTTCACGCTCTCGGACATCCACGACGACGCGTTCTATGCGGCCTATGCGCGCCGACTCGCGGCCAGCCCCGACATCGATCTCTTCTACCTGAAGGACCCCTCGGGCCTGATGAGCCCCGAGCGCGCGCGCACGCTCGCGCGCGCCGTCAAGGCGACGATCGGCGCCAAGCGGCTCGAAATGCACGTCCATTGCACGATCGGCTATGGCGCGCCGTCGAGTCTGGCCGGCGCCGAGGAAGGCGCGTCCGCCGTGCATGTCGGCATCGGGCCCGCCGGCGAGGGCACTTCGCTGCCCGAGGCCCTGCGGATGGTCGCCAATCTTCGCGCGATGGGCCATACGGTCGCAATCGACGACGCGATGCTCGGCCGGGTCGCCGACTATTGGCGGCGGCTGGCGGCGGCCGAGGGCCTGCCCGCCGGACAGCCGCAGAGCTTCGACGCGAGCTTCCTCAGGCATCAGATCGCCGGCGGGGTCATGACCACGATCCTGCGCCAGCTCGCCGAGCTGAAGCTCGAGGCGCGCATGGCCGAAGTGGTCGCCGAGACGGTTCAGGTCAGACGCGATCTCGGCGAGCCGATCATGGTGACGCCGTTCCCGCAGATGGTCTGCACGCAGGCGCTGTTCAACGTCGTCGGCGCGCGCCGCTACGCGCAGGTTTCCGACCAGGTGATGCGCTACGTGATGGGCAAGTTCGGCAGACCGACCCGGCCGGTCGATCCCGCGGTCGAGGCCGCGATCCTCGATCGGCCGCGCGCGCGCGAACTCGAGCGCGAGGACGATTTTCCCGCGCTGGCGGACCTGCGCCGCCGCTTCGGCGCGACGATGGACGACGAGGAGTTCCTGCTGCGCGCGGTCATGCCGGGCGAGCAGGTCGACGCCATGCTTGCCGCCGGCAGCGGGCGGAGCGGCTATACGCCCGAGATTTCGCCGGTGCTCGCGCTGCTGAGGAAGCTCGCCGAGCGCCCTGAGGCGCGCGATATCGTCGTCGAACGGCCCGGGTTCCGGATCGCGCTGCATTCGCGAGCCGGCGCTTGACCAGTTCCCTCGCCGCGCTCGCGGAGCGGGTGGCCAGGGCGCGCGCCGCGATCTTCGACATGGACGGGACGCTCGTGCTCGGCGCCGCGGACGGGCGCGGATTCGAGCCGCTGCCCGGCGCGCTCGAGCTGCTGGCGCTGCTGAGGAAGCGCGCGATCCCGTTGCGCGTGTTCACCAACGGCACCGCCAGGACGCCCCGGACCTACGCCGCCAATCTCCGGCAGGCGGGCCTCGAAATCGCCGATTCCGAGATGATGACCCCCGCGACCTCCGCCGCCGACTGGTTCGTGGCGCGCGGCGTCCGGCGGGTGCGCGTGCTCGGGACCAGCGGCGCCCAGGAGCCGCTGCGCGAGGCGGGCCTCGACGTCGTCGGTCCCTCCGAGACGGCGTCGAACGTGGAGGCGGTGTTCACCGGCTGGCACCAGGGGTTCGCGTTCGCCGACCTGGAGGCCGCCTGCCGCGACGTCTGGGCGGGCGCGGTCCTGACGACGGCGTCGAACGTGCCGTTCTATGCGGTGCGCGGGGGGCGCGCGATCGGCGTCAGCTTCGCGATCAACAGGATGATCGGCGCCCTCACCGGAAAGAAGGCGCGCGTGCTGGGCAAGCCGTCGCGCGTCGCAATCGCCTGCGCGCTGCGCCAGATGGGCGTCCCGCGATCGGCCGCCGGCGAGACGATCGTCATTGGCGACGATCCGGCGCTCGAAATGCGGATGGCGCGGACGGTCGGCGCCGCGGCGATCGCGGTGACGACCGGACTTGCCGACGACGCCGCGTTCCAGCGCGTCAGCGCGGCCGAACGGCCGGACATCGTGCTGGACGGGCTCGGCTGGATCGTCGGAGTTCTCCAATGACGCGCGCGATCCACGGATCAAGGCGGGAATTCAGCGCAAAATTCGCGCCTCGGCATGCCGATTGTTCGGCGCGGGGCGCCGAACGCGACTTGCGGCGCTCCGCGTTCGTCGGCAATCTCGCGCGAGCGCCGGGATCTGGTTCGCAGACGAAATCACGCGACGGCGCCGCGACCGACGCGACGCCGTCGCGATGACATGGAAGAGGGAGGGTCGAGACATGACGAATGGTTTGGAGGGAACATCGAGCCGGGGCAGGGGACCGTCGCGCCGACAATTGCTGACCGCGGTCGGCGCGGGCGGACTGGCGCTCGGCCTGGGCGCGCGCGGCGGCTACGCCGCGGGCGCCGAGAATGTGCTCAAGATCGGCTTCATCAGTCCGCGCACGGGCGCGCTGGCCGGGTTCGGCGAGACTGACGGCTATGTGCTCGAACTCGCGCGCAAGGCGTTCGGAAAGGGCCTGGCGATCGGCGGCAAGACCTATCAGGTCCAGATCCTCGACCGCGACACCCAGTCGGACCCCTCGCGCGCGAGCCAGCTCGCCAAGACGCTGATCAACAGCGACGGCGTCGACCTCATGCTGCCCGTCTCGACGCCCGAAACGATCAATCCGGTCGCCGACGCCTGCGAGGCCGCCGGGGTGCCCTGCCTGTCGACGGTCATGCCCTGGGAGGCCTGGTATTTCGGCCGCGGCGGCAAGCCGGGCGCGCCCTCGCCGTTCAAATGGTCCTACCATTTCGGCTTCGGCGGCGGCGAGTTCTTCAAGGCCTATACTTCGCTGTGGAACAGCCTGGAGACCAACAAGAAGGTCGGGGTGCTCTATCCCAACGACGCCGACGGCAACGCCATCCGTGAAAACCTCGCGCCCGGCCTCGCCAAGGCCGGCTTCACGATCGTCGATCCCGGCCCCTACGAGGACGGCACGACCGACTATTCCGCGCAGATCGCCAAGTTCAAGAGCGAGAAATGCGAGATCTTCAACACCTTCCCGATCCCGCCCGATTTCGCCGCGTTCTGGCGCCAGGCGGCGCAACAGGGCTATACGAAGATGGTCAAGATCGCGCAGATCGCCAAGACCGGCCTGTTCCCGAGCCAGGTCGATGCGCTCGGCAATCTCGGCTACAATCTGACCAGCGCGTGCTACTGGCACAAGGTGTTCCCGTACAAGTCCTCGCTGACCGGCGTTTCGGGGACCGAACTGGCCGACGGCTACGAGAAGGCTTCGGGCAAGCAGTGGACGCAGCAACTGGGCGCGAGCATGGCGTTGATCGACGCCGGCGTCGCCGCGCTGTCCGGCAGCGCGGACCCGAAGAACAAGGCTGCGGTCGCCAAGGCGCTCGGCTCGCTCAACACTGTGACGATGGCCGGCAAGGTCGACTTCACGTCGGGCCCGTTCCCGAACATTTCGCCCGGACCGATCATCGGCGCGCAATGGGTCAAGGCCAAGCCGGGCTCCAAGTTCAAGCTCGACTACGTCGTGACCGAGCATGCGACCGATCCGAACGTGCCGATCGAGGCCAAGCTCGTTCCCTACAACTAGGCCTGATCGAACGATGAAGGCGACGCCGTGACCAAGCAAGCCGACGGCGTCGTCCTCGCGACGACCGGGGTCCACAAGCGATTCAACGCGCTCGTGGTCCTCGACGGGATCGACTTTTCGCTGCGCGCCGACGAGGCCGTCGGCATCGTCGGCCCGAACGGCGCCGGCAAGACCACGCTGCTCGCCGTCCTCGCCGGCGCCCTCGCGCCGACCGCCGGAACGATCCGCTACCGCGGCGACGACGTCACCGCCATGCCGGCGGCGGAACGTTGCCGGCTCGGCATCGTGCGCACCCATCAGATCCCGCAGCCGTTCGGCGGCATGACCGTGTTCGAGAACGTCTTCGTCGCCGCGACCAATGGCGGGCGCCTGCATCGAGACGCCGCGCACGCGCGCACGATCGAGGCGATCGATCTGTGCGGCATGCTCGCGGTCGCCAACCGGCGCGCCGAGACGCTCGGCCTGCTCGACCGCAAGCGGCTCGAACTGGCGCGCGCCTTGGGCGCCGGTCCGTCGGTGCTGCTGCTCGACGAGATCGGCGGCGGCCTGACCGACGGCGAGGCGGGCGAACTCGTCGCCACGATCCGCCAGTTGCGCGCGCGCGGCCTCGCGATCGTCTGGATCGAGCACATCGTCCATGTCCTGCTGCAGGTCGCCGACCGGCTGATCTGCATGGACGCGGGGCGGATCATCGCCGACGGCGATCCGCGCGCCGTGATGGCCGACGAGGCCGTCATCTCCGCCTATCTCGGCGGGAGCGTCCATTGAGCCTGCTCGCGGTCGAGGCGCTCGACGTCCGCCACGGCCTGCTGCAGGCGGTGCGCGGCGTCAGCTTCGAGGTCGCGCGCGGCGAAACGCTGGCGCTGGTCGGCGCCAACGGCGCCGGCAAGACGACTCTGTTGCGCGCGATCGCCGGCGCGCATCCGGCGACCGCCGGACGGGTGATGTTCGGCGGCGTCGACGTCACCCGGACTCCCGCTCACGAGCGGGTCGCGCGCGGCGTCGCGCTCGTGCCGGAGGGGCGGCGCCTGTTCGCGAAGATGAGCGTCGAGGAGAACCTGCTGCTCGCGCGCGCGGCGGGGCGCGCGGGCGCCTGGACCTTCGAGGCGGTGATGAAGGCGTTCCCCAATCTCGAGGCGCGCCGCGACGCGCGGGCGGGAACGCTGTCTGGCGGCGAACAGCAGGCGACTGCGATCGGCCGCGCCTTGATGACCAATCCCGAGCTGCTGATGCTCGACGAAGTCTCGCTCGGCCTGTCTCCGCTCGCGGTCGACCGCGTCTACGCCTCGCTGCAGACGCTGTTGACTTCGGGCACGACGATCGTCCTGGTCGAGCAGGATCTGACGCGCGCGCTCAGCGTCGCGGACCGGGTGATCTGCATGCTGGAGGGGAGAATCGCGTTGGAGGGGAGAGCCGCGGACCTCACCCGCGACGAGGTGACCCAGGCCTATTTCGGCCTGAACCGGGCGAAGGCGGGCGCCGCGCGATGATCTGGGTCAATCAGATCGTCCAGGGCGTGCTGCTCGGCGGCTATTACGCGCTGATCGCCTGCGGGCTGTCGTTCATGTACAGCGTGATGGGGATCATCAACATCGCCCATGGCAGCTTCGCGATCCTGGCGGCGTTCGCGCTGTTCGTCCTCGCCGACCAGTTCGGCGTCTCGCCGTTCTACGGGCTCGTCGTCGTCGTGCCCGCCATGGCCGCGTTCGGCTGGGCGCTGCAGCGGACGGTGCTCGAGCGCAGCGCGCGCGCTGGCGTGCTGGTGCCGATCCTCAGCACCTTCGGCCTGTCGATCGTCATCGACAACCTGCTGTTCGAACGCTTCGGCGCCGACACCCGCTCGCTGGCCCCCTATATCGGCGACTTCTCCTATGATTCCTGGTCGCTGACCGACGACATCCAGATCGGGCAATTGTCGGCGCTCACCCTGGCGGCGGCGGTGGCCCTGCTCGGCGGGCTCCAGCTGTTCCTGACCCGCACCGCGCTCGGCCGCGCGATCCGCGCGACCTCGGAGGATCCCGACACGGTCGGCCTCGTCGGCGTCAACGCGCGGCGCGTCAACGCGACCGCGGCGGCGATCGCGACGGCCACCGTCGGGGTCGCCGGCGCGGCGCTGGCGATGCGCGCGACCTTCGATCCCTATGCCGGTCCCACCCAGCTGATTTTCGCCTTCGAGGCGGCGGTGATCGGCGGCGCCGGTTCGCTCTGGGGCACGCTCATCGGCGGCGTCGTGCTCGGCGTCGCCCAGAACATCGGCGCGCAGATCAATCCGCAGGGCTTCTTCATCGCCGGCCACGGCATATTCCTCATCATCCTGTTCGGCCGGCTGTTCTGGGACGGCGGCTCGTTTCTCGTCCGATCGCGGCGGGCGACATGACGGCGCCGGCGATCCGGGTCGTGCGCTGGAGCGCGCTGTCGGTCGGCTCGGTCACGGTCGCCGTCGCGCTGATGCTCGCCCTCGCGGCGGGCCCGGCGTTCCTCGACGCGAACGCGATCGACAAGCTGACCACGCTGTTCATCTACGTCATTCTCGCGGTCACCTGGAACGCGCTCGCCGGCTATGGCGGCCTGGTGTCGATCGGCCAGCAGGCGTTCTTCGGGCTCGGCGCCTATGCCGCGGTCCGGCTCGCCGACGCCGGGGTCAGCGTCTATCCGGCGCTCGTGCTCGGCGCCGTCCTCGTCGCCGCGGTCGCGCTGCCGATCTCGGCCTTCATGCTGCGCCTGCGCGCAGGCGAATTTGCGATCGGGATGTGGGTGGTCGCCGCGCTCGCCCATCTGCTCGTCAATCTCGACACGCTGGTGCGCGGCGAGACGGGCACGTCGCTGATCGCGCTCGACGCCTATCCCGCCGAGTTCCGCCACGCGCTCACCTATTGGACCGCGCTCGGCGCCATGGTCGGCCTGATCGGCGTCCTGTTCGCGCTCCTGCGTTCGCCGCTCGGCGCCGCGATCCAGGCGATCCGCGACAACGAGGGCGCCGCCGCCTCGGTCGGGGTGCGGGTGATGCGCACCAAGCGGATCCTGTTCGTGCTCGCCGCATTCGGCGTCGCGCTGGCCGGCGCGCTCTGGCTCGCGACCACCATCAGCTTCCAGCCCAAGACCTATTTCAGCGTGCAATGGACCGCCTACATGATCTTCATGGTGCTGGTCGGCGGGCTCGGCACGTTCGAGGGTCCGATCCTCGGCGCCGTGCTGTTCTTCGCGATCGAGGCCTGGTTCGGCGCGACGGGCGTGTGGTATCTCGTCGGCCTCGGCGCCGCCGCGCTGCTGTTCGCGCTGTTCCTGCCCAAGGGCCTGTGGGGCTGGGCCGACGAACGCCTCGGCCTGCGCCTGCTGCCGGTCGGGCGCTGGCTGGCGATCGACGACGCCGCGCCGGCCGAGACTTCGGCGCCGGCGGTCGGGGTGGAGCGGCGCTGACCCGGCGGCGCGTCGAGCGCCGATCTCGACGGGGCCGACGAGCGGCGTAGGAGCAATTCCAGGGCGATGAAGCGGCTCGAGCGCAATCCGCGTCCGCGATGTTGACCTCCGGTCTTCAAGTCGTAAAATGTGCAACGAGAATGTTGAGCCGACGCCTGGGCGGATTCGCGGCGGCGCTTGGGGAAGTCGAGGCGACAGGGCAAATTCTGATGTCGGTTCAGAAGGCTGTCTATCGACCGTGGCCGAGTCGAAATTCGTCTCCGCTGCAATCTCGACGACGCGCAGGACCCGGGCTGGCGTAGGCGCCCGATTGGCGGGAGATCCCAAGACGCCTGCGGCGGTAGCGGCGCGTTCTGCGCCACGATAGCGTCAGCGTCCGGAGAAAATGCGCGGCGGCCAGCCCAATCCGCATCGACTTCGACTACAGCCAAGGCAGGAGGCGGGACGATGTCCACGATCACCACCAAAGACGGCGCCGAGATCTTCTACAAGGACTGGGGCTCCGGGCAGCCGATCGTGTTTCACCACGGCTGGCCGCTCAGCGCGGACGATTGGGACGCGCAAATGATGTTCTTCCACCAGCATGGCTTCCGGGTCATCGCCCACGACCGGCGTGGTCATGGCCGCTCCACCCAGACCGCGACCGGCAACGAGATGGACACCTACGCGGCCGACGTGGCGGCGCTCGCGGCGGCCCTCGACCTGCGCAACGCGATCCATGTCGGTCATTCCACCGGCGGCGGCGAGGTTGCGCGCTACGTCGCCCGCCACGGCGCCGGGCGAGTCGCCAAGGCGGTCCTGATCAGCGCGGTGCCGCCGATCATGGTCAAGAGCGAGAAGAACCCCGGAGGGCTGCCGATCGGGGTGTTCGACGATATCCGCAAGGGGACGGCGTTCGATCGCGCCCAGTTCTACATCGACATCACGCTCCCGTTCTACGGCTACAACAGGCCCGGCGCGAACGTGTCGGAAGGCGTGCGGCGCAATTGGTGGCGCCAGGGAATGATGGGCGGCGCGCTCGCCCAATATGAGTGCATCAAGGCCTTCTCGGAGACGGACTTCACCGAGGACCTGAAGGCCATCAGCGTGCCGACGCTGGTCTTGCATGGCGAGGACGATCAGATCGTTCCGTTCGCCGACTCGGGACCGCTGTCGCACGCGCTCGTCAAGGGCTCGGTCTTCAAGTCGTATCCCGGCTACCCGCACGGGATGCCGACCACGCACGCGGAGCAGATCAACGCCGACCTCCTCGCTTTCATCCGGGGTCGATGAGCGTCGAGCCGCCGCGGAGCCCCGAGTGCGCCAAGGGTCCGACGATGCAGCTTCTGATCCCGGTCCCTCCAGCCGCGCGCCCCTTGCGATTGTCGACCGGAGAACGGCTGGAATCGAGAGAATTTCCCTAGGAGAGAAGGCATGGCGTCGAGCGGGGCTCCGGGCGCCGCCAGCCCAACTCGTGAGCGGGCGTGCGCTGGCATTCCCCGCGCGTTTCAATTCAATCCATCCGCGATCGCCGAAGGCGCCACGCCCGCATCGCGTCCGCTTTTGAGAACCGCCGCATCGGCCGGGACCGGCGCGCAAATGCGCGAAGACAGCCATGAGCGGGGGATCAGCCAAGGGGCGGTCAGGATCGCGAGTCCTCGAGGGTAAAGGCCCGCTCGCCGTCGAGGACGCCGATCGCGCTCAGACGACTTCGACCTCGATGCCGCAGGCGCGAAGGCGCTCCAGCTGGGCCGGGGTCACGCCGTCGTCGGTGACGATCCGTCTGACGACTTTCAACGGCGAGATCAGGACGGGTCCGGCGCTGCGGAACTTGCTCGAATCGCACACCAGCGTGATGTCGCGCGAAGCGGCGATCAGCGCCCGCTTGGTCTCAGCGATCTCGAAGCTTCGCTCCGCCAATCCCCGCTCGAAATCGACGCCGTAAGTCGCCAGGAACAACCGATCGGCGAAAATCCCGGCGAACTGCCCCTCGGTTTGGCGCCCTGCCGTCGACAGCGTGCGCGCGTTCAGCCGGCCGCCGCACACGATCACGCTCACCCCGCGTCTGGCCGCAGCCTCCAGCGCGACATTGATCGCGCAGGTCACCACGGTGATGTCGTGGTCTTCAGGCAGCTGCCGGGCGATCTCGATCGTGGTCGAGCCGGAATCGAGGATGATCGTCTGGCCTGCCGTCACCGACCGGGCCGCGGCGCCGCCGATCCGGCGCTTGGCCCCGGCGTGCTCGGACGAGCGCGCCGCGAAAGGCGAATCCTGCAACCCCTCCGCATTGAACACCGCCCCGCCATAGGTGCGCTGGACGAGCCCGCGCGCGCTCAGCGCGTCGATGTCCTGGCGGATGGTGACGGTCGACACGCCAAACCGGCTCGAGAGCTCGGAACTCCTCACGAAGCCGCTTTCGCGCGCCAGCCGGACGATCGAATCGCGCCTTCCATGGTCGATCGCCCTGGCCACGAATCCTCGTCTCCCGCGCCTGCGAAGCGGAATAGAGCGAGGAATTTGACTTTACAACTGGAAAGATATTGACTTGCGAGGTCAAAGAAAAAATCTCGGGGAGGCTGGATTGCGAACCGTCGCCGTGCTTGCGACTCTCGACACCAAGGGGACGGAGGCGGCCTATATTCGCACGCTGATCGAAGCGCGCGGGCTGCGGGCGCTGGTCATCGACACGGGACTGATGGGGGAACCCGCGACCAGCGCGGACGTGTCCCGCGATCAGGTCGCCGCGGCGGGCGGAACCACCCTCGAGGCGCTGCGCCAGCGCGCCGATCGCGAGGAATCCGGCCCGGTCATGGCGCGCGGCGCGACCAGGATCGTGCGCGATCTCGCGGCAGCCGGCGACATCGACGCCATCCTCGCGCTGGGCGGCACGCAGGGCACCACCCTTGCCACCGCGGTCATGCGCGCGCTGCCGTACGGATTTCCCAAGATCATGGTTTCGACCATGGCCTCGGGGAATGTCGCGCCGTGGGTCGGCACCAGCGACATCACCATGATGTATTCGGTGACCGACATCATGGGGCTCAACCCGTTCATGCGGCGCATCCTCGCCAATGCGGCGGGCGCCGCCTGCGGGATGGCCGAGGTCGACATTCCCGCTCACGACGGCAGGCCGCTGGTGGCGATCACCACCGTAGGCATCACCACCAAAGGCGCGATGGCGGCGGCCAAGGTCCTCGAGGAGCAGGGCTATGAGACGATCCTCTTCCATGCCGTCGGCACCGGCGGGCGGGCGATGGAGGAGATGATGCGCCAGGGTCTGATCGGCGCCGTTCTCGATTTCTCGACCATCGAGGTCTCCAACGAAATGCATCATGCGCTGCTGGCGGGCGGCCCCGATCGGCTGACCGTCGCCGGCGCCCTCGGCCTGCCGCAGGTGCTTTGTCCGGGCGCGCTCGAAGTGCTCGTCTTCAACGAACCCGAGACCGTGCCCGCCCGCTACGCGGGCCGACGACTGGTGCGGCACAGCCCGCAGATCACCGACCTCAGGCTCACGCGCGAGGAAATGGCCGAAGTCGGTCGCGAAGTCGCGCGTCGCCTGCAGGCGACCCGCGAGCGCGCGGTGTTCCTGATCCCCAACGCCGGCTACGACAGCTATGCGGTGGCGGGAGAACCCTTCCACGATCGCGACGCCGACGCGGCCTTCGTCGCCGAATTGCGCCGAGGCGCCCCGGGCTGCATCCAGATCGAGGAGCGTGATCTCGACATCAACGATCCCGCCTTCGCCGCCGAGGCGGCCGAGACGCTGATCGGTCTCATGCGGCAGAAATCGGCGGTGGGGTGAACCGTGGCCATGCGCTATCCCAGAGGCGAATGCCTCGAACGGCTGCGCGCGGAAATCGATCGCGGTCGCGGCCTGGTGATGGCCGGCGCCGGCAACGGCATCGCCGCCAAGTTCATCGAGCGCGGCGGGGTCGACCTGATCGGCGTCTACAACACCGGCTACTTTCGCATGCAGGGTTATGGCTCGCTCGCCGGCATGTTGCCGATCCTCGACGCCAACGCGGTGGTGTTCGGCGCCGCCGAGCGCGAAGTGCTGCCGCAGGTGCGCGCGACCCCGGTCGTCGCCGGCGTCAACGGCGTCGACCCGCTTCGCGACATGCGCCGCTTCCTGGAGGATCTCGGCCGGATCGGCGTCAGCGGCGTGCACAATTTTCCGACCGTCGCCTGGCACAGCGGCGAATTCAGGCGAACCCTCGAGGCGACCGGCCTCGGCTATGAGCACGAACTCGCCATGCTGAGGATCGCGCGGGACCTCGACATGCTGACGGTCGGCTACGCCTTCGACGCCGCGGACACCAGGCGTCTCATGGAGGAGGCGGCGCCGGACATCTACATCTTCCATGCCGGAATCACCGCCGGCGGCGCGACCGGCGACGTCGGCGGCGCTTCGCTCGCCGACGCCGCCGCGCGCAGCGAGCAGCATTTCGCGCTCGCCCGCCGGATCAAGCCCGACATCATCCTGCTCGCCCATGGCGCCGCCATCGTCGAGCCCGAAGACGCTCAGTTCATGCTCGACCACACGAGTTGTCATGGCGTCCAGCTCGGCTCCAGCGTCGAGCGGATGGCGGTGGAGCG
Organism: Roseiarcus sp.; assembly: GCA_049509635.1. Classification (GTDB taxonomy): domain Bacteria; phylum Pseudomonadota; class Alphaproteobacteria; order Rhizobiales; family Beijerinckiaceae; genus Roseiarcus. Next base: position 30,729 of record JBEKZS010000025.1, read on the forward strand.
TCCGCTGGAGGCGCGCGCGGCGGCGTTCAAGACCGGCCGCCGCAACGCCGGCCCCGGCGCGAGCGGCCCGCAATGACGCGTGTCCCGTTCTCGGCGCTGATCGCCGACGCCGAACGGGGCGGCTATGCCGTCGGCTATTTCGAGAGCTGGAGCCTGGAATCGCTGCTCGCCGTCGCCGATGCGGCGCAGGCGGTCGCCTCGCCGGTGATCCTCGGCTTCAGCGGCATCTATCTGCCGCATCCCAACCGGAGCGCGCGCGATCCGCTCGCCCCCTACGCCGCCATGGCCGCCGCGGTCGCCGACCGCATCGCCGCGCCGGCGTGCCTGCTGTTCAACGAATGCGCCGATCTCGCCTGGGTTCGCGAGGCGATCGCGCTCGGATTCGACCTGACGATGTTCAGCGACGAGACGCTCGCGCCAGCCGAGCAGACCGAGGCGATCAGGGCGCTCGCCGCCGAGGCGCACGAGCGCCGCGCCGCCGTCGAAGCGGAACTCGAGCCGCTCCCCGGCGTCGGCGGCGATCTGCATGCCGGCCGTCCCACAGCGGAGGCGCGGCTGACCGATCCCGAAGCCGCGCGCGCCTTTGTCGCCCGCACCGGCGTCGACGCGCTCGCGGTCAACGTCGGCCAGATGCATTGGCACGGACGACGCGCGGCGCGCCTCGACCTCGACCGGCTGCATCGGCTGCGCGCTTTGTCCGTTCCGCTCGTGCTGCACGGCGGCACGTCGATCGATGCGGCGGACCTGCGCGCCGCGATCGATATCGGGGTCAGAAAGATCAATATCGGCAGCCGGCTGAAACAGACCTATTTCAACGCGCTGCGCCAGGCGTGCGCCGATGCCGAGGCGACCGCCAATCCCTACGAGGTGATCGGCTCGGGACTCGCACGGGACGTCCTCGTGCCCGGCCGGCTGGCGCTGCAGCGCGAGGTCGAGCGCTGGATGCATCTGTTCGGCAGCGCCGGAAAGGCCCAGTGATGAAATATCCGATCGTCATGCCCAGGCTCGGCGCCACCGGCGACGACGTGAGGATCGTCGAATGGCTCGTCGCGGAAGGCGCGCCGGTCAAGGCCGGCCAGGCCTTGTTCGTCGTGGAGACCGACAAGGCGACGAGCGAAGTCGAAGCGTTCCGCGACGGATATCTGGCGCAGGTGATCAAGGGCGCCGGCGCCGAATGCGCGCCCGGCGAAGCCGTGGGCGAGCTGACCGACGAGCGCGCCGAAGCGGCGAGCACGCCGGGCCCGCCGAGCGAGCCGCCAGCGACCGCCGCGCGCAGGCCAGTCCGCGTGCGCCTGAAGCTGGCGTCCGGCGCTCCGCAGGAGCGACCGGCCGAGCCGACGCCCCGGCGGGCGCCGGCGGACGATCCGGCGCCCGCGGCGGACCGGCTGATCGAGGCGTTCCGCCTGATGGCGCTGATCCGCCGCTACGAGGAGCACCTCTATCAATTGTTCCTGCAGGGGCTCGTGCCGGGCACGCTCCATCAGTGTCAGGGCCAGGAGGCGGTGGCGGTCGGCGTCTGCACGGCCTTGCGGCGCGACGACGTCATCTACAGCACCCACCGGCCCGTCGGCCATCTGATCGCCAAGGGGGCCTCGCTCAACGCCATCACCGCGGAAATCTGGGGCAAGGCGACCGGCTGCGCCGGCGGCAAGGGCGGCCAGATGCACCTGGCCGATTTTTCCGTCGGCGCGATGGTGTCGAACGCGATCGTCGGCGCCAACATCCCGATTGCGACGGGAAGCGCGATGGGCTTCCGCCTGCAGGGCCTGGATCGGATCGCGGTCAGCTTCTTTGGCGATGGCGCGTCGAACATCGGCGCCTTCCACGAAGGCCTGAATCTGGCGGCGGTACAGCGGGCGCCGGTGGTGTTCGTCTGCGAGAACAACCTCTACGGCGCCTCGACGCATGTCTCCACGTCGATGCTGATCGCCGATATCGCCAGCCGCGCGGCGGCCTACGGCATGCCCGGGGTCTCCATCGACGGCATGGACGTCGAGGCGGTTCACGGCGCCGCCGCGCAGGCGGTCGAGCGGGCCCGCCGCGGCGGCGGCCCGACCCTCATCGAATGCAAGACCTACCGCTACCGCGGCCATTCTCGCGGCGATCCCGGCAATTACCGGGGCGCGGAAGAACATCGCCAATGGACCGCGCGCGATCCCATCGAGCGCATGCGTGGCCGGCTCACCGGCGATTTCGGCATGACGGGCGAGAGCCTGCAGGCGATCGAACGCGAGCAGCAGCAAAGGGTCGAGGCGGCGGTCGCCTTCGCTCTCGCCAGCGCCGATCCGACGCCGGCCTCGGCGCTCGAACATGTCTTGGCCCCGTGAGCGGCAGCCCATGAACGATCTTTCGCAGGAGACCAGACGCATGGGAATGGCCGAGGCGTTGCGCGACGCGATGCGCATCGCCATGCGCTCCGATCCGCGCGTGTTCCTGATCGGCGAGGACATCGGCGTGCCCGGCGGCTTTGGCGGCGGCTTCACCGTCACGCTCGGTCTTGCCGAGGAATTCGGCCGCGAGCGGGTGATCGACACCCCGATCTCGGAGGCGGCGATCGTCGGCGCCGCCGTCGGCGCGGCGATGGTCGGCATGCGGCCCGTCGCCGAGATGCAATATGGCGACTTCGTGTTCTGCGCGATGGACCAGGTCGTCAATCAGGCCGCCAAGATGCGCTACATGAGCAACGGCCAGGTCAGCGTGCCGATGGTGCTTCGGCTTCCGGTCGGCGCGTCGCAGCGCGGCGCGCAACACGGACAGTCGACGGAGGCCCTGTTCATGCATGTCCCCGGCCTCAAGGTCGTATGCCCATCGACCCCTTACGACGCCAAGGGCCTGCTGCTCGCCGCGATCCGGGACGACAATCCCGTCGTGTTCCTCGAGCACAAGCTTCTCTATGGCGGCAAGGGTCCGCGTCGCGAGAAGGCCGCGCTGCCGCAAGCCGACGAGACGCCGGACGGCGACTACGAGATTGCGCTGGGTCCGGTCGCCATCCGACGCCGGGGCCGCGACCTGACGATCCTCGCCAACATGCTGATGGTCCATCGGGCGCTGGCCGCCGCGGAGCGACTCGCCGGGCAGGGCTTCGATGTCGAGGTCATCGACGTGCGCTGTCTGGCGCCTCTCGACATCGCCTCGCTGGAGGCGTCGGCGGCAAAGACGGGGCGGGTGCTGATCGTCGAGGAGGATCATCTGACCGGCGGATGGGGCGCCGAGGTGGCGGCGCTGATCGGCGAGCGCCTGTTCGGCCGGCTGGCGCGCCCGATCCGTCGCCTGGCGGGTCTCGACGCGCCGATTCCCTGCGCGGCCTCGCTGGAGGACGTCTTCGTGCCGAGCGTGGAGCGCATCGTCCTGGCGGCTACGGCGATGCTCTGAGAATTTGTCGTTCGAGCGAATCGGCCAGGTCCGGAGACATCGACCCCGGATCAATTATACTTTCTAAACCCTTCCGCCCCCTGCCGGGAATTTGCCCCGATTACGTTTTGTGCGAACTGACTATTTGAAACATGAGATACCGACGAGATCGCCCTCGGAGCGACCTGGATCGATGGCGGGCCACGCCCGATAGCGATGATCACTACGTTTACGCCATGGCCCTATGATCCGAATTGCTTATGATAGCGGCTTCCAGCACGTCGAGGAAGCTAGGCACGTAATTCTCGTCCACATGTCGCTGATTCCATAGGCCGGAGCGCCGGACCTTCTCACGGCTTGAGGCGAGGCCTAACCAAGAAGGCGAAGGCGGATCAAACACCGGCTCTTGGAAGTGGCTTGCGAGGGCGATCACATTCCGCTCGATAAACCCTCGCAGGGACTCCGGTCCCGGCTCGTCCTCAATCGAGAGCCACAGAAACGGCATTTGGCCCAGATAACCGGATACAGCGGCCTCCACCGGAGCCTCGGCGGCGGCCAAAGCGGCTCGTTCCACGCCCAGCACCGCCGCAGCCCTGCCGATGTCGCCTTGCACTCCCCAAGATGGGCATGCGGGGCAGTCGCCGCGCGCGATCAGAGCATCGCCGACGAGAAGTCTGAAGATTGATCCGCGGTGATTTCCGCCTGAACCCGACGATTTTCCGGCATGCTGGCGCAGGCGCTGATGCAAAGTCGAGCGCGCGCCTATGCCCAAGGCATGCGTGCCTACCCGCACGAGTCGACACCCTTGGCCACTGCCGGTGCGGACCTCGCCCGGCTCGAAGAAAAAGTAAACGCCCCTTTGCGGCCAACTGGCGGACGGAGCAAGCTGAGCAAGACACCTTTTGCCCCCGGAGGCAGCTTCCAGTGTGTCGAAGATTCGGTACAAGCTAATCAGATCGGTGGCTTTGGTCATGATCGCGACGCCAACCACGCCAATTGCTCTCCGATACGCAGATTTGCCATCGGCACATCTACGTCGTAGCCGTCACGCAGCAGAGCCGGAACGAGAAATTCTCGATAGCGCTGCCCGGCAAAGATCACCACACGCTTTCGACCTGTCAGGAGTGGCGTGAGCTGCCGGTAGACGTTCACAGACCAGGTACGTCGCTCTGCTATTCCGAGGGTATTGATTGTCTTTTCATACGGAGCGATGCAGGAGTTGGGCGCGACGACACCATATAACGCCGAGAGGATAAACCAATTTGCCTCGCGCGCCTCCACCAGCGCTCTCACCTTCAAGAACCATTCTGATCGGTAAAGTAGCCTTGCGGAAGCTGGCTCGGAGCATTTCTGGCTCACACATGAAACCAGAACTAACGCGTCATTGAAATCAAGCGAAGCCCGCTGCTGGATACCCTTTGAAGCGACGGCCACTGCGCCCTCAGCTTTGAGGACATTGTAGGCGTGCTGGTATCGAATCCCCAATCGCCGCGCAATCTCGGCAGTACAAAGCCCGTCGCGGGCCAGCGCCCGAATATCCCCTGAGACGCTCATGCGGAGGCGTCCAGTCGCGCCGTGACACGTGGCACGGACGCCAGTGCAGCGGCGAAGGCGTGCGCCCTGGCCGTTAGTTCGGCATCTGGATCGACGACCGTAAACCAGCGCTGGCGTTGCACGTAGGAGCGTGAACCCGCCGCACGCGGGACGGAAATATTGGTCCGAAGCGTGATGATCTTTCTGGCATCTACCTCGACCATCAATCGCTCGTGCAAATGCCGAAGCAACGCGTCGTGCGTCATGCTTCGGCCGGGGAAGGTGATGAAGACGATGGCGCGTTCTGGTTTGCGAAGTAGGCGTATTTCGGAGAATGTCGCATGCTTCCCTGTTTCCTTGCCCACGCCATTGTCCGGGTCCAGAAATACGATGTCCGCGCCATCGAGTGCGCTCCGCTTGCGTGCTCCCCACGCGCTCCGCTCAGAGCGCGACGGCATCGGCTCACGATGAAACAGCGCCCCTTTTGGCCAGATCGCCGCCTGTTCAAGCGCGGCAATGCTGCGTGATGGCAGCGTAGTGAGGCCTGCGTGAAGGTCGTTATCGAGTTGCCGCCACGCTGCCTCGTCGCGCCATTCAATATGCCGCCCATCGGGGCGTCCATCGTCTCCCGGCGCGTAGTACCAAGCGATACCGAGCGTCCGGTCCACGCCTGCGAGCGCGCGCAAGAACGCGAATTTTAGAACGTCGCTGACATTGCCGGCATACTGATCGCGCATTCGTTCTCCATGGCTATCAACACCTTATCCGGAGGCACGCCGCTACGCCAGATTCCGTGGCGGCGCTTCCGTTTACCGGCTGCAGCCATCGTATGAGCAGGGCAGGCTGTTAGGGTAGTCACGCGATTTAGGAGGGCCAGATAAAAGGCCGCACATTGCGGCTCGGTTGGTCGGTTGTTTTTGCTTCTGTTTTTCGACGATTCAGCAATGTGCGGCACCGACACGTAATGTGCGATTTAACATCAACCTATTGTTCTATATTGACTTTTTGCACATTTTCCCCGGCGCGATGGTCGGACGGCCCACGAGTTCATTGGTGACTGCGGGTGGTGCCCCATGCTCTGCCGGGCCATATCTGCTTCCCATGCCGAATCGCCTGTGGTAGGTTACATGTAACTTATTCGGAGGGTCGAACCATGGCATCGGCACAGGGCGCAAAGTCGACACGCGTGAAGGTTCAGGAACACCGCGACCGTCTGCGCGCCCAGGGTCTGCGGCCGATCCAGATCTGGGTGCCGGACGTGCGCGCATCGTCCTTCCGAGCGGAGGCGCATCGACAATCGCTAGCCGTGGCGGCGAGCGCTCATGCGGCCGAGGATCAGGCGTTCATCGACGCGGTGTCTGACCGGGACGATGAATGAGGCGGGGCGAGGTCAGGACCGTCTCCGGCGGGAAGGACTATGCGGGCAAGCCGCGCCCCGTCGTCATCGTCCAGGACGACAGCTTCGACGCGACGGACTCCATCACGGTTTGCACCTTCACTACCGATCCAACAGAAGCGCCCCTGTTCCGGCTGCCAGTGGAGCCGAACGAGCGCAATGGTCTGCGCTCTCCCTCCCGGCTGATGGTGGACAAGATCACCACCGTCCCGAAATCCAAGGTCGGCGAGCGTATCGGGCGG
>JBEKZS010000250.1:0-3240 GCA_049509635.1 Roseiarcus sp.
AGTCATCGGCATTGAGATCAGTCACGCGGCCCACCTCACGGGAAACGCCGTTCTATCGGCTATGTTGCGCTGCACAACCCATGTTCCGGGATGGCTGCTGCGCTAGGTGGTGTGGACTCTAAGGATTCCCTTTTAGGAGCAAATCAGATTCAAGGCTGCTTTTGGGGAGGCGGCCTTGGGTGTGATGGACCGTTTGGTATTGAGCGACGCGGCGTGGGAGCGGATGGCGCCGCTGATCATAGGGCGCCCCGATCAGAAGGGGTCCACCGGGCGCGACAACCGGATGTTCGTGGAAGGTGTGCTGTGGATCGTGCGTACGGGGTCTCCCTGGCGCGATCTTCCGGAGGTCTTCGGCGATTGGAACAGCGTGTTCCGGCGTTTCAGTCGATGGAGCATCAAGGGTGTTTGGTGGCGGATCTTCGAGGCGATGTCCGATGATCCGGACTTTCAATAGTCTTTGCTACCGTCGCCTTCAGGTCGATATTACCCGTTCGCCGCGCCGTCTGCGAACGACCGCTAATTGCGCGAGGACTAAACCGCTCGCGCGGTAGGGGTGGCGAGCGGCCGGGGGAGCACGCCATGGGCTGAAGAGGAACGCGAAGGTCTGGGCTTGTCTCAAGATCATGGGGTTCAACCCCATGCGAGACAGGAGCTTTCGCGATGACCGACAAGCCCATCAGCCCATTGCGCCAGCGCATGATCGACGACATGACGGCGCGCCGGATCAAGGAGAAGGTGCAGAAAGACTACGTGCGGCACGTCAGAACCTTCGCGGCCTTTCTTGGCCGCTCGCCGGACACCGCCACGAGCGAGGACCTTCGCCGCTTTCAGGTGCATCTGGCGCAGCTGCCGATCGGCGTTGCGACCATCAACGCCGCGATCGCCGCGCTGCGGTTCTTTTTCAACGTGACGCTCGAACGGCCCGACCTCGTCCGTCCTCTGACGACCGTGAACACACCGCGTAGGGCGCCGGTCGTCTTGAGCCAGGAGGAGGTGGCGCGCCTCCTCGAAGCCGCGCCCGGCCTCAAGTACAAGGCCGCGCTCAGCGTCGCCTACGGCGCTGGGCTGCGGGTGTCTGAGGTCGTGGCGCTGAAGGTGTCCGACCTCGACAGCCAGCGCATGACGCTTCGGGTCGAGCAAGGCAAGGGGCAGCGGGACCGCTATGTGATGCTCTCGCCGCAACTGCTCGAACTGTTGCGCGACTGGTGGCGCGCGGCGCGGCCTCAGGCCTGGCTGTTCCCTGGCCAGAACCCGGTCAACCCGATGTCGGCCCGCCAGCTGGTGCGCGCCGTCCACGCCGCGGCGCAGGCGGCCGGGATCGCCAAGCGGGTCTCTCCGCACACGTTGCGCCACAGCTTCGCCACCCATCTGCTCGAGCAGAACGTCGACATCCGCGTGATCCAAGTGTTGCTCGGCCACGCCAAGCTGGAGACGACCGCGCTCTACACCCGCGTCGCCGTCAACACGATCCGCGACGTCAAGAGCCCGCTGGAACGGCTGGGCGTCAACCTCGCCAGCCGATCGCCGCCCGCCTGACCGCGGCCGCATGGCGCGGCCCCACAGCCTGGAGGTCGCCGACGTCTTTCACGCCCATGGGGCGGCGTGGCGCAAGGCCAACGCCGGCCACATGAGCCTCGGCCAGCTGAAGGTCATGTCGGCGATCGAGACCTGCCGCACCGTCGCGCTCGGCGGCCACGTCGAGCGCTGCGAGGACTGCGCGCACGAGCGCATCGCCTACAATTCCTGCCGCAACCGCCACTGTCCGAAGTGCCAGGCCGCCGCGGCGCGGCAATGGCTCGAAGACCGCCAAGCCGAACTCCTGCCGGTTCCTTATTATCACCTCGTCTTCACCCTGCCGGCCGCGATCGGCGCCGTCGCGTTCCAGAACAAGGCCGCCGTCTACGACCTCCTGTTCAGGACCGCCGCCGAGACGCTGACCACCCTCGCCGCCGACCCGAAGCATCTGGGCGCGCGCATCGGCCTCACCGCCGTGCTGCACACCTGGGGCTCGGCGCTCACCCACCATCCCCACGTCCACGTCATCGCGCCCGGCGGCGGCCTGTCGCCGGACGGGGCGCGCTGGATCGCCTGCAATCCCGGCTTCTTCCTGCCCGTGCGCGTGCTGTCGCGTCTCTTCCGCCGGCTCTTTCTCCAAGGCCTCGCCGCGCTCAACCAGGCTGGCCGCCTGGCCTTCTTCGGCGACCTCGCCCCGCTCACCGAGAAAAGCGCCTTCGACGCCGCGCTCGCGCCGTTGCGCCGCTCCGAGTGGGTCGTCTACGCCAAGCGGCCCTTCGCCGGACCGAAAGCGGTGCTCGCCTATCTCGCGCGCTACACCCACCGCGTCGCCATCTCCAACTCCAGGCTCATCGCGCTCGACGGCAAGGGCGTCACCTTCAAATGGAAAGACTACCGGATCAAAGGCCGCGACCGGCTCAAGACCATGACGCTCGACGCCGCCGAGTTCATCCGCCGCTTTCTCCTGCACGTCCTGCCGAGCGGCTTCCACCGCATCCGCCATTACGGCCTCATCGCCGGCGCGGTTCGAGCGCACAACATCGAGCGCGTTCGCCAATTGCTCACCGCGGCCACGCAGCCGCGCGAGAGCGAGCGCGCCGAGGCCGACAACGAGACCGAAACACCTCCGACCGCCCGCCGATGCCCATGTTGCGGCGGCCGGATGATCATCATCGATACGTTCGAGGGCGCGCGCCCTGCGCAATCGCCATCGCCAACCCGGATCAGAATCGACACCTCATGACCGTCGCCGCGCATCTCGCCTCGCAACCTCGATCGCTTTCCCTTCCAGCCGCGCGCCGGAGCACAAGAGCGCTGACCTCGTCACGTCCGAAGATCCGCTTCGACCGCTGCGTCAACGCCAAACCCACACATGCTCCCAACCGAAGAGGCTCGTCTTCGTCGCTGGCCCCGTCACGACTGCGCGACGTCGGGCTGCGCGCCGACGCATGCGCTCCGCTGGTGACCTAGAAATCCCCATAGGCCGCACCCCACCAAACAGCGCCCTTCCTCCCCGCGGTTTCCTCCTTGCGAGGCTTTCGAACCCCGGCCCCCGGCGGCTCGCCCAACCGTCGTGCAAGGGGCCGGCGTCCGAAACCCTTCAGCATTTGAGACATTGGGGCGACGTCTCGAATCGACGTTAAGGGGACATTGGAATCGCGACGGCCGGACCTTGCGTTTAAAACGACCTATGCCAATGCCGTAACGAGAGAGACAAGGCTATAC
>JBEKZS010000251.1:0-3237 GCA_049509635.1 Roseiarcus sp.
AGGCCGCAATTCGCGGAGTTTCTGCATCTCGCCAAGAACAATCGCCCGGGACTCATCTGTCTGGTGGGCGAACAGCGCCTGAGGCGCATACTGGCGCGGATGCTCGACGAGACGGAATTCCTCTCGCCCTACGGCTTGCGCTCGCTCTCGCGCTTTCACCGCGACCATCCGCTGGTCCTCGCCTTGGACGGCGGCGGCAGCGTGCGCCTCGACTACGAACCAGGCGAGTCCCAGACGGCGCTTTTCGGCGGCAATTCGAACTGGCGCGGGCCGATCTGGTTCCCCCTCAACTTCCTCGCTGTGGAGTCCCTACGCAACCTGCACGGAAGCCTCGGCGACCAATTCACCGTCGAGATGCCGACAGGCTCGGGTTCGCAGGCGCACCTCGGCGCCGTCGCCGACGAGATCGAACGCCGTTTGTTACGATTGTTCCTGCGCGACGCTGATGGGCATCGTCCCCTGAATAGCGGGAACCGTCGTTTCGACCAAGATCCCGCGTGGAACGACCGGGTCTTCTTCTACGAATATTTCCACGGCGAGACGGGTCAGGGGCTCGGCGCTTCTCACCAAACAGGTTGGACGGCGCTGATCGCGGCGCTTGTTGCGAATCGCGCTGCTCGAACTTAGGCGCTTAAGGGCGAGGCTCGACAAAAAAATTGTCGATGATCAGGCAGCGATGCCGAGTTCGTGAAAGACGCCGTTCATGGCGAGTCGCAGTTGATGGTAGTGGCGATCTATGGCTCGTGGGTTTTGTCCTCCGTGGGTGGGAGCGATTTCCTGAACGGCGGCGAGCAGCGGCTTGATGGCTTTGTCTCGGAGCGTCAGCAGGGCGGCGATCGCGCGCAGCCCGGACGGGATGGCCTGGTAACGACGCGTCGCGCCGATGCGCTGCACGATCTGTTTGCCGCGGAGTTTCTTCAGATCGTACGCCGCCTGGCGGGGACCGTAGGCGGATAGGTTGTGGTCGCCGAACGCGCGAGTCTGATCGGCCAAGGTCGAGGCGGTGAAGCCCTCGGGCGAAGCCGACAGCGCGATGACGGCCTGGGCGACGCGTCGTAGGCGGGGCTTGTTGAGGTCAATCCCTCCGACCGTCGATTTGCCGACCCGCGACGGCGACGGCAGACGATCAAGCATCTCATCGCCGATGAAGCATTGATCGATGCAACTCAGCGCCTGCATGAACCTCTCCAGCATGCCCTTCAATCGGCCGACGATTTCGGGGAATTTGTCCAGCAATCGACCACAGTGGAACTCCCCGACATTATGGGCGACAGCCTCGATGCGAAGTACGCGTTCGCCTTTTGAATAGATCTTCAACGCCAACTTGCCGCAATGCAGCTTGAAGACCGTCAGATCATACGTAGGTCTCTCGACCGCGACTTCCCATTCGGCCGCCTTCATATTTCGCGGCCGGTATTTTGGCCGGCCCTTGTCGCCGAGGATCGTCTTTATCGTCTTCAGGTCCAGCGGCGCCCGGCTGCGATCGATCAACGCCTGGAACACTTGCTCCATGCGCCCGCCGACCCCGAAGATCAGGTTCCGGCTGTACTCCATCTGATAGTTGGAAAAGCGATAGCGAAACCCGCTGCGTTTCTGCTCCTCAAAGTCCAGCGCGAAGCACAAGCCGCAGCGATAAATCCACCGCTCACAGACCTTGCTCAATCGCCCTACAGCCCGTGACTCGGACAAGGTCGCTGCGATCTTCGCGAAGCCGGACGTGTCGGCGATGGCGGTGAAACAGTTGCCCTCCTTGATGAATCCGATGCCGGCTCTACGCGCCTGACAGGCGACGTATTCATGACCGTTCAAGATCACCTGGGCGGGGAACGGCGGATGCCCACTGATCTTGATGGTGACATGACCCCAGTCACGGTCGAGAATATGAAACGAGTAGTGGTTCACGTAGGGCTTCTTCTTCTCGAGATGGTAATTGGCCCCGACGTGCCACACCGGCGCCTGCGCGCGACCGACCAGCACCAGGAACAAGCCTTCAGTGACCGTCGTCTTCGCCAAATAGTCGCTGGCCAGCTCATGCTTGCGCTCCCCCGCCGCGCAATCGACGACCGGAACGCCGTGCGCCTTGGCGTAGCCTCGCGCGCGCCGGCTGAACCGGCCAGCCAGCCGCATCAGATGGGCATCATCCAGGGTTTCGTCCGATCCCGTCAGCGCCCGCCACCACACGCGGAAACCGCCCGGACTATGTCCCATCCCGAAATAGCCATTCAGAACGATGCGATCCACGCAATCGTAGCTGCCGCTCAACAGTTCTCGATACAGTTCGCTCAGTCCGTCCGCCAAGGCCCGCTCTCCCGAGGCGACGCCGAGCGCCGCGTCTATCGGACGCGAGCATACCCCCAACCGCGGGCATTTCGCCCAACGGCGTCACCTCCGACGCTGGCGGAAACTGCCCCGCAGGGGCCACTTTTCCCAGCTACGTCTGGGGAAAAGCGTAGTCGCTTACAATCTGACTCTTGACGATTTCTGCGCGGATTTTGGTTCATGCGAGCGCCGGGATGATTACGCTTTGCGTAACGCGGCAGAGGGCCGCGGTGGCGGCGCGGCCGATTTTGGTGAGGTAGTATCGATAGCTGCCGACGACCTTTTTGATGACGCCGATTTCGCGCAGGCGATGGAGTTGCCGGGAGAGGCGAGAGGGAGACAGTTCGTCGAGGAGCGGGGCGAGATCGGCGCGCCGCAGGCCGGCGATGTTGACCCTGGGGTTTTGAAAGGCCCGTAGCAGGGCGTTGTCGATGGGGTCGAAGAAGTTGACGCCCTTGATGGTCTTTCCTTCGACCGAACGCGGCTTGGTGAGCCGGTCGAGGGCGCGCACGCCGGCGGAGAAATCGTCGAGCGCGGAGAGATGGGCGAGATAGCGCCGGTTGCAGGCCAACAGGATTTCGCGCAGGTCGATCAGGCTGTAGATGGTTTTCTTGACGGGGGCGAGGGTGCGGGTCGCGGGTCCGTCGCGATGTTCCACCTTTCGGTGGTGCTTGAAGAAGGACACGTCGTTGGTGGTGGTCTCGATACGCAAAATCGAACCGAACTTGTCGTACATTTTGATCGAGGAGTTGGCGAAGCGGTGCTTGATGCACGTCCCCTCGATCCGGGTGGAGAATTGACTGCCCAATTCCTGAGCCAATTGCGGGGTGATCTGTCGTCCTAGAAAGTTGGCGATCTGCTCGGCTTTGACGCTGAGCACCGACTCCCGGATGAGTTGTTCGTAGAGCGGAGCGAGCG
>JBEKZS010000252.1:0-3206 GCA_049509635.1 Roseiarcus sp.
CCCGGCGTCTCGCTGGCGGCCGATTTCGCTTTGGCGCCGCGACCAGCCTCGCCGGCGCCCGGGGCGGCTCTGGCCTTAGACCGCAGTTGCGCCGCCTCGCCCTGGCTGCTGTCCCATACCGCATCGGCCGCCGGCGCCGCGCCGCGGACCATGAATGGCCGCGGGCCTTTGCCCTTGCCGGCGGCGATCTGCGCCATCGTCCGGCTGGAGGCGACGGAGCGATCCTCGCGCAGCAGCGCGTCGGCGTCGCCGTCACGGGCGCTATCGTCGCGGTGCTTGATCAGCAGCCAATTGTTCCTCTTGCCGTCTGTGCGGTCGTGCTTCATCCGCACCAACGCCCAGCCGCCGTGCAGCCGTTCGCCCTCGAGAGTGAATTTCAAGTCGCCGTCGGCGAGCGCGTCTTCCGGCGTCTTCTTGCCCTCGGGCGTCCAATAGCCGCGGTCCCACAGCTGAACGGTTCCGCCGCCATACTGGCCCTTCGGAATGGTCCCCTCGAAGTCGCCATAGTCGAGCGGATGATCCTCGACCTCGACCGCCAGGCGCTTGTCATGCGGATCGAGCGAAGGCCCGCGCGTGACCGCCCAGGACTTGAACACGCCGTCGAGTTCGAGCCGCAGATCGTAGTGCAGACGGGTCGCGTCGTGTTTCTGGATGACGAACCGCAGGCGGTCCGCCGCGCCGGTCTTCGCGGCGCCGCTCGGCTCGGCGGTTTTCGTGAAGTCGCGTTTCGCGCGATAGGTCGACAGTTCGGGACTTTTCACCACGCGCCGCTCTCCGCTTGGCCGGCAACCCGGGCAATCCAACGCGACAAGGCCGTTTTGGTTCTTGCCGGCGAAAGCCGCGAGGCAACCGGGAACTCGCGGCCGGTCGCGGGCGTTAGCGCGCATCCCCGGCACCGAGACAGAACCTAGTGGCGCCTCGCTCCTTCTGGAAGGGTTTTCTGAAACTCTCGCTCGTGACCTGCCCGGTCGCGATGACCCCGGCCACGACCGAGGCCGAAAAGGTTCGCTTCCACACGATCAATCGCGACACCGGCAATCGGATTCAGAGCCGCTATGTCGATGCGGTGACGCAAGAGCCGGTCGACGACGACGACCAGGTCAAGGGCTATCAGCGCGGCGACGACGACTACGTCATGCTGGAGGACGCGGAGATCGACGCGGTCGCCCTCGAAAGCACCCACACCATCGACATCGAGACCTTCGTTCCCAGGGACTCGATCGAATGGATCTGGTACGACAAGCCGCATTATCTGACCCCTGACGCTCCCGTCGGCGAACAGGCGTTCTCGGTCATCCGCGAGGCGATGAAGGCGACCGGAATGGCGGCGATTTCCCGTCTCGTCCTCTATCGGCGCGAACGCGCGGTGATGCTGGAGCCGCGCGGCCCCGGCATCGTGCTGTGGACGCTGCGCTACGGCGACGAGGTCCGCGACCCCGCCGCCTATTTCGGCGACATCAGGACGACCAGGCCCGACGCCAGACTGATGGGTCTGGTCACGACGCTGATCGACGAACGCTCGAAGCCCTGGGCGCCGAGCATGACCCATGATCCGGTGCAGGAGCGCCTGCTCGACATCATCCAAGCCAAGAAGAAGGGCAAACCCGCGCCGAAGACCAAGGCCCGACCGGAGCGCGTCGGCAATGTCATCGACATCATGGATGCGTTGCGCAAGAGCATCGCCGCCAATCAGAAATCGCCGAAAAAGCGCTGAACTTGGGGTCAGCTCGCCTTGCGCGCCGCGGCGCGCTTGGACCGCGCGGCGGAGGCTGGTTTGGCGGGCGCGGATTTTTGCGAGGATCGTTTTGCCTTGTCGGCGGAGGAAGCCCGGGCGCCGGCCGCCTTCGCGCTCTCGCGCAGCGCCGCCATGAGGTCGACGACCTTGGTCGAGGCCGGCCGCTCCGGGGCCTTGACGGCGCGCCCCTCGAGCTTCGCGCGGACGACTTCGCCGAGCGCCTGCTCGTAGCGGTCGTGGAAGCTCCGGGGGTCGAACGCGCCCGCCTTCGTCTTGATGATGTGCCTGGCCAGATCGAGCATTTCGGGCTCGATCTTCATCCCCTTGATGTCCGCGAACGTCGCTTCGGCCGAACGGACTTCGTAGTCGAAATTCAGCGTCGTGGCGATGAGGCCCGCCGCATGGGCGCGGATCAGCACGGTGCGCATCCGGCGGAACAGCACGACCTTCGCGATCGCCGCCACCTTTCGCGCGCGCATGCCCTCGCGCAGCAATGCAAAGGCTTCGCCGGCGACGGGGCTGCTCGGCGCCAGATAATAGGGCCGGTCGAAATACACGTCGTCGATTTCGCCGCAGGGCACGAAGGCCTCGATGGCGAGCGTCTTGTCGCTCGCGGGCATCGCAGCCGCGATCTCCTCGGGCTCGAGCACCACGTAATCGCCGGGACCGGTCTCGTAGCCCTTGACCTGCCTGCCCGCCTCGACCGGCTCGCCGGTCTCCTCGTCGACGAATTGCCGGTGGACGCGGTGACCGGTCGCGCGGTTGAGGGTGTGGAACGCGATGCGCTCGGACTCGGAGGCGGCCGTGAACAGGGCCACCGGGCACACGACCTCCGAGAGTTGCAGAAATCCCTTCCAGTTCGCCCTCGGCGCCACGCCACCCTCCATGAACGCGAGGAAACGCCGAGCGGCGCCGGAAGTTCCATCCGGCGTTCCGGCCGGAGGAGGCCCATGGCGAGGTTCGTCACCGCTCAACCGCCCCGCCCAAGGATAAACGTCCTGAAAGAGATGGTGCCGAATCGCCCGATAGTGACGGACGCCGAAGCGACCGACGGGGCATGGCTCCTCCCCACGCTGAGCCGTGATCGCCGACTCGAACCGTTGAAATTCGGCCTGATTGCCGATGCCGGGCATGTTCTTGAGGACGCCCGTGTCGGGATAGCAGTAAGGATCGGGCGTCGCCTGGTACATGCGGCTCCTTGCTGTTTCGAGTGGGTGGAGCGGGGCCGCCATCCTGATCGGGCCATTGTCGTCCATCGATCTCTCGGCGGCGCGAAATGTCGATGGACAAAACCTCGTCAAGGCCGAAGCCGCCGGAGGCGGGGGCCGAAGGCCCGCCTTTACAAGGGTTTGGGTTCCGGTGACAGTGCACTTTATTGCCCCCCACTCTGTCGCGCCGTGTTCCACGACATGGCCCGCCTGGCCGGTTTCGTCCTTGCGCCTACTGCAGCGTCGCGTCACGCAGCGGGCGA
>JBEKZS010000253.1:0-3193 GCA_049509635.1 Roseiarcus sp.
AACAGATCGACGTTGAGGCCGACATGCGCGCCCGCATCGATATAGTCGAACGGCGCGAATTCGGTCTCCGTGCCCACCTTGATGACCCCGGCGGCCTTGACCTTGGCGAGCACATCGTCCGCGAAGGCCGCGCCGCCGAACCCCGCCGCCAAGGCGGCGCCGATCATGATTGCGTAAAGTCCGCGCCGGTTCATCGCCCGCTCCCCTGCTGCGCGTTCGGCGCCGGTCCGCCCGGCGCCGCGCGCTCGTCCGATTTGGCTATGCAAAGCTGATGGCGTCGCGGCGCGGCTGTCAAGGCGATTCGCCGGCTCAGGCAGCGAGTATTTGCATCATGGCGCCGCGAAAACGATCGCCGATCGGCCCGCGTCCGACATGCGCGCCGTCACGGACGACCGGCGCGCCGCGCGCGTAGACGCAGTCGACGGCGCGCGCGCCAGAAAAGATCCAGCGGTCGAGAATCGCGTCGGCGTCCCGCCCGGTCCCGCCGGCCGCCTCGCTCCGAAACGTCACGACGTCGGCGTCCGCGCCGACGGCGAAGCCGGCGACCGCAAGGCCGAGCGCGGCGGCGCCGCCGCGCCGGGCGGCGTCGAACAGCCCGCGGCCCGTGGACCCGCCAGGCCGCGCCAGCACGTTGCGCGCGCGGCGCGTCAGCCGCTGGCCATATTCGAGCAGCCGCAATTCCTCCGCCACGCCGATCTGCACGTTCGAATCCGTCCCGACGCCGAACCCGCCGCCATATCCGAGATAGGCCGCCGCGTCGAAGACGCCGTCGCCGAGATTGGCCTCGGTGATCGGGCAGAGGCCGACCGTCGCTCCGCTCGCGGCCAGGCCCCGGGTCTCGTCCGCGGTCATGTGCGTGGCGTGGATGAGGCACCAGCGCGCGTCGACGGCGGCGTGATCGAGCAGCCAGGCGACCGGCGGCGCGCCCGACCAGGCGCGGCAGGCTTCGACCTCGGCGAGCTGTTCGGCGACATGGATGTGGATCGGACCGCGCCCGGCCATCGCGACGACCGCCGCGAGTTCGTCCGGCGTCACCGCGCGCAGCGAATGGGGCGCCAGCCCGACTGCGGCGCCGCCGAGCGGTTGCGCGACGGCGCGCGCGCGCTCGACGAGGCGGGCGTAGCCGTCGCGGTCGCAGACGAAGCGCCGCTGCGCCGCGCCGGGCGGCGCGCCGCCGAAGCCGGAGTGGGCGTAGAACGCCGGCAGCAGGGTCAGGCCGATCCGGGTCGCCTGCGCCGCCGCCACGATCCGCCCGGCCATTTCCGCCGGATCGTCGTAGGGCGCGCCGTCGGGCGCGTGATGGAGATAGTGGAACTCGCCGACCCGCGTAAAGCCGGCCTCGAGCATTTCGACATAGGCCTGCGCGGCGATCGCTTCCATCTGGTCGGGGCTCATCGCGAGCGCGAACCGGTACATCGTCTCGCGCCAACTCCAGAAATCGTCGCCGCCAGGGCCGCGCCGCTCCGCAAGGCCCGACATGGCGCGCTGGAAGGCGTGGCTGTGGACATTCGCGATTCCCGGCGCGCCGACCTCATGTCGCTCGTCGCCCGTCCTCGCCGCGGCGCCCGCCTCGACGGCCGCGATCACGCCCGAATTCACCGTCAGGCGCACGCCGGTCCGCCAGCCCTCGGGCGTCAGCGCCCGGCCCAGATGCAACGTCCGCGTCGCTTCGCTCATCGCCCGCCCGTCCGCGCCGATCCAGGCCGCCGCCGCGCGCGGCTTGATTTCATCCCTGTTATGTCTATGCATGAAACGGCGAGGCGGGCAAAATCGGCGGCGATCGAACGCCATGGCGGCATCTCCGGCATCCGAGCGGTCCTGCGATCTGCTGTGGCTCGACGCCCGGCTGGCGACGCTGGCGCCGGGCCGTCCGGGGCTCGGCGCGATCGAGCATGGCGCGCTCGCCGCCAGGGACGGCCGCATCGTCTTCGCCGGCGCGCAGGCCGAGCTGCCGCAGGCGCTGCGCACGGCCGCGCAGACGGTCCGCTGCGAGGGGCGCTGGATCACGCCCGGCCTGATCGACTGTCACACGCACCTCGTCCACGCCGGAAACCGCGCGGCGGAATTCGAGGCGCGGCTGCGCGGGGCGACCTATGAGGAGATCGCGCGCGCCGGCGGGGGCATCGTCTCGTCGGTGCGGGCGCTGCGCGCGGCGAGCGAAGACGAACTCGTGCGCCAGTCGCTGCCGCGGCTCGACGCGCTGATCGGCGAGGGCGTCACCACGATCGAGATCAAGTCGGGCTACGGGCTCGACCTGCCGAACGAGCGCAAGTCGCTGCGCGCCGCCGGGCGGCTCGGCGAGGCGCGCGAGGTCTCGGTGCGCCGGACCTATCTGGGCGCGCATGCGCTGCCGCCCGAGGCCGAAGGCGACAGGACAGGCTACGTCCAGGCGATCGTCGGGGAGATCCTGCCGGCGCTCGCCGGCGAGGGGCTCGTCGATGCGGTCGACGGCTTCTGCGAAGGCATCGCCTTCTCGCCCGACGAGATCGCCCGCGTGTTCGACGCCGCGCGCGCGCTTGGCCTGCCGGTGAAGCTGCACGCCGATCAGCTTTCGAACCTGCACGGCGCGGCGCTCGCCGCGCGCTACGGCGCGCTGTCGGCCGATCATCTCGAACATGCCGACGAAGCCGGCGCGGCGGCGATGGCGCGGGCTGGGACGGCGGCGGTGATCCTGCCCGGCGCCTATTACTTCATCCGCGAGACCCGGGCGCCGCCGATCGCGCTGTTCAGGGCGCATGGCGTTCCCATGGCGGTCGCCACCGACTGCAATCCCGGGACCTCGCCGATGACCTCGCTGCTGCTCGCGATGAACATGGCGGCGACGCTGTTCCGGATGACGGTCGACGAGTGCCTCGCCGGCGTCACCCGCGAGGCGGCGCGCGCGCTCGGGCTCGGCGCCGAAACCGGCACGCTGGAGGCGGGCAAGTCGGCGGATCTGGCGATCTGGAATGTCGAGCGGCCCGCCGAGCTCGTCTACCGGATGGGATTCAACCCGCTGCACGCGCGCGTCTGGAGAGGCGAATAATGGAGCCCATCGTCGAGCGCGGCAAAGCCCCGCTCATCATTTCCATGCCGCATGCGGGCACCGACATCCCGGAGCAATTCCAGGATCACATCATCTCGCTGTGGCGTGCGAAGAAGGATGCGGATTTCTGGATCGACCGCCTCTACAGCTTCGCGACCGGTCTCGACG
>JBEKZS010000254.1:0-3146 GCA_049509635.1 Roseiarcus sp.
CCCAAGTCTGGATTGCTCACATGGGGAATGTATTCGTCAAGGGGGATTTTCCAGCAGCGGTTGCGTCCTTTGGCGCGTGATTGGCGATCCTGGTTCGAGCCGGTTTGAGCGATCTGGTTGAAGGCCAGAACAAACTCACATTCGGTCGTCGCGTTTGAGCGGCGCACCCTGATTCCGCTTTCGGCGGCGAGGGCTCGAGAGGGCGAGACCATTCTTCGCTGCGGCTTTTGAAGCCATGCAATCCATCGGCCCGCCTGCCCGGATCGACCGAGGCTGATCGGGCCTCGGCGGATGGGGATTCTGGTGTCGGACGAGGCGCGCTCAGCCGTTCGCGGCGCCGCCCTTCATGAGGGCGCCCTCGATGACGACGCCGGCGCTGGCGAACTTCCACAGCGCGACGAGCAGTTTGCGGGCGAGTGCGACGATCGTCGTCTTGCGCCTGCCTTTTCCGGCGCCGGAAAGCCGCTGGTGGAACCAGCGCGCCAGGGCCGACTGCGGCTGATGGCGCAGCCACAGCCAGGCCAGTTGGATCATCGTCGTACGCAGGCGCGGGTTGCCGGCCTTCGACACGCCCTGTTCGCGCTCGATCGTCCCACTCCGCCATGGCGTCGGCGCCAAGCCTGCATAAGCGGCGATCTGCCGGCGATTGGCGAAGGAGCGGCAGAGCCCCTCCGTCCACAGAATGGCGGCGAACTCCGGACCGACGCCCTTCAGGCGCAGCAACATCCTCGCTGGCGAGGGCGTCGTCGCAGGTGAGGACGCCGTCGCAGGCAAGGGCGCCGCTTCGGCCTCGACCGCTTCGGCCAACAACGCGTCGCGCGCGGCTTCGACGGCCCGGATCTGATCGAGCAGCAATTCGAGCCGATCCAACTCGCGCCCGATTTGCGCCTTCAAATTCACCCCGAGCGGCCGTCCGTCGCCGGCGCCAAGCGCCTCGAGCGCTCGGCGACGATCGCGGCGCAACGGCTCATAATCGCCGACCCCTTGGGAAAACAGCAATCCCTTGATCCGATTGACGTGCCGCACGCGCTCGGCAATCAGCGCCTTGCGCTCGCGACAAATGCGGCGACGGTCCTCCTCTTCGGGCGTCGGCGCGCGCACCATCGAGCACACCCGCGGTTCGCCGCGCTTGAAGGCCAACAGCGCCCGCACCAGCGCCTCGCCGTCGATCTTGTCCGTCTTGGCCCGCCGCCGCCGGCGCGAAACCGCGATCGAGGCGGCGTCGACGACGTAGCTCTCGATCCCCTCCTGCCGCAGAACCCGGTCGATCCAGAATCCGTCCAGCCCCGCTTCGTGGATGGCGATGATCGGATAGAGCGTTCCCGTCCGCCCCCGCGCTTTGCTCCTGAGTTCGGCAAACCGCGCCAGCAGTCCCGCCACGTCTCCCGCCGGCACGTCATGCCGCGACATCTTCTCCCCGCCGCCCGGCGAAAGCGAAGTGATCAGCCAAAGCGATCGGCTCAATTCCAACGAAACGAAAATGGCGCCAAACTGCGTGCGGATAGCGGCGGTTTCTTCGCGAGCGTCAATTGACATCGATGCCTCCAGAGTGAGTGGGTTCACAGCCTCAGTCTGGCGACAGAATCGGCCGCTATCCACCTCCCATGGAATCTTCGCTGATGGGGTGGACGGCCCCTCTTACGGCATCTGGTGTGCCAGAGTGATGGTTGTCGCTATCGCTCACAGGGGAGCCGTCCGATGAACGTTACCACGATTGGGTTCGACATCGCCAAGGGCGTCATTCAGGTCCATGGCGTCGACGCGGCCGGGACAGTCACGCTTCGCAAGCGGATGTCGCGGGCGGGCGCGCTGAAGTTCTTTGGCGGGCTGAAGCCTTGCTTGATTGGCATGGAAGCTTGCGGCGGGGCGCACTTTTGGGCGCGCGAACTCGCCGGGTTCGGCCACACGGTTCGGCTGATTTCGCCGATTTATGTGAAGCCCTACGTGAAGCGCTCGAAGACCGATGCGGCCGATGCGGCGGCGATCTGCGAGGCGGTGAGCCGGCCGCACATGCGTTTTGTTCCGATCAAGAGCCGGGAGGACCAGGCGCTGGCGCAGGCTTACAAGACGCGCGGGTTGCTGGTCGCCCAGCGCACGGCGCTGGTCAACGCGCTGCGCGCGCATTTGACCGAGTTCGGCATCGTCGCGCCGCTCGGGCCGGCGGGCGCGGCGCAGCTGATCGCGCTCGTCAGGACCGATGTGGAGCCGCTGCCGGAGCTGGCTCGGCGGACCTTGCTCGAATTGGCCGACATGATCGAAGCGACGCAGGCGCGCATCGCCGCTTTCGACGCCCGGCTCAGGAAGCTCACGGCGACCGACGAGGCCAGTCGCCGGCTGATGAAGATTCCGGGCGTCGGCCCGGTGGCGGCGGGGACCCTTCGCGCGCTGGCCGGCGATGTCACGCGCTTCCGAACGGGCCGCGACTTCGCAGCCTGGCTCGGCTTGACGCCGCGCCAGAACTCGAGCGGCGCCAAAGTGCGCATCGGCGCGATCAGCAAGGCGGGCAATCGCGAGCTGCGAACCTTGCTCGTGATGGGGCAGATGGCCGTGCTGCGGTATGCTCTTGCCAACCCCGCCAAGGCCTCGCCATGGCTCGCCGGCATGATCAAGCGCCGCCCGCGGCTCGTCGTCGCCGTGGCCATGGCCGCCAAGACGGCGCGCGTCATTTGGGCCATGCTGGCGCGCGGCGAAAGCTATCGGCCGCTTCGGGTCTCGACCGCGGCGGGATGAGCTCACGGCAGTTCCACGGGGCCAGAGCCCTTCGGAAGCGGGGAAAATGCTCGGGAGATGATGACGGACCGGTCGCGCACCGGGGAGAGGCAAAACCCGCAAAGCGGATGGCGCGTCACAGCGCGTTTCGCTGATTGGGAGCCGATCCGCGGATTTCATCAGGGCCAGCGGCTCGCCACTACGCCGCACTCACAGGCCGTACACATGACCGCATACGACCCGTCCCAGCGCCACCCGAAAAATTCCCTTGCATCGCCGGGGCCGTCCACACATACGCTTCGCCCGCTCCGCGGTGACAGCGTCGCATCGACGTGGCGATGGTTCGCCAAGCTCTTCGAAGGGCAAACCCGGCCCGATCGGGCCAGGTTTGTCCGTCGAAGAGCTTGGTTGCGAGAGGCCTGAACCGCGCGCAGGGG
>JBEKZS010000255.1:0-3113 GCA_049509635.1 Roseiarcus sp.
TAGCAACATCTATGTCTACGCCTATGCGCAGAACTAACACGAACCAGTTCATAGAGGTCCGAGCGGAACGTCTCGATGGAGCGCCGGTTGGAGAACGCCGGCGTTGGTCCGACGAGTTCAAGGATCGAGCGATCGCGGCGTCTCTGGAGCCAAGCACGAATATTTCGGCGCTGGCGCGTACGCTGAATAGTATCCCTCCGCAGTGGGCCGCCTTTTCAAAATCGAGGGAAGTGTGATGCTGCGCAGCTAAGTCGGCTTTATCAGCGAGGCTAGCTGCACAGCATGGGTCGGATGACATTGATCACGGGCGACGAACGGCGTCGGCGATGGAGCGAAGAAGACCGGGTTCGGATTCTGGCGGCGATCGCGGAGCCCGGCGCGGTGGTCGCGGAGGTGGCGCGTCGCGAGGATATCTGCACGAGCCTCGTCTATAAATGGCGCCGAGAGACGCGGCGGACGCCGAGCGCGGGCGCCAGCGGATTTTCGCCGGTGATCATCGAAACGCCGCCGCGACCGTCGGCGACGTTGCCGCCGTCGAACGGCTCCGACCTCCGCGTTATCGAAGTGGAGTTGAAGGGCGTCCGGGTCCGTATCGGCGCGGATGCGCCCTCGGCGGTGATCGCCGCGACCTTGAAGGCGTTGCGGTCGTGATCCCGATGCCGGCGGGATGTCGGGTCTGGATCGCGACGGGCCACACGGACATGCGTCGCGGAATGCAGGGCCTGGCGCTTCAAGTGCAGGAGCAATTGAAGCGCGATCCTCACGCGGGCGATCTTTACATCTTCCGCGGACGTCGCGGCGATCTCGCCAAAATCCTCTGGCACGACGGCCTCGGCCTGTCCCTGTATGCCAAGCGACTCGATCGCGGAAGGTTCATCTGGCCGTCGGCGACGGAGGGCGCCGTTTCGATATCGGCGGCGCAGATGGCCTATATGCTGGAAGGAATTGACTGGCGAAATCCGCAACTGACATGGAGGCCGAAGAGCGCTGGGTGAGCGTGAAAAAACTTGGCGTCGGACGCATTTTGGGGCGCCACAAATCACCAAATTTATGATTCACTGCGTCGCATGGATCCCGCTCGCGACGCTCTTCCCGACGATATCGCCGCCCTGAAAGCGGCGTTGCTCGTCGAGCGCGCGAACGCCCTTGAGGTGGCTGCGGAATTGGCCGTCGCCCGGGCCAAAGCGTCCGAGGACCTGGCGCTGATCGCGCGGCAGAAGCTGCGGATCGCCAAGTTGGAGCGCCAGGTTTACGGACAACGGTCGGAGCGCTCGGAGCGCTTGGCCGATCAATTGGCGCTGACGTTCGAAGAGCTGGAAGCCAGCGCCACAGAGGATGAACTGGCGGCGGAAAAGGCCGTCGCCAAGTCGACAAACGTGCGCGGATTTACGCGCAAGCGTCCCGACCGCAATACGTTCCCCGACCATCTTCCCCGCGAACGTGTGGTGATCGCGCCGCCGACGGCGTGCGCGTGCTGCGGCGGCCACCGGCTGCGCAAGCTCGGCGAGGACGTGACGCGGACGCTGGAGTCGCAGCCCCGTCAGTGGAAGGTGATCGAGACGGTGCGCGAGAAGTTCACGTGCCGCGATTGCGAGAAGGTCACGCAGGCGCCCGCGCCCTTCCATGCCATCGCAAGGGGATGGGCGGGACCGAGCCTGCTGGCGATGATCGTGTTCGAGAAGTTCGGCCAGCACCAGCCTTTGAACCGTCAGGCCGAGCGCTACGCCCTGGAAGGCGTGCCGATCGCGCTGTCGACCATGGCGGACGCCGTGGGATCGGTCTGCGCGGCGCTCGCGCCGATCCTTCGCCTGGTGGAGGCCCATGTGTTAGCGGCCGAGCGGCTGCATGGCGACGATACGACCGTGCCCGTACTGGCCGAGGGTAAAACCGACACCGGTCGATGTTGGATCTACGTTCGCGACGACAAGCCTTTCGGCGGCGTCGGGCCGCCGGCGGCGATGTTCTATTACTCGCGCAATCGCCGGGGCGAGCATCCGCAGTCACATCTGGTGGGATATTCCGGCATCCTGCAAGCCGACGCCTACGACGGCTATGGCAAGCTCTACCAAGCTGACCGGAAGCCCGCGCCGGTTCGGGAGGCGGCGTGTTGGGTGCATGCGCGGCGTCCGTTCTTCGCCATGGCCGACATTGAGGAGAATGCCCGCCGCAAGGCCGCCGGCAAAAAAGAAATTGCGCTGTCGCCCATCGCGATCGAGGTCGTGCGCCGCATCGACGCGCTGTTCGAGATCGAGCGGGCTATCAACGGCAAGAGCGCCGCGGAGCGCGTGGAGACTCGACAAAAGCAGAGCCGGCCGTTGGTCGAGGATCTCCATGCCTATTTGCGTGAACAGGTCCTTCGGCTTTCGCGCGGGCACGATCTGGTCAAGGCGATCAATTACATTCTCAAGCGTTGGCCGGCCTTCACGC
Source organism: Roseiarcus sp. (assembly GCA_049509635.1). Classification (GTDB taxonomy): domain Bacteria; phylum Pseudomonadota; class Alphaproteobacteria; order Rhizobiales; family Beijerinckiaceae; genus Roseiarcus. The sequence goes on from JBEKZS010000255.1 coordinate 2,428, forward strand.
TCTTTTTGGACGATGGCCGTGTTTGCCTTTCCAACAATGCCGCCGAGCGCGGCCTGAGAGGGATAGCTCTGGGAAGAAAATCATGGCTGTTCTGCGGGTCCGACCGCGGGGGCGACCGCGCCGCGGCGATGTACAGCCTCATCATCACGTGCAAAATGAATCGTGTCGATCCGCAGGCTTGGTTGGCTGACGTCCTCTCCCGCATCGCCGACCACTCCGCGCATCGGCTGGATGAGCTGGCGCCGTGGAACTGGACGCCGGAGGCCCCGGTCAACTCCGCTCAGGCGGCCTGACCATGCACATCAACAAAGTCCATCACGTCAAAACGATAACCCGCGTCGCCAGGCAACTTGGCGAAAACGAAGACTGGTTGTTCGATGTAGCTATTGAAATGGAGCCCGAGGACGGCGTGATCTGGGTGTATGGCCCCGACGACGAGGGCGAGATGGCGTTCACCGACTTCGGCATCGAAAACCTGATCGATCTGATCAAAATCCACAAAGACGATCCGACAATATTGGCTAGGAGATCGCGCTAAATCCGGCCGCCTGCGTGCTACGCCGGATGGATACGCTGAATATCGCGCCGTCGCAGCTGTTCGGGTGGCGGCGCGCCGCAGCTCTGAGGGCGGAGAAGGTCGAGCGCCAGGCGCCGGCGGAGCCGCGTGCGGCCAAGACGCGGCGGGT
>JBEKZS010000256.1:0-3111 GCA_049509635.1 Roseiarcus sp.
AGAAAGCTCCGAAGCGGGTGACGCGGTTGGTGGCGCGGGCTACTTGGCCATCGACGAGATCGAAAAATCCAGAGCCGATGATCACGAGCCCGGCGTAGAAGAACATGCGCGGCTGGGTCAGCGCTGTGGCGGAACCGAAGAGGATTGCGGCCCAGGTGTTTACCACCAATCCCATAAAAGTGAGGACGTTGGGGTTGATGCGGGAGAGCGCCAGCCAGCGCACGATGGTGTCGAGCAGAACTCCGCAGGCGCGGCCGAAGGCGCTGGTCCAGCTATGGTTCGATTTGTTCGAGGAGGCTGCGAGCGCCATCAGGCGTCTGCCTTTTCGGAGCCGGCTTCGTCGTGGATGGTGCTCAGGCTCAGGATTTCGAGTTCGCGCTTGCCGTTGGGTGTGATCACGGTGGCTTCGTCGCCTACCTTTTTATTCAGCAGGGCGCGGCCGATGGGCGAGGTGGTCGAGATTTTTCCAGCGCCCACGTCGGATTCTTCGCTGGTCACCAGCTTGTATTCGATCTCTTCGTGCTTCGAGCTGTCGTAGACCTTGACCGTGGAACCCAGGCCCACCTTATCTTTCGGGATGTTGTTCATGTTGGTCAGCGACAGGTCGGCTAGGCGCTTGCCAAGTTGGCGGAAGCGGGCCTTGACGAACTCCTGGCGCTGCTTGGCCATGTGGTATTCGGCGTTCTCGCTGAGGTCGCCGAGAGCGGCGGCGCGCTTGATCTCCTTGGGGAGCTCGTGCACTAGTTCGTGTTCGAGCGCGTCGACTTCTTCCTGTAATTTCTTTCTGAGTTGGTCGGTCATGGTAATCAGGCCTGCAGCGCGGTACGGCTTTTAAGGATTATAAACCTCTTGGGAATGGGGCGGGGGCGTTGTGGCACGCAAATGGGGGTCGGCGGGGAAGCCCAAATCTCGCTCGCTGCGCTCGCTGGACGGCCGAGGCGGCCGTCCCCTCATGGGCTTTGCCACATGCATCGGCCTCTCTTGAGAGCTGACCACTTGAGAGAGGAAATATCGAGATTCTCAGGCGCGGCGGCGGGCGGCCTGACTTGGTCGCGAGGCGCGTAACCCGGTTCGCGATCGGCGGGCCGATTGCTTCACCGGCTGGATCAAGACTTCGGCTGGGATGTGGAGTTGGCGGTGGAGCTTGTGAATTATATTGAGGGAGACCGGACGGGCGCGGCGCATGACGCTACCGAATGGTTTGAACGCGACGCGAAGCCCTGCCCTTGGCTGGACGGCCGAGGCGGCCGTCCCCACTTTCCTTTTACTGTTTTCTTTATCATCTCTGTCGCTTACTTTAGGCCTTCTACGGTGTAGAGGTCGGAGAGGGTGCGGACGTAGCTGTAGACGTAGTTCTTGGTGTCGGCCGAGAGGAGTACGCGGCCGATGGTGTCGATGCCAGCGGAGTCGGCGGGTTCGAGGGCTTTCCAGAGCGTGCGCTTTCCGGTGGAGATGTCGATGCGGAAGACGTTAGCGGGAATTTCTCCACGGCGGATCACGAAGAGCTCGCGGCCATCGGAGGACCAGCTGGTCGGGGTCTCTTCCGGCTCGGCGCCGAGGACCAGGCGCGGATCGCCTCCCGAGACGGGATAGAGATACAGTTTGCGGTCGGGGCCTGTGCCGGCGATCAAGTCGCCCTGGGGAGACAGAGCGAAAGTTGCGCCGATGCCTTCGGCGCTGATGGGCTTGGGCTGGCCTTCGTCGAGCGATTCAAGGTAGAGGCGGATGCCGTGGCCGGCTTCAATGCCGGAGAATACGATGCGCTTGCCATCGGGCATCCAGGCTGCGGCGGCGTGATTTAAGCCGTCGGCTTTGAGGGGCTGCATTTCTCCAACTCCGGTGGGGAGCAGAATCAGCGGAGAGGGCGAGGTGTTGATGCGAGCCAGGGCCCACTTGCCATCGGGCGACAGACTGAGGCCGTTGCCTTCCCCGAGACGAACGGCGGGCGAGCCGTCGGTCTTGCGAATGTAGACGGCATATTTGGGGCCGCCGCCTTCGCCGGCCTCGTTGAAGAGAACTTCGCGACCATCCTTGGAGAGAGAAGCAGGCACGGACCAATCGAGCCAGGAAAGGTCGCGCTCTTTGGTTTCGCCGGGGGCGAGGCCGATGATGCCGGCGCGGTCGTTGCCGCGAGTGAGCAGAACGCTGCCCTGGCGGTTGACGTCGAGCAGCGTGAGTTCGCCGGGGACGCGCGCTAATAAGCGGACGTTGCCGGACAAGTTGACGGCGTAGAGAGAACGGTCGCCGCCGGTGCGGGTCGCGCTGAACCAGACTTCGTCTCCCTTGGGCGACCAGGCCAGGCCCTGGATGCTGTCCCAGCCATCGGAGAGAGTTTTCTTTTTTCCGGCCAGGTCGATGACGGCGACGGAGCCGCCATCGTCGCGGGGCTGGGGATGGTCGATGAAGGCGATCAGGCTGGCGTTGGGACCGACGCGGATATTTCCGATCCAGCCGTCGGCCTGGTAAAGGACTTTGCCGACGGGAAATTCGAGTTGCTTGCGGCCATTGACTTCGTGGACCACGGCGAGCTGGCTGCCCTCGGGTGACCAATCGGCCCACTCCACGTTTTCGAGTATCTCGCGGGGAGCCCCTCCTACGAGCGGTACCCGGGCAAGTGTGCCGGAATAAAGAAAGGCATCGCGCGCGTGGCTGCCGAGGGCGAGCGCCATCTCGCCGGAAGAGGAAACGGCGAGAACATTTGCGCCGCGAGGTTCCATCTCCTGCGATTGCGGGCTCTCGGGGCGGGTGGTGTAAAGATCGACGGGCCTGCCTTCCCAGGCGGCGCTGTAGATCACGGTCTTGCCATCGGGAGCGAAGCGGGCGGAGAGCACGATACCGCGGCGGAAGGTGAGGGGATGGTAAGCGGCGAAAGACGGTTCGACGGGGCGTTGCAGCAAGAATGCGCCGATGGCGAGGCCGGCCAGTAGGGCAATGGCGGCGATCGCGAGGATTCGAATCAGGCCGCTTTTTCGTGGCGGTGCGGCGGGCGCGGGACTAGGCTGGATGGCTGAGATTGCAGCTTCTGCCACGATCGGAATGCTCGTGCTGGAGCGGGCGCGGGAGGTATCGAGATCGCGCTTGATGCGTTTGAGATCTCCGCGCAACTCCGCG
>JBEKZS010000257.1:0-3105 GCA_049509635.1 Roseiarcus sp.
AAAGCTGTGTGATCAGCGTTCAGGGGGAATCGCCGGAAGCCGGGTGGAGCCCGCGGCCCTGCCCCGCCTCGCCGACGCGCCGGATCTCCCATTCCAGCTCGACCCCGCTGGTCTCGCGCACCCGGCGGCGGACCTCCTCGCCGAGCGCCTCGATTTCGGCGGCGGTGGCGGCGCCGCGGTTGATGAGGAAGTTGCAGTGCAGGGTCGAGACCGCGGCGTCGCCGAGGGTCAGGCCGCGGCAGCCCGCCCGGTCGATGAGGACCCAGGCCCGCTCGCCCGGCGGGTTCTTGAAGGTCGAGCCGCCGGTCTTTTCGCGGATCGGCTGGGCGGCCTCGCGCGCCGCGGTGACCCGCGCCATTTCGGCGCCGATCGCGGCGGGATCGCCGGGGCGGCCCTGGAGGATCGCGCGGGTGAAGATGACGTCGGCGGGGGCGCTGGTGTGCCGATAGGCAAAACCCATCGCGGCGGCGTCGAGGGCGCGCACCGCGCCCGCGCGATCGACGCCGCGCGCCTCGACGAGGACCGCGGCGGTGTCGCCGCCATGGGCGCCGGCGTTCATCCGCAGCGCGCCGCCGAGCGAACCGGGAATGCCGCGATAGAATTCCAGGCCGGCGATTCCCGCCTCGGCGGCGGCGGCGGCGATCCGGATGTCGGGCGCCGCGGCCCCCGCGAGAATCCTGTGGCCGGGGCCGGCCTCGATCGCGCCGAATGCGCGGCCGCCGAGCCGGATGACGACGCCGGCGATGCCGCCGTCGCGCACGATCAGGTTCGAGCCGAGGCCGATCGTGGTGACCGGGATTTCGGCGGGCAGGCGGGCGAGCAATTCAGCGAGGTCGGCCTCGTCGGCGGGCTGGAACAAAGCCTGCGCGGGGCCGCCGACGCGAAACCAGGTGTAGGGGGCGAGCGGCGCGTTGCCGGTGAGCCGGCCGCGCAGCGCCGGGGCGAGCGCGGCGATCGCCGGGGCGAGGTCCGGGAAGGCCGCGCCGGCGCCGGTCACCGCGGGTCGCCGGCCGCCAGTTCGCCCGGCAGCGCATAGGCCCATTGGGTGATGCTGCCGGCGCCGAGCAGCACGACATAGTCGCCGGGGCCGGCGAGCTCGCGCACCAGGCCGGCGAGCTCGGCCGGCGCGCCGAGCGCGAGCGCCCGGCGGTGGCCGCGCGCCTTGATCGCGGCGACCAGCGCGCTTTTGTCGACGCCCTCGATCGGGGCCTCGCCGGCCGAATAGACGTCGGCGACGATCACCGCATCGGCGTCGTTGAAGCAGCTGGCGAATTGCTCGAACAGGGATTGCAGGCGGGTGTAGCGATGCGGCTGGACGATCGCGATCACCTTGCCGGCGGTGGCGGCGCGGGCGGCGCGCAGCACCGCGGCGATCTCGACGGGATGGTGGCCGTAATCGTCGAAAATCGCCGCGCCGTTCCACTCGCCGGTGCGGGTGAACCGGCGCTTGACCCCGGCGAAGCCGGCGATCGCCCGCCGGATCGCCTCGATCGGCGCCTTCAGCTCATAGGCGACCGCGATCGCGGCGGTGGCGTTGAGCGCATTGTGATGGCCCGGCATCGGCAGGACGAGTTCGTCGATATAGGTCGCCTGCGAGGTCTTGCGGTCGCGGATGAGGACGTTGAAGCGGGTCAGGCCGCCGGAAAGATCGACGTCGAGCAGCCGGACGTCGGCCTGCGGGTTCTCGCCATAGGTGATCACCCGCCGGTCCTCGATCCGGCCGACCATCTCCTGGACAACAGGATGGTCGAGACACATGACCGCGAAGCCGTAGAACGGAATGTTCTCGACGAAGGCGAGGAACGCGTCCTTGATCGCGTCGAAAGTCTTGAAATGATCGAGATGCTCGGGGTCGATGTTGGTGACGATGGCGACGTCGGCCGGCAGCCGCAGGAACGTCCCGTCGCTCTCGTCGGCCTCGACGACCATCCAGTCGCCGTCGCCCTTCTTGGCGTTGGCGCCATAGGCGTTGATGATCCCGCCGTTGATGACGGTCGGGTCGAGCCCGGCGGCGTCGAGCAAAGCGGCGACCAGCGAGGTGGTCGTGGTCTTGCCATGGGTGCCGGCGATCGCGACGCATTGCTTGAGCCGCATCAGCTCGGCGAGCATGTCGGCGCGCCGCACGACCGGAAGCCGCCGCTCGCGGGCGGCGACGAGTTCGACATTGTCGCGCCGGATCGCGGTCGAGACGACGACGACCGCGGCCTCGCCGAGATGGGCCGGGTCATGGCCGATGAACACGCTGGCGCCCTTGTCGCGCAGCCGGCGGACATTGGCGTTGTCGCTGGCGTCCGAACCCTGGACCCGGTAGCCCTGGTTGATCAGCATTTCGGCGATGCCCGACATGCCGATGCCGCCGATCCCGACGAAATGGATCGGACCGAGTTCGCGCGGCAGTTTCATGATCCCCGACCTCCGGACGCCGACGCCCCGGCCGGCTGGCACGGCATAGAGCGATTTGGCGATTCGGCCAAATCGCCTGGGGCCGGGCGGGAATTCCAAAAGCGCGCAAAAACCCTTCTCCCGCGCTTGCGGGAGAAGGTGGCGCGAAGCGCCGGATGAGGGCCTTCCGGCGGTATTCCGCCCTGCGCGGGCGCCCGGGGTCAGCTGGCGTGGTGCGGCTTCTCCAGCCCGTAGACCGGGGTCGGCAGGCCTTCCATCCGCGCCTTCAGCTGCAGCGACAGATACTGGGAATAATGCCGGGACTGATGGAGGTTGCCGCCGTGGAACCACAAAGCCTCCTGCTGGGTCGGCTTCCACATGTTGCGCAATTCGCCCTCCCAGGGGCCGGGGTCCTTGGCTGTGTTCGACCCGAGTCCCCAGCACTTGCCGACCTTGGCGGCGACCTCGGGCGAAATCAGCGCCGCCGCCCAGCCGTTCATCGAACCATAGCCGGTCGCATAGACGATGAGATCGGCGGGCAGCTCGGTTCCGTCGGCCAGAAGCACCGAATGCTTCTTGATCCGCTCGACCGCGACCCCGCTCTTCAGCTTGATCTTGCCCTCGATGACCAGTTGCGAGGCGCCGACGTCGATGTAATAGCCCGAACCGCGCCGCAGATATTTCATCGTCAGGCCGGTTCCGTCGTCGCCCCAGTCGTGCATG
>JBEKZS010000258.1:0-3057 GCA_049509635.1 Roseiarcus sp.
CGACAAGGTCGAGGCGTTCGTCGACACCGGCGCCAATCTCATCACCACCGCCAACATGAACGAGCCGCGCTCCAAGGAGCTCTTGAGCCCCAAGGTGAAGTGAGGCGGAACGCCGTCCGCGGCGCAGGCCCTTCCGACGCTTGCGGGAGAGCGGATTTTTCTGCTTTGTTGGCGTTGAATTCCCGATGGCGGGTGCGAGGGAGGAGCCGGCGATGCAGACCACCGGCGCGATGCGCAGCGGGCCGGCGGCCGCCGTCGCCGAGCCGCCGTTGCTGCGACTGGACAAGCTCGACAAGCGTTTCGGCGCCACCCATGCGCTGAAGGCGGTCGACCTCGCCTTCGAGCGCGGCGAGATTCACGCGATCGTCGGCGAGAACGGCGCCGGCAAGTCGACGCTGATCAAGCTGCTGACCGGCGTCCATCCGCGCACGAGCGGCGGGATTTTCTGGGAGGGACGGCCGGTCGCGCTCGCCAATCCGCATGAGGCGATCGAATTCGGGATCAACGCGGTCCACCAGGAAGTCGTGCTGTGCCCGCACCTGACGGTCGCCGCCAACCTGTTCCTCGGCGACGAATCCGTGCGCTTCGGCCTGCTCCAGCACGGCGCCATGGTGCGCGAGGGGCAGAAGCTGCTCGACGAACTCGGCTTCGCGCTGCCGGCCGGCGCGCTGCTGTCCTCGCTGACCATCGGCCAGCAGCAATTGGTCGCCACTGCGCGCGCCGAGCGGCGTGGCGCCAAATTCCTCATCTTCGACGAGCCGACCGCCTATCTCACCCGCACCGAGACCGCCGCGCTGTTCCTGCTGATCCGCCGGCTCAAGGCCAAGGGCGTCACCATCGTCTATATCAGCCACAGGCTCGAGGAAGTGTTCGAACTCGCCGACCGCGTCTCGGTGCTGCGCGACGGCGCGCTGGTCGGCACGCGGGGGATCGGCGAGACCAACGAGGCCGATCTCATCGCGCTGATGATCAACCGCTCGATCGAGCAGATCTACCACAAGGACAAGGTCGCGCCCGGCGCGACGATCCTCGAGACCAGGAGCCTCTCCGGAAAGGGCTTCCGGAACGTCTCGATCGCGGTCCGCGCCGGCGAAATCGTCGGCCTCTACGGGCTCATCGGCGCCGGCCGCAGCGAATTCGTCCAGAGCCTGTTCGGGCGTTCTCCCGCGACCTCGGGCGAAATCCTGTTCCAGGGCGCGCCGGTCGCGATCCGTTCCGAGCGGCAGGCGATGGATCTGGGCATCGCGCTCGCGCCAGAGAGCCGGCGCGACCAGGGTCTGTGCCTCAATCTGGGCGTGGGCTTCAACATCAACCTGCCGATCTTCGACCGGCTCAGCGTCGGGCCGCTGATCAACATCCCCGACGAGGCGCGCCACGCCGATCGGCAGATCAGGGAGATGCGGATCAAGACTGCCTCGCGCGGCGCCAATGCGTCGAGCCTGTCGGGCGGCAACCAGCAGAAGATCGTCATCGCCAAATGGCTCAACCACGGCGCCAAGTTGTTCATCTTCGACGAGCCGACGGTCGGCGTCGACGTCGGCACCAAGGCGGAAATCTATCGGCTGATGGGCCAGCTGCTGGTGAACGGCGCCGGGATCGTGCTGATCTCGTCCTATCTGCCCGAGGTCTATGAGCTCGCCGACACGCTTCATGTGTTCCGCCGCGGCGGCATCGGGGCGACCCACGCCTACAAGGACGCCTCGCACGAGGCGATCCTCGGCGAGGCGATCGGCGTGTGAGCGAAATTTCAATCGTGCGGGGGGATCGAGTCAGATGAGCGTGCTGGATGCGAGCGTCACGAGGCGACCCAATGCCGGAGTCAACCTGCTGCTCGGCCTGACGCTCCTGGGCTTGCTGCTGCTGATGTGGTTGGCGCTTTCGCTCGCGACGACGACCTTCTGGAGCGAGAACAACCTCACCAATCTCGCGCGTCAGGGCGCCATGATCGCGATCCTCGCGATCGGCGAGACCTTCGTCATCATCACCGCGGGCATAGATCTGTCGGTCGGCGCCGTGGTCGGCTTCTGCAGCATGGCGATCGCGCTGATGCTCGGGCAGGACTTCCCGATCTGGCTCGCGATCGCCTCGACGCTCGGCATCGGGCTCTGCATCGGCCTGTTCCACGCCTTCGGCATCGTCCAGCTCGGCTTGCCGCCCTTCATCATGACCCTCGCCAGCCTGACCGCGCTGCGCGGCATCGGCCTCTTGATCACCAATGGCGCGACCATCTCGATCAACAACGACGCGTTCACCGGCTTTTCGCGCGGCAGCTGGCTCGGCGTGCCCAACCTGTTCTGGATGGTGCTCGTCGTCGCGATCCCCGCCTATGTGCTGCTCCACCAGAGCCGCTGGGGGCGCTACCTCTTCGCGATCGGCTCCAACGCGGAGGCGGCGCGGCTGTCCGGCGTCAACGTCAAGGCGATCATCTATCTCGCCTATGTGCTGTCGGCGGTCTGCGCCTCATTCGTCGGCGTGCTGCTGGCGATGCGCATCGGCATCGGCAACCCCACCCAGGCCGAAGGCTGGGAGCTGCAGGCGATCGCCTCCTCGGTGATCGGCGGCACCAGCCTGTTTGGCGCCATCGGCTCCATCCACGGCCCCCTGCTCGGCTCATTCATCCTGACGACGATCAACAACGGCGCCAACCTTTTGAACCTCAACTCGTTCTGGCAGCGCATCATCACCGGGCTGCTGATCATCGTCATCGTGTATTTCGACGGGTTGCGGCGGAAGAAGCGGTAGGCGCGCACGGGGGGCCGACCCGGCGCCCCTGCTCTCACGCCTTCGCCCCCTTCAGCAGCGTCTCGACCGCCGGCAGCATCGCCGCGACGATTCGCTCCACCCCTTCGTGCGTCGGATGCAGCCCGTCCTTCTGGTTGAGCTTCGGGTCGGCGGCGACGCCCTCGAGGAAAAACGGATAGAGCGCGACGCCGAACTGCCTGGCGAGATCGGGGTAGATCGCGTCGAAGCGCGCGTCATAGTCGGCGCCGAGATTGGGGGCGGCGCGCATGCCGGCGAGCAGCGTCGGGATATGCGCGGCCGCGGCCCGGGAGAGAA
>JBEKZS010000259.1:0-3045 GCA_049509635.1 Roseiarcus sp.
ACCCGATACTCGCGATCGCCGATTTCAATTCAGTTAATTCGGCGGTCCGGAACGCCGCCGGCGGATTCTGCGGCCCGGCATGGTTAAATTGCCGATAATCCAATCGCGCGGATTCGAGCCGAGACGCCCCGCCGGAGTCCGGGGCAGGGCGCGGTCCCGAACTTGAAACGCCCGCAAATAGGGCGTAGCGATCGCCGCCCCGGTCCACTACCCGCCAAGCCGATTCCCCACGTCCGAGCCGCCCATGCGCGCCGAAGCCGAGTCACTCATAGAGACCATCAAGCAATCCATGGGATTGCTGAGGAGGCATCTTTGACGTCGAGACCGCGACCCGCCGCCTCGCCGAACTGAACGCCAAGGCCGAGGATTCGGGCCTGTGGAGCGATCCCGAGGCCGCGCAGAAGCTGATGCGCGAGCGCACGTTGCTGGAGGATCGGCTGGGCTCGCTGGCCAAGATCGAGCGCGATCTCGAGGACGCCGTCACCCTCGTCGAACTCGGCGAGACGGAGGGCGACGCCGCCGCCGAGGAGGAGGGCGTCGCGCTCCTCAAGGGGCTCGCGGCGGAAGGCGAGCGCCGCCAGCTCGAGGCGCTGCTTTCCGGCGAGGCCGACGCCAACGACACCTATGTCGAGGTCCATTCGGGCGCCGGCGGCACGGAGAGCTGCGACTGGGCGCGCATGCTGTTGCGCATGTACATGCGCTGGGCCGAGCGACGGCATTTCGAGGTGGAGCTCGCCGAGGAGACGCCGGGCGACGAGGCGGGCATCAAATCGGCGACGCTGATCATCAGGGGCCATAACGCGCATGGCTGGATGAAGACGGAATCGGGGGTCCACCGGCTCGTGCGGATCTCCCCGTTCGATTCCAACGCGCGCCGCCACACCAGCTTCGCCTCGGTCTGGGTCTATCCGGTGGTCGACGACCGGATCGTGGTGGATGTCGACGAGAGCGACGTGCGGATCGACGTCTATCGCGCCTCAGGGGCGGGCGGCCAGCACGTCAACAAGACCGAATCGGCGGTCCGCATCACCCATATCCCGACCGGAATCGTCGCGGCCTGCCAGTCCGAGCGTTCGCAGCACAAGAACCGGGCGACCGCCTGGAACATGCTGCGCGCGCGACTCTACGAGCGCGAACTCGAAAAGCGCGAGGCCGCCGCCACCGCCGACGCCGCGTCGAAGACCGAGATCGGCTGGGGCCACCAGATCCGCTCCTACGTCCTGCAACCCTATCAGATGGTCAAGGACCTGCGCACCGGCCATGTCTCGGGCACGCCGGGCGACGTGCTGGACGGCGACCTCGATCCGTTCATGGAAGCCTCGCTCGCCCAGCGCCTGTCCGGCCGCACGGTGGCGGTCGAGGACGCGGAATAGGCAATGGGGGCGAGCGCGCGCGGCTGGCTTTTTCGGCCGGGATTTCAGCGCCGAATGGTGACGAAGCCGGACTTTCGATGATCGCGTTAACGGGAAAAAAACTTCTAAATCAAGGCGTTGCAGTGAAAACGAACGCTTCGGTTTAGCCGGCCCTTAACATCCGTGCGGCTAATTACGCTTCGGAGTTGGGAGTCGGAACATGGCGATGCTCGCAATCGCAGTCACCAGAATGCTGAAGCTGTTCCGCCGCGACCGGCGCGGCAATGTCGGCTTGCTGTTCGGCCTTCTGGCCGTGCCGATGACGATCGCCGTCGGCGTCAGCATCGACTACGGCATGGCGGCGGGCGCCAGGACGAAGCTCCAGTCCGCCCTCGACGCCGCCGTGCTGGCGGGCGCCGCCGCCTCCTCGGCCCAGACCCAGACGGCCTCCATAGCGGTCGCGCAGCAGGTGTTCACCGCCGACACGTCGGACCTCAACGCCGGCGCCGCGGCGACCTTCACCTTCGACGCCAGCGGCAACCTGAATGGCAAGGCGACCTACTCCCTCATCAAGTTCTTCGGCGGCCTCACAGGCGGCGGGTCCACGTCGGTCGGCGTCACCTCGGAGGCGAGCGCAGCCAGCGGCTCGCCCGTCTGCATTCTGCTGCTCTCGACGACGATCTTCAAGAGCTTGCAGGTCAATAGCGGCGCCAACGTCAGCGCCCCCACTTGCGAACTCGACTCGGACAGCCTGGCCACCAAGGTCGCCTCGTTCAACAGCGGCTCGAATTTCAGTTTCTCCAAGCTCTGCCTGGCGGGCGCGGTGGTCAGCCAAAATGGCGGAGTCGATCCCAATCTCACCCTGGGATGCACCACCGCGACCAATCCGTTCGTCGGCAAGCTGCCGGCCCCTGCCTCGTTGACCTGCCAATATCCCAGCCAGAATTACAACAGTGCCGGCTCGATCACCCTGAATCCCGGCGTCTATTGCGGCGGGCTCCACTTCAATGCCGCGGAAACGGTCACCCTGAACCCCGGCGTCTACGTCATCGAGGCCGGCGGCTGGATCGTGGATGGCGGCAGCTGGACCGGGACCGGCGTCACCTTCTATTTTCCCGACACGTCCAACATCCAGTTCAACTCCGGCATGACGATGAGCCTGACGGCGCCGACTTCCGGGGCCTACAAGGGAATCCTGTTCTACGAGGCCGACGGGCTCGCCGAATCCCCCTGGGTCTGGGACAGCAGCGTTTCCGAGACCTTGAGCGGACTGATCTATCTGCCGAGTCGCGACGTGACCTGGAATTCGCCGGCCACCGTGCTCAGCCACCAGCTCTCGATGGTCGCCAACAGCGCGATCTTCAACGTGGTGAACTGGACGCTGACCCCCAGCACCATCTGGCCGATCACCAACGCCAACGGCGGCAGCGGCACCGGCGTCGCGCTGATGAAATAGCCGACAGGCAAACCGCCGGCGGCGTGTTCCGCGGCTCCCGACCGCGAGCGCCGGCCGACGCGGCGCGCCCGGCGCGGCGCCCGATCGGAGATTATTCAGCCGAGGTTACAAAAAAAGAACCATTTCGATTAGCTCGCAGATCGTAACTCGAGTTTACTTGATTGTCGGGTAATTTCTCATGGTATATTCGCCGAATCGTAGCTTCCCTGACAAATTTAACTTTCAATTTAGCTGGAG
>JBEKZS010000026.1:0-36055 GCA_049509635.1 Roseiarcus sp.
GCTGGTTGGAGCTGATGCCCTTCTTCGAAGAGCAAAGCAGATGGATCGCCTGAAGCCACAGGTGAAGCTTGATGTGGCTCGACTCGAAGATGGTCCCCATGCGGACGGTGAAGGGCTTGCGGCACTGATAGCACTTGTAGAGGCCGGGGCGAGTGGACTTGCCCAGCATCTTCGAACTGCGCTCGACGCCGCCGCAATGAGGGCAAACCGGACCGTTGGGCCAGAGCGCGGCCTCGACATAATCGAAAGCGGCGCCCTCGTCCTGGAAGTGCTTGGCGGTGAGGATGGGGGTTGCCATGGCGTCATCTCCTATGGTCTCGATCATAGGGGATGGGGCTGGGTATGTCAAGTATAATATCGCCTACTTTTTTATGGTTTTTAGCGATTTCAATGGCCTGCGAGCAAAAGGAAGCCGCCGAGGGCTCCTGGGCGGTTTCGGCGCAGCGGTCAATCTCCTCGCCTTTCCCTGGTCCGCCCGGCCGTGCATCGTGACGGTCATAGTGGCCCGGGGAAGGGCTGGAGTCAAGCAGAATTTCTGTAAAAGAGAAAGAGACGGGGTCGGCAGAAGCGGCGCCCGCGGCCCAAGCCATTCGAATCCCCGGAGCAAGTCGCCCGGACGGCCCCGCCGCAGCGGGAGCGGGCGGCCCGGCCTATTTCGGCCCGTCGAGGAACGCCTGCCATTGCTCCGGCGTGCCGTAATAGGCGTTCTGGTCGACGTGTCCGGCTATGCCCGGCGTCGCGCCGTCGGCCTGGAATTGCCAGAAGTGCCACTTGCGCGACCCGTAGCGGACCGAGGGATGGTGCTTGGTCGAGCGGACCCAGATCGGATAGTCGGAGAAGGCGCCCCCCGACAGGATCGCCTCGTAGAAGTCGACGCTGGTGTAGATGACCGGGCGCCGGCCGTAGTGGCGCTCCATCTCCTCGAGCATCACCTTCATGTCCGAGATCGCCGATTCGCGCTCGAGATGGCGGTGGCAGGTCTGCGAGGTCGGCGTCGCCTCGACGTCGAGCACCGGCGGCAGCATGTCGTCCTCGACCGGCACGTTCTGCTCGAACCAGGCGACCTCCTCGCCCGGCGGGCGGCACCAGTAGACGAAATGATAGGCGCCGTGCGGGATGCCGACCTGCTTGGCGCCCGCCCAGTTGGCGGTGAATCGCTCGTCCGCATGGTCGCCGCCTTCGGTCGCCTTGATCCAGACGAACTTGACGCCGCTGTCCTTGACCGCTTTCCAGTCGATGTCGCCCTGATATTTCGAGACGTCGATGCCGTGGATCGGATAGTCGCTCGGCCGCGGCAGGCCGTCGTCGACGTCGAAGCCGCCGCCGCCGCAGCCGGCGAGCGCGAGCGTCAGCCCGAGCAGGGCGCCGAGGCGGGCGGAATGGGGCGAGGGGACGCGCATGGGACAGGCCAGGGACGATACGGTAAGATCGGGCGCAAACTAGAGCGGCCGGGGTAACGCGCCGTTAACGCGGCTCGCCGGATCGGATTCACCAAAGGTTTACGCCAAATCGAGGGCGCCGCGTGAAGTTGTTCGCCGCCTGGCTCGCGCTGTCGCTGGTCCCGCTGCCCGGCCTCGGCGCGGAATGCGCGCCCGACCGGCTCGGCGTTTCGCGCGTCGTCGCGGTCGGCACCCAGGGCGGGCTGGCGGTCGGCTTCAAGACCTATCCGCACGAAATCCCGCTCGCCGACCACGAGGTCATCCTCACCTTCGACGACGGCCCGGAGGCGGCGACCACGCCGCAGGTGCTCGACGCGCTCGCCGCGCAATGCGTGCGCGCGACCTTCTTCGCGATCGGCGCCAAGGTCGAGGCGGCCCCCGAGCTCGCCCGCCGCGAGGCCGCCGAGGGCCACACGATCGCCCACCACACCTACAGCCATCCGCAGCCGACGCTGCGCTACATGGGCGCCGCGCAGGCGCGCGCCGACATCCTGCGCGGCATGATCGCGATCGAGCGCACGGTCTACGGCGCCGATTTCAGCGCCGGCGAGCCGGGCGATCTCGGCGCTCTCAAGCTGCACACGCCGTTCTTCCGCTTCCCGGGCTTCGCCGACACCGCCGACCTCAGGGCCTGGTTCGCCGCCAACAATGTCGGGATATTCGGCGCCGACCTCTGGGCCAACGACTGGGTCGAGATGACGCCCGAGGTCGAGTTCAACGTCATCATGGGCCGGCTGGATGCGGCCGGGCGCGGCATGATCCTGCTGCACGACAACCATTCCTGGACCGCCCAGATGCTGCCGCGCTTCCTGCGCGAACTGAAGCTGCGCGGCTACCACGTGGTCCATATGGTCGCCGGTCCCGGCGTCGGGGCGACGACCGACGCGCCGCCGGGCTGGACCTCCGAGACCGAGCGCGCGCTCGGCCGGCTGAAGCCGCGGCTGTGAAGCGGAGAGGGCCGCCCCGGGGCCGCGGTCCAAATCGATGGCGACGCCAGAGATAAGGACCTTATTATAGCTTTGTCAATGCCTTGCGCCACGGCGAAGGCGTTTCGACGCTGCGTGCTGCAAACTCGCTGCGTCATTGGGAACGCGAAAAATCCACGGCGGGATGCCCTTTTATTAATCCGCGCCCGATAGCCTCCTGGCGTCATGGGCCGTCAGACGGGACAGCGGCGTTGACGTTTCCTTTACTCGGCTGGACGATCACCCCGACCCTCGCACTCGTTGGACTGATCTGCGGGTTCAGCTTCGTGAACTGGCTGGAGCCCTACCGGCCACCCGTCAATTTTGCCGGGTTACTCCTGATCGTCGGCGCGGCGGCGGCCTATGGCTGCGCCTTCGATGTCGCGCGATTGGAAAATGTCGAGCCGCGCATCGTCGAGGGTCGGATCTCTGCAGGGAAGACTTGGCCGGGCGAGGGTGACTCCGCGTGCGAAACCAGAGACTTCACGTTCCATATCGAGACCCCGGACAGACGTGAGGAGAGCATATTCATGCCTACCTGCGAAATCATTGACTATGACTATTTCTCGGGTCGCGCCGAGCGCTGCCCCGACGCGAACGGCGGCGAAGGGCGGCGTTGCCTGCGTACCTACAGAGACGATTGGGCGGAACGTCAAGTCGGCCGAACCGCGCGGTTTTGGCTTTCCACGAATGCGGCCCCGACGGACCAGTGGCCGATCCTCGCGCTGACGATAGAAGGCAAGCAGATCGTATCAATGGAAGCCACGCGATCGGAACAAGAAGAAGCGCGGCGGCAATTCCTATTCCTGGCGGGTCTCGCCCTCGTCGTCGGTTTCGGTTGGCTCGCGGGGCCCCGTCTCGTGACGCGCCTGATGACCCGCCTCCGGGCGTAAGCCCAATTGCGCTTTTCGGCGCGGGTCTCTCAGGACGCGACCGTTTTTCAGAGACGCGACTTTTTGCGCTTTGCTCGAAAGCGGCGTTCAGGCAGCCTTTGGGACGTCTCGGAATCCTTCGTTATCGAGAGACCGAAAATTGTCTCATTAGCAAACGTCTAATGCGAGGGATACTAAACTATACTCGTAGGCGCTACTGTCGTTTGTCCATCGACATTTCGCGCCGCAGAGAGATCGATGGGCGAGAGTGGCCGATCCAAGTTCCCGCCGCCGCCCCACCCACGGGCGGGATTTTCGAGACGGAAGGCGGCGAGCCAGTCGATTTCTGCACCGCTCGAAACTCGCGGCTCCGCGACCTTTCGAGAGGCAGGAATCGCGAATTGGTTTTGACAAGCGCTTTCAGTCCGCTCGGCGGCGATCCACAGCCTGCCTCGCCGCCCTCTCGAGAACCTTGCTTTCTGGGAGAGCGTCGATCCCGTTGCAGGCTCAGGACCTTTGCGCGAGGATGCAACTTGGCTTCGACTATCGCTGGAGAGACGTTTTATGAAGCTCTACGAAACCAAGGAACGCTTGGAAGTGCAAAAGAGCGACCTCTCTGGGTCACTCTTTTCCGACGTCAATGTTTCCGGCTCGTCGTTCGAGAACGTCAATTGTTCGGGCGCGAATTTCGACGATGCAAATATGTCGGGATGGCGTGTCCATAACGCCAATCTCTCCGGCCTTCGCATCACGAAGGCCAATCTTGCGGGCGCTGCCATAACCGACTGCCGCCTCCAAGGGATGACCATTGACGGCATTCCCGTTGTCGAGATGCTCGCCGCATACAAAGCCTCGACGAACGCCGCATAGCTTTGGGAGGCATTTTTCGGGCGCAAGTTCAGCTTTTCACCCGCCGAGCTGGACGGCTTTGCCGACCCAAATGGTCGACTCGCACGCTTCCACCAGGAAGTCGGCGAGGTCGGCGCGAGAGATTGACGACGGCGCGCTGAGGGAACGGCGGCCGGAATCAAATCCGCGCGCGACGATAGCGCGGGACTGGCGCCTCGGGGGGCAGGGCGCCGCTGTGACGCTCGAATGCGCGATGGCGGGCGTTCGGTCCGGCCGAGCGGGTGGACTTGGCTCGTGCGGTTCGCGGCTGCGGAAGCCTTTTAGGCGCGAATCGAGGACGACCTCCGCCGCGCGAGCGCGGCGGAGGCGGGGGGCCGATCAGCGATGCAAAACCTCGGTGCCTTCCAGCTGCACGGCGTGAAGGGCGCGCGGGTCGAGACCGAGCGCGTGGAGGATCGTCGGCGCGATCTGCGTGGTGTAGACGGTGTCGCCGACCGTCGCCGGCTCGAGGCGCGGCGAAGAGACGAGCAACGCCACATTGCGGTCGTCGTGCGAAAAGCCGCCGTGCTCGGCGAGCTTGGCGCCCCCGGTGCAGATGACCCCGTGATTGGTGATCGCGATGAAGTCGGGCACGCGGCTGTTGTGGAAGGGGTCCTCGTAGAGCTCGGCGAGGTCGTCGCGATCGAGCAGCCTGGCGATCTGAAGCGGCTCGGCGTTGGCGAGGATGTAGGCCTTGGCATCGACGTAGTAGGGGTCGCCGGTGGCGGGATTGATCGCCTTCTGGAGTTCCGGCGCGAGCCAGACCAGCGCCTCGTCGTCGCAGATCTCGAAGCCATGCGCGCCGAACCCCGGCGTGGCGCCGTACAGCGCGTCCGAGATCGCGACCCGATCCTTGACGTTGATCGGCGACTGGCCGTGCTTCGCGCTGACGATGACGAGGGTGGAATCGCCGAGGCCCTGCGCCTCGAGTTCGTGCTTGAACTGACCGAGCGCTTCGTCGACGAACTCCAGTTCAAGCTTCAGCGCGGGCCCCGGGGTCGCCTCGGCGTCGAGATAGCCGCCGGTCAGCGACTTGTCGGAGTCGGCGTGGCCGGCCTTGGCGAGTTTCTGGCCGACGCTGACCGCCTGGAAATTCATGCCGAAGATCGCGGGGACCGGCTCCCGCCTGGCCCGCGTGCTGTCGTAGCCGTCGATCCAGTTCAGCACCGCCTTGACCTTGACCGTGTCGTAGGTGCGCACGCCGGTGAAGCTGGTGGTGTAGTCGTCGCCGGCCTGGGCGCCGGGATCGAGCAGATCCTGCGAATTGATTTCAGGCGCGAACAATTCGTCGAGGCCCTGGCCCGAGGGACCGCTGAGATCCTCGTAGGCGGGATGCTTGTCGGACCAGACCGTCCGCAGGCCGGCCTGCCTGATGACCTCGAAGATCGTGTTCGTGCGCACGTATTGGTGCGGGTAGACCGGCACGCAGTTGCCGTCGACGAGCTTGCGCTGCATGTGATCGGGATCGAGCTGCGTGTAGACCTTTCCGAGCGTGCCGCCGCCGGCGAGATCGGCGACCACCCCGGTCGCGAAATTGTAGCTCTTGTCGAGTTCCTCGAAATTGGTGACCTCCGTGCCCGGATTCCCGACGCAGCCGGGATCGGCGAGACCCTGGCTCGTGTAGGACGCCTTGGAGGGATATTCCTCCCGGTCGTAGCTGTCGTCGTAGAACAGGCCGGCGGTCTTGGGCGTGCCGCCGGTGACCTGCGCCAGCATCCCGGGATAGCTGTCGGACGGCGCAGTGGTGTAGGCGTTCGGATAGACGACCCCTTTGCCGGCGAGCCCGGCGATGTTGCTTGCCGGGTTGTCGTGGATCCAGCGCTGCAGATCGATCGCGTGCATGCCGTCGACGCTGATCAGCAGGACATGCCTGTAGTCGCGCCCGACGACTGCGCGGCGATCACCGTCGGCCCGGGCGGGCTGGAAGCCGGCGGCGAGAAGCGCCGAGGCGGCGAAGACGGTCGAAAGAAGCATTGTGCGAAATCCATGCATGCGAATGACCCCCTGAAGTAGGTGCGGGCCCGGTACGCAGAACCCGATGGCCGCCGGATACAGCCAGCCTTTCGCGAAGCGACGATGACAGAAGGTACGGACTTCTGTGACGCGAGGGACCGGCGCGGCCCTTGGTACTGTGACGACCTCTGTCGCAAATCCATCATGCCGGCGTTCGGCCATCGGGCGAACATGTCGATTTGGGAACCGCGAAGCCCCCCGAGTTCGCGCAAGCCACGAGTTGCGTTTGCGGTGAGGATGCGCCGCCAGGCCGGCGAGTTCGAGCAATCAGGCCGCATGAGCGGCCCATCCTACGATCGAGCCAGGTGGCCTGCTCGAGGATTTCCCCTCAGCTGCCGCTGTGAACGCACGCAGCGCTCGAAGATGCAGCCTCCCACGGGTCCTTCTCGACCGCGGCGCGACGTTCGTATTGCGGGTACATGACGCTGCGAGACGATCGTCGGTTCTGTGACGTTTGCTGACGCGCCCGGCGCCGGCTGACGCGCAGGCGGCGGTCCGCTTCCCCGTCGCATACGTTTGTCGCAATGGCCTAGCGATCGCGGCGCATCCAGCCGACGACGCGGTTCAACCCGGCCGGCGGCGGCGCAGCGACGGAATCCGCGTGCCCAGGCTCGCCGGCGACCTCGACCGTAGCCGCCACGGGCTGCGGCGCGGCGAGCGCCAGCGATTCCTCGCGCCCGTCGCGTTCGAGCGCGACCGACCGGACGCCGATCGCGCCGACCCGCCAGCCGTCGGCGTCGTCGCCCGGACGCAGCCGCACGACCTTGCTGGTCGCTTTGTTCCGCAACAGCGCGAAGGCCTCGCCGTTGCCGACGACCGCGCCGATGAGATCGAACGGCGGCGGCCCCACGGCGCCGGCCTTTTCGTCGGCCGGCGGCGCCTCGGGGGTGGGCGCCTCGACGCGGACCGGCGGCGGCGGCGGACGACGCGTGGGAGCAAACAGCGGCCGATCGCGTGTGGCGGTCAGATCCTCGAGGCGCAGGCCGTCGAGCGGATTTTGCGCATCGGCGCCGACCGGCGCGAACGGCAGCAGCGCCAGGACCAGATGAAGCGCGCGCCTCATTTCACCCCGCTCCATCGCCCCGACACCGCCAGCGACACGCGCATCGCGCCGCCGGCGGCCTCGCTTGCTCGTTCCGGCGCCCGCGCCTCGATCGCATCGACGAACAAATACGGCCTGCCGGTCTCCAGATCGTGGAGCAAGGCCTGCATGTCATCCTCGGCGATGGTCAGCTCCGCGGCCAGAGCGATCCGGCGTTCGTCGCCGCGCGGCGCGACTTCGACCTTGGAGGAGACGAGCCGCCCTCGCGCGGTCGCGACTGCGGCTTCGAGCCGCTGTTGGAGCGCGGCGCCCGCGAGCGTGATCGTGCTGGCTTCGAACAGCGGCGAAGCGCGGGGATTGTGGCCAGGCAGGGCCGCGAGCCGCTTCTCGCGCGCCCGCAGGGCCTCGACTTGCTCCTTCATCTGCGCGACATCCGCCCACCGCTCGCTGAGCGACACCGCGGTCGAAGCCGCGCTTCCCAGCGCCAGCGCGATCCCCGCGACGAGACCGAGAGCCGATAGCGCGCGGCGAAGCGCGGCGTTCACGGCGACACCGCGAACAGCGGCGCGACATGCGCCTCGATGCGGAAGGATTCGCGCTCCTCGGTGCTCCGCGTCGTTGGGGCGGTGAAGGTCGCGCGCGAGAAATGCGGCGATTGCTCGATATGTTTGACCAGACCTGCGGCGTCGGCCGCGAGGCCGGAAATCTCGATCTCATCGCCCTTCAGCCGCATCTCCGTGAGATAGGCGTCGTCGGGGATCGCGCGCGAAAGCGCCTCGAGCACGACGACCGCCGCGGGGGTCGCGCGCTTCAGCGCGTCGAGCGCCTGCGCGGCCGGATCGTCGCCGGCGTGTTCGCGGCGCAGGACGGCCGCGCGGGCTTGGGCCAGCCGATCCGCCAGCGCATCGGTCTCCTCGCGTAAGGCTGCCCCCAGGGTCCATTCGGCCGCCAGCGCCGCGGCGCCGCAGACGAGCGACAGACCCAGCGCCGCTGTCAGCGCCAGCCGCCAGCGCGCGCGCCACGACGAAGCGCCCGTACGCCGCGACAGGATGGCGATGGGCGCCCGATCGCCGTCTCGGGCGGTGGTGACGAGGACGGCGTCGGCGCCGACATCGAGCAGGGCTGCGATCGGCTCGCGCTTGGCCGCGACGATCGTGACGAGGATGCGGTCGGCGCCGCGCTTGGCGGGCGCGCTCCAGCCGAAGGCCGCTTCGCTCGCCCGCCAGGGCGTCAGGCGGTCGATCTGCGCGCGCACGACGCCCTCCAGGAATTCGCCGGCGCGGGCGGGCAGCTCCAGTTCGCGAAACACGCAGCGCCGCGGCGACAGACGGAACTCGACCTCCGCGCCCCGCAACGACAAGTCGCCCGCCTCGAACGCCAAACGTCCGCCGTCGAGGCGACAAGTCCCGTCCGGGCTGCAAAGCGCGCCGTCGTCCTGCTCGACGAACAGCACACGGCGACGCGGGCGCAGACGTTCGCTGACCATCGCGAACCCCTCCGCCGCGTCGTTCAAACGCGCGTCGAACCAGCGCGAGAGCGCGCTCGGGGCGCCCAGGGAGTCAGCGAGGCGGGTCCGCTGCGACAACTTCGACGCCTCCCGTCAACCAATTGACTCGCACATGATAGGCGGCGCCCGGCCGCGCCAGCGCGATCGATCCGCCGCAGGACGTGCCGCTCGGCAGAAAGGCGATCGCCGATCCGTTCTCGCGGCCGGAACAGGTCTCGGCGACGAGGGCGTCGAAGCCGACATCCTCGGGCAGCCGCACTTCGCCGGCGCCGGCGCCGGAGACGACCTGACGCGTTGCAGGGCGCAGCAGCGTCTCGACGCGCGCGCGGGTGCGAAGGGCGGCGTTACGGTCGGCCTTCAAGAGCGCCGCCACGCGCAGCGCGTAGGCCTCCAACTGCGGCCGGGTGGTTCCCTCCGGCCAGCGGGGCAACGCAAGCGCGGCGAGCATCGCCACGATCGCGAGCACCGCCACGACTTCGATCAGGGTAGAGCCGGCCTCGCGCGGCACGCTTCTCACCTTGCCGCGCTGGTGATGAGATGGGATTGGTCGCCCTCCTGCGGGCCCGAGGGGCCGTAGGAGGCGATCTCGTAGGGCCCGTGTTCGCCGGGGACTCTGTAGATATAAGGATGGCCCCAGGGATCTGCGGGCGCCTTCTGGCTCTTCAGATAGGGGCCGTTCCAGCCCTCGTCGCCGGCCGGCCGGCGCACCAGCGCGTCGAGCCCGTCGCTCGTAGAGGGATAGTGGCTGTTGTCGAGATAATAGAGGTCGATCGCCGCCGACAGGCTCTCGATCTGGATCCTCGCGGTCTTCACCTTCGACTCGGCGAGATAGTTGAGCACGCGCGGGCCGACGAGCCCCATGATGAGGCCGATGATCGTGATGACCACGAGCATCTCGACCAGCGTGAACCCGGCTTCGCCGTCCGCTGCGGACGACCGCTTCTGTCCGAGGCCTGCGCGCATGTCTCACTCCACCATCTGATTGACCGAAAGCAGGGCCGTCATTACCGAAACGATGAGGCCGCCGACGATCCCGCTGATGACGATGATTGCCAGAGGTCCGACGACGCCGACGATCCGCTCGACGCTTCGGTCGAGCCGGGCCTCGTAATAATCGGCGACGCGCGCGCAGAGCATCGGCAGTTGGTTGGACTCTTCGCCGAGCCGCAACGTCCGTGTCGCCATGGGCGGCAGCAGCGCCTCGCCGGCGAGCGCGTCCGACAATTTGCCGCCTCTTCGCACGGCGTCGACGACCTCGGACCAACGCCGCCCGGCCCCGGTCGCCGACATGACGTCGACCAGAATCCGCAATGCGGCCGACAGCGTTACGCCGCCGCCGAGCAATAGCCCGAGATTGCGACAGAACAATATCGTCCGGTGGTGCTCGAAAGCCGCGCCGATCAAAGGCAGCCGCGCCGCCTGTTCGAACAGACAGATCCGCGCCGAGGCGCTGCGCAGCGTGAGCGCCAGCGCCACGACGATCGCGCCGGCGATCCCGGCGAAGAGCGCGCCGTTCTGGCGCAAAGCTCCGGAAAGCGCGAGGAACGTCGCCAGCACGGGGTCCGGCCTGGCGTGGAAGTCGCTGAACACCGAAGCGAATTGCGGCAGCACGAACGTCAGAAAGAACAGCAGCACGGCCGAGGCCGCAACCAGCAGGAACGCGGGATAGCGAAGCGCGTCGAAGATCCGGCGTCTCAGCGCCTCCGCCCGCGCCCGCTCGGCGGCGATCGCCTCCAGGATCGAGGGCAGCATGGCGGTCTGCTCGCCCAGGCCGACGAGCGCGACATAAAGCGGGGGAAAGGCGTAACGGTGCTCGCCGAGCGCTTCGGCGAAGCTCTGCCCTGCGAGCACGGCTCCGTGCAGATCGGCGGCGATGACGCGCATGCGGCCGAGTTCCCGATCGCTCGCCAGCAGGTCGAGCGCATCGTTGATGCGCGCGCCGGTGCGCAGCAGCAGCGCCAGATCGCGCGAGAACACCGTCACGTCCTCGGGCGCAGGGCGCGCGCCGCGACGGGCCGAGGCCGGATGCGAAGCCTCAGCCGGCGCGTCGCCGTCGATGGGAATGAGCCCGAGGCACAGCACGCGCTCGACCACGAGATCGGCGCTCGGCGCCTCGACGGCGCCGCCGACGATCTCCCCCTTCGTGGTCAGGGCGCGATAGCGGAAGCTCGGCATGGGGCTACCTGATCGCCGCGACGCGCAACGCCTCGGCGACCGAGGTCGTTCCGCAACGCGCCTTCTCGATCGCGTCGAGCGTCATCGTCGTCATCCCCGAGCGCAGCGCCGCGACCTCGAGGGCGTGCGAATCCACGCCGGCGCGCACGTGCTCGCGCGTGTCTCCCGCCACTTCGATCGCCTCGAACACGCCGATGCGACCGCGAAAGCCGACGCCGCCGCAGCGCTCGCATCCCCTGGGCTCGCTGACGGCGTCGCCCGCCGCGAGGCCGACCAGCGTCAGACGCGGATCGCGCGCGACGTCCCCCGCCGTCAGGCGCCGCCGTGTCTTGCAGCGCTCGCACAGCACGCGCACGAGCCGCTGCGCGACCACGAGGCGCAGCGTCGATTTGAGCAGGAACGGTTCGACGCCCAGATCGATGAGCCGCGGCACGGCGCCGGCCGCCGTCTCCGTGTGCAGCGTCGTCAGCACGAGATGGCCGGTCAGCGCCGCGTGAACCGCTATATTTGCGGTCTCGGCGTCACGGACCTCGCCGACCATGATGATATCGGGATCCTGGCGCACG
Organism: Roseiarcus sp.; assembly: GCA_049509635.1. Lineage (GTDB taxonomy): Bacteria > Pseudomonadota > Alphaproteobacteria > Rhizobiales > Beijerinckiaceae > Roseiarcus. The sequence goes on from JBEKZS010000026.1 coordinate 11,468, forward strand.
AAGGCGCGCATCGCGGCGGCGAAGGTGAGCCCGACGGCGGGCTTGACCTGCGCCTGCACGATCCCCGGCAATTCGTATTCGATCGGGTCTTCGATCGTCAGGATCTTCACCGTCGGCGAGTTGAGCGCGCTCAGCAGCGTGGCGAGCGTCGTCGTCTTGCCGCTGCCCGTCGGCCCTGTGACGACGATCATGCCATTGGGAAAATCCAGCGCGCGACGGATCCGCGCCTCGTCGGCCGGCTGGAAGCCGAGCTTCTCGATATCGAGAAGGCCGCGGTCGCGCGGCAGTAGCCGAATGACGGCGGATTCGCCGTGGTGGGCCGGCAATGTGGCGACGCGCACGTCGATCTCGGCGCGCCCGACCTTCAACCGCGCGCCGCCGTCCTGCGGCAGCCGCCGCTCCGCGATATTGAGCCCGGCGAGGATCTTCATGCGCGAGACCAGCGCCTGCGGCGGCGCGGCGGCGGGCGCTGCGACGGCGCGCAAGATGCCGTCGACGCGCATGCGGATCGAAAGCCCGGCGCGCGTCGGCTCGATATGGATGTCGCTCGCGCGCAGGTCGACGGCTTTTTCCACGATCGCGTCGAAGGCGCGCACGACCGGCGCGCCGCTGGCCAGATCGCGCAGATTGTCGAGGCTCTCCTCCTCGGCCGCGCCGCGCGGCGGCGCTTCGTCCGTCACGATTTCGCTGCGTCTGGCGTCGAGCGCGCTGGCGATGTCCTCGAACGAGGCGACGACGACTTCTGCCTTCGCGTCGAGGGCGATCTCGGCGGCGCGCAGCGCTTCCGCATCGCCCGGATCGGCCATCGCGACGCGAATGCGGCCCTCGGCGCCGGCGAACGGAAAGATCGCCGCCTCGCGCAGGAACCGCTCGCTGAATCCGCGCCCGAGCGCCTCCGCCGAGGTCAGTTCCGCGAGCGAGGCGCGGCTCAAGTCGAAGCTCTCGGCGACCTCGTCGGCAAAATCCTGCGCCGAGAGATCGCTGGCCTGGAACAAAGCGCGCAGCGACAGCCGCGACGAGCCCGCGTCCTGCGCGAGCTTGGCCCGCTCCGTCCCCACCAGGCCACGCGCCGCCAGAGACTCGAACACGCGCAACGCACGATCCGAGGGCGGAGCGACGCCTTCGCCTGGCTCATATGAAGTATTCATGACATATTTGCCGCTTTCTCATGACAAGTCGGACGTTTGGTTGCTTGACATCACGTAATCTTTAGTGGTTTTTCCGCAGCTGTTCAACGTTCCGTCGCCACCGGAACAGTGCGCGGCGGTCCGATGTGAGGAGAGGAATGCGCGCGAGATTGATCTGCGCCATCTCGCTCGTCTGCCTGGCCGGCTGCTCTCCCGCCTATCTGGAGCAGCGTACGGACGAGGCGCAGAATGCGGCCGATGTCGTGCGCTCAGCCGACTTGCGACCGCGCTTTCCCGCGCCCGTGCGGGACGGCGGCGGCGAAGCCTCGCAGGGCGGCGGATTCGCCTTGTTCGGATCGACGGCGCCGCCGGCGGCACCCGAGGCGGCCCGGGCCGACGCGCCGGAGCCCGCCGGCGAGACGGCCGACGGATATACGCTGAACTTCGACAACAGTCCGGTGGCCAATGTCGCCAAGGTGGTGCTCGGCGACATTCTGTCGGTTCGCTACGCCATCGACCCGCGCGCGCAAGGAACCATCAATCTTTCGTCGAGCCGGCCAATCCCCAGACGCGATCTCCTGTTCGTGCTGGAGAGCGCGTTGCGCGCCGACAACCTCGCTATGATCCGCGAGTCCGGCGGCTATCGGATCGCGCCGCTTGGGGAAACCGGCACGTTCGGCGCCGCCGACCGCGCCGATTCCGCCGACGCGGCGACGCCCGGCTACGGCATGACGGTGATTCCGTTGCACTATGTGTCCGGCGCGACGATCGTGCGATTGCTCGAAGGGTTTTCGACGCGGCCGGGCTCGGTGCGCGCGGACCCCTCCGGTCGGCTGATGCTGGTCGTCGGCACGGGCGACGAGCGCCGGACGGCGATCGAAACGGTGCGGCAGTTCGACGTCGATTGGATGCGCGGGCAATCGGTCGGGCTGTTTCCGATCCGTAACGGCAATTCGACCGCGATCGCCGGCGAACTCGAGAAGATCACGGACTCCGGCGAGGCGGGTCTCGGCCACGGGCTCGTCAAGCTGCAGGACGTCACGGCGCAGAACGCGATTCTCGTCGTCGCCGCGCGGCCGCAGCTGTTGGCGGCGGCGCAGCGTTGGGTCGAGCGGCTGGATTCCCCCGATGTATCGGGCGCCGGCGTGCACGTCTACAAGGTGCGATATGGAGACGCCAAGGAGATGGCGCAGTTGCTGAACGCGATGTTCGGCGGCGGCGGCGCGACCGGCGAATCGGACGTCAACCAACTGGCGCCCGGCGCCGGCTCGAAGCCGCTCTCGGCGGCCGATCGGCTCACCGGCGGGCGCCCGCAAACGAACGGTGCGACGGGGTCCGGCGGCGGCGGCGCCGGCCTGAACGGCGCCAATGCGACGAGCGCCGGCGCCAATGGCTCGACCTCGCCGTTCGGCGGATTGCAGACCGCCGCGCTGAGTTCGGCCTTCGCCTCGGCGGGGCAAGGCGGCGGAAATCCCGCGCTGCCCGGCGTTCGCGTCACTGCGGACGCGGCCGACAATTCGCTGCTCGTCTATGCGAGCGCCGACAGCTATCGCATCGTCGAGCGCGCCATGCAGCAGATCGACCGGCCCAAGGCGCAGGTGGCGATCGACGTGACGATCGCCGAAGTGACGCTCAACGACCAGCTCAACTACGGCGTGCAATTCTATCTGTCGCAACACGTCGGTTCAATCGGCAATTCGACCAGCGGGCAGCCGCTGACCGGCGCCGACGCGCCGGCAGGCTTCAATGTGTTCGTCGGCAACTACAACACGCCGCACGCCATCATCAACGCACTGCACCAATTGACGGATGTGAAGATACTGTCCAATCCGTCGCTGATGGTGCTCGACAATCAGGAGGCCACGCTCGAGGTCGGCGATCAGGTTCCCGTGTCGACCGGCAGCGCCACGGTGCTCAGCGCCAACAACGCCGTCGTCAACACGATCGATTACAAGAACACCGGCATCATCCTCGATGTCGTCCCGCGCGTCAGTCCCGACAACACCGTTCAGCTCGACATCAGCCAGGAGATCAGCGACGTCGTCGACAATTCATCGGCGAGCAACAGCTCGTCGCCGGGTTCGACCACGACGCCGACGATCTCCGAGCGCAGGGTCAGGAGCGAGATCACCGTGACCAGCGGCCAGATGGTGATGCTGGCGGGCCTGGTCGCCGAAACGCAGACGAAATCGCGCTCGGGCGTGCCGGTGCTCGATCAACTGCCGCTGGTCGGCGGCGCCTTCGGCTCGACCGGCGCGCAACGGCAGCGCACCGAACTCATCATTCTCATCAGGCCGCAGATCGTTCACGACAGCGTCGACGCCTCGCGCGTCGCCGAGCAATTGCGCGCCAAGATGCGCGGCGGCCGCATCGACGCGGTTTCGATCCCGAACGCTCTTCAGGTCGGCGCGAAACCATAGCCGTGGCGACGCCGATTCACGTGTTCATCGTCGGAGCGTCGCTCGCATATTTGATGCTTGCGATCGCCATCTCCGACTGGCGGCGCTATCGCGTGCCGGATCGTCTGACGGCGCTCGCGCTGGCTTTACGCACCGCCGATCTCCTGGCGGCGCCGCCGGGTCCGCGCGCCGAGGTTTTGCTGGGAACTTGCGTTCGCGCCGCCGCGATGGCGGGGTTGTTCTACATCTTTCGCGTCGCCTATCGGCGCCTTCGCGGTCGCGAGGGGCTGGGGCTCGGCGACGTGAAACTCGCGGGCGTCGCGGGCGCCTGGGTCGATTGGCGGGTGGCGCCTTATGTCGTCGAGGCCGCGGCTCTGTTCGGGCTGGGGCTTGCGCTGTTCCAGGCGCGCCGCTCGGGCGCAAGGCCGCGCGGCGACAACAAGCTGCCGTTCGCGGTCGGCTTCGCGCCGGCGATCTTCCTCGGCTGGGGCCTTGGCCGGCTCGGGTTCTGATCTACCAGCGCTCGCGGATCGGATACCAGGCGACGGCGCGGCGGCGCGCCTCGGCGAGTTCGTCCAGCGTCATCTTGCCCGCCACGGCGTCTCGCATCGAGGCCCAGTAATCGCGCTTGGGCGCGGGGGCGTGCGCGGCGGCGAGGTCGAGCCATTTCTCCGCCTCCACCGGGTCTTCCGGCACACCCTGCCCGCGGTCGTAGAGCATGCCGAGGAAGAATTGCCCGGTCGGCTCGCCCTGCTCGGCCGCGCGCAGGAACCAGTGCGCGGCCTGCTCGAAACTCTTCGGCACGCCGAGCCCGTCCTGATATTGATAGCCGAGGAAGGTCTGCGCGACCGCCCGACCGGCGTTGGCTTCCGCGAGCAAAAGAGAGGCCGCGCGTGCGTAGTCGCCGCGATAATAGGCGCGCTGGCCCCCATCCGCCGCATGCGCCGACGTCGCCGCCATCATCGCGACCGTCATCGCAATCGCCCGCCAGCGCGTCGGCATGCGTCCCTCCCACAAACCCGCGCCCTCCGTGCAGGTGCGGCGCACCTCGAAGGCTCCAGCCTGCTCCTATCCCACCGATGTGACAGCCGTGTCGCACAGGCCCGGCGCGAGCGGCGCGCCGTTCATCACCGAGTTGGTCGGCGCCGCCCTCGCCGGAACGAGCAACGGCCCGGGCGACGCTGACGGCGAGGGCCGGATATTCGCTCAACGCTCGGCGACGCCGCAAGCCGGGTCCAGGAGATCGCGAGCGCGCCCGCCCTGGTCGCCGTCCGCGCGGTCGGCCAGGAGAAGGAACGAGCCTTCGCCGAGGGACGCCGGCTGCATGAGCGCCAACGACCAGGCGGCCATATCGCGGTTCGCCTCGGGCAGGCCCTCGGCGAGCAGACGAAACGGCCAGATGTCTTCCGGCTTCGAGGCCTCGACCCGACGCGCCCAATAGGTCCGACCCTTGAGCGAAGCCGGCATTTGCCGCCACTGCGTCGGCACGTCGGCCGCCTCCTTGGCGAGCGTTGCGGCGACGTCGGCGTCCAGGCAATCGACGATCACATGAAGTTGGTCCTGGCTCCGGGCGGGTTTGGAATCCACCACCGCCGCGACGGCGTGGCTCGGCAGCCTGGCATGCAATCGAAGCGGAAAGCCGTTGCGGGCGGCCCAGGCCTCGGCGAAATAATTGGGTTCGTCTTCTGCGAGCACGGCCGGATCTTCGATGCCGGAAATCACATGGGTCGGGATCGCGAGCATGCGGACCTTGCCGACGCCGTCCTTCAGCAGTGCGACGCCTTTGTCCCAGCCCATGGAAGTATCGATCCCGTCGCAGGGAATCGGCGCCTCGGACTTGGCGAGATGACGCATGCATTTGAGGCTGACGATCATCCACAACTGATTGCGGTCCGCCCTGGCTGGCGTGACGACCAGGGCAAAGAGCGCCGCCGCCGAGATCACGGCGGTTCGGACGAGACCCATATGTTTCATACTCATGGACCCGGTGCTCCCGTCGCTGGAAACAGATGCGACGCGCCAATACGATATGATTGCGACTGTAATGTTTCAGGCGCCGCAGCCCTCGCTCTTCGAGACGGCGGGCGCCGTCCCGGCCGAGACCCCGGTCGAACGCGCCGGCGTACGAGCGGCCGATTCATCGGAGCGGTTTCGCACGCCGGTCCTTCAGGCGCACGGCGTCATCGAAGTCACAGGCGACTTCGGGTTCGACGTCCGGACGCTTGACGCAGTTCAGTTTCCTACCCTGTCGGAATTCAGAATCGCTCCCATCTATCGACGGCGGCGACGAGCCGCGCCTGAATTCACATACTCATTACAATTTCGTTAACAAACGGAGACCTGCGTACCCTAGCGTCGCGATACGGAGCGGCGGACGCTCCGCATTGCGAAAGGGCTTTCACTCTTCAAGAGGGGTAGCAACATGAAAATCTTACGCATCAAACGGGAGTCGCTGCGTCAGAGGCTATTGGCCTGCGCGGCGGTCGCCGCTCTCGCCGGAAATTCGATCGCCCCCGCCTTCGCGGATGCGCGCGACGACGAAACCGCCTCGCCGATCAAGCACGTCATCGTCATCATCGGCGAGAACCGCAGCTTCGACCACGTCTTTGCGACCTATAAGCCCGTCCACCCGCAGGACTCGGTGCTCAATCTCCTCTCCGAGGGGATCATCAAGGCGGACGGCGCCCCGGGCGCGAACTACGGCAAGGCCCTGCAGTACAGCGCTTCCGACTACGACGTCTACCAGCTCTCGCCGACCAAGGCGCCCTATGCGACGTTGCCGCCCGCGCTCGTCGGCGGCGCCTCGACCCCCTATGCGTGCCAGTTCCTCGGCATCACCACGGGGACGTCGTGCAATACACCCGCGAATGTCGCCAAGGTCAAGGCCGCGGGCATCGAGAACGGTCTCGAGGACAGCGACTTGTACCTCTTGCTGACCGGGGGCACCGGTCAAACCAACAAGACGCCGGATCTACGCGTCAACTATGACGGAAAGACCGCGACGACGCTGCCTCCTGGCCCGTATCAGCTGACCAACACGGTCAGCAGCCAGTATCCCTATCCCTACGACTCTTACGCGGCAAGCCCGGTGCATCGCTTCATGCAGATGCAGCAGCAGCTCGACTGCGACGCCGAGAAAGCCAAGCGCGGCGAGTCGTTCGGTTGCACCAGCGACCTCTACGCCTGGGTCGAGGTGACGGTCGGCGCCGGCTCCAACGGCGCCGCGCCGCCGACGCCATTCACCAACGAGTCGACCGGCGAGGGCTCCACGGCGCTGGGCTTCTACAATGTGCAGCAGGGTGACGTGCCCTACTTCAAGTCGCTCGCCGATGCCTATTCGATGAGCGACAACTTCCACCAGTCCGTCAAGGGCGGCACCGGCGCCAATCACATCATGCTGGGAACGGCCGACGCCATCTACTTCTCCGACGGCAAGGGCAATCCGCAGGTCCCGCCGAACAACCCGGTCAATCCCGCCGCCCCGAAAACTCCGCTCGCCGGCTTCCCGAACTCGCTCAGCGAAATCGAGAATCCGAACCCGCAGCCCGGAACCAACAATTACTATACGCAAGATGGTTACGGCGGCGGCAGCGGCGTTCCCGGCGCGGCCTCGAACTACGGCGGCGGCTCCTATGTGAACTGCTCCGACCCCGGCCAGCCCGGCGTCGCGGATCAGCGGGACTACATGCGCAAGCTCCCCAATCCAGTCAGGCCGAACTGCGCCCCGGACAACTACTATCTCGTCAACAACTACAACCCGGGCTATTTTGGCGACGGCTCCAACGCCTACACCGACACCAACCCCAACAATTACGTCTACACGATCCCGCCGTCGAGCGTTCCCACCATCGGCGACCTGTTGATCGACAACAAGGTCTCGTGGGCCTATTACGGCGATCAGTTCGCCGAATATCTCAACGACAAATATGACGTCTCGCCGACCGACGAGTACTGCAACATCTGCAACTGGGCGCAGTACGACACGCGGATCATGACCGACAAGACGCTGCGTGAGACGCACTTGCAGGACACGACCGCGCTCTACACGCAGATCGCAGCCGGGACGATCCCGGCGGTGTCCTACGTGAAGCCGAGCGGCCTGACCGACGGCCACCCGGCGTCTTCCAAGCTGGGCCTGTTCGAAGCCTTCACCAAGAAGATCGTCGACGCCGTCCAAGCGAACAGGACGCTCGCCGGCAACACCGCGATCTTGATCACCTTCGACGAAGGCGGCGGCTACTGGGACTCAGGGTACGTGCAGCCGCTCGACTTCTTCGGCGACGGCACGCGCATCCCGCTGATCGTCGTCTCGGCGTTCAGCAGGGGCGGTCACATCTCGCATACCTACTCGGACCACGTCTCGATCGCGAAGTTCATCGAGCGCAACTGGGGGCTGTCGACGATTTCGAAGCGCAGCCGCGACAATCTGCCGAACCCGCTGACCGAAGCGAATCCATACGTTCCGGTCAACGCGCCGGCCCTCGGCGACCTCTGGGACCTCTTCGACTTCAATCGGTGAGGCGCTCCCCGGGTCAGCGGGCGTTTCGCGCCCGCCATGAACGATCGGCCCGCGAGAGCGGGCCGATCGGCTGTCGAGCGAGGCGGCGCGAGCAGGCTCGAACTGCGCGCGCGCTCATCGCCGAAGGCCATCGGCCGGGTGTGGCCAGTTCGCGCCGACATGAGGCCGGCGGCCTGCCAAGCGTCGGCGAACCGCGTCGCACGAAGGGCGCGGTCCGGGTGAAATCAGGAGAGGGAAGATGAAATGGTCAAATGCGCGCCTCGTCGTCGCGGTCGCAATCTCGCACCTCGGCTTGCACCCGGTTTTCGCCGAGGATCTCGCGACCTACGAGGTCGTCCTCAAGAACCATGCCTTTGCGCCGGCTGAGATACATGTGCCGACCGGCAAGTCCTTTTTCGTGGTGGTGACGAACGCAAGCGAGGCGGCGGACGAATTCGAGATGCTGATTCCGGCGGTCGAGAAGGGCCTGCAACCGGGCGGTCAGGTGCGCATTCGCATGAGACCGCTCGGAATCGGTCGATTTCCCTTTTTTGGCGAGAGCGATCCCGACAACGAGAAGGGGGCATTCGTTTCTGAGTGATCCCCGCAGCAGCCGCGGCGCCGGGCGACACAGCGGCGTCATGGAAACGTTTCAGGCTTCCATCGAGTTCACGCCGTTTCGGCGCGACTCGGTGGGAGTCGTTTTGAAGAACACGATGCGACTACGCGCTCCTGCGCGACGTCCGGCTTCGGATCGCGGCTTCACGCTGATCGAGGCCCTCGTCGCGCTCGCAGTGCTGGCCGCCGGTCTGGCGGCGATCGGCCAACTCGGCTTCGCCACGGTCGCCGCCGCCCGCCGCGCCGAGACCCGGCTTTTCCTCACGGCGACCGCGCGCAAGGCTTTCGCCGCGCTGCCGGGCGGCCGGGGGCTCGGCGACGGCGCGCTCGCCGGCCAAATCGACGGCGCCGCGTGGCGCCTGCAATCGGCGCCGTTGCTGTTCGCCGCGCCCGGCGCGCCCGGCAATCGCGCATGGGCGCCGGAGGCCGCGCGACTGGTCGTCACCGGCCCTTCGGGCGCCAGGATCGTCGTCGACACCGTCCGGCTGCGGCCGACGGGCGCCGCGCAATGAGCCGCGCGCGCGATCCCGACAGCGGCTTTACGCTGCTGGAAGCCTTGGCCGCGGTCGCGGCGACGGCGGCGATCATGACCGGGCTTGCGGCGCTTGCAGGCCAATGGCTGCCCAGCTGGCGGCATGGCTTCCAGGCGTTGCAAAGCGCCGACCTGATCGGCCTCGCCCTCGACCGGATCGTCGAGGATGTCGCGTCGGCGGAATATGCGCGGCTCGACGGCGGACGGGGACCCCCGCTGTTTCGCGGCGCGCCGGAGGCGGTCACGTTCGTGCGCCAGGCGATCGGGCCGGGCGCCGCGCCGCAGCTCGAAATCGTGCGGATCGGCGAGTCCCAGACACGGCAGGGGGTGGAGGTCGAACGCGCGCATGCCAGTTTCGCACCCGGCGCGATCGGCGCCTTTCGCGACGCGACGACGCTGCTGCGTCCCCCGTTCCGGCTCTCCTTCGCCTATGCGGGACCCGACGGCCAATGGCGCTCCGGCTGGAGCGCAAGCGCCAAACTGCCGCGGGCGGTGCGGTTGACCGTCCAGGCCGAAGGCGGCGCCGTCGTGGCCTCGACGGCGTTTGCGCTGAAAGTGACCGCCGAGCCCGAGATCGCCGCACAATCGCAAGCCGCCGATGCGGCCAATCCCCCGGCGGCGAGAAGATAGCCATGAACCGGCGCGGCGAAGACGGTTTCATTCTCGTCGCGGTGCTCTGGATGATCGCCGCGCTCGCCGCGCTGGCCTCGGCCTATGCGGTCTATGCGGTGCAGACGGCGCCGAGCGCGGCGCTGGCCGAAGAGCGGTTGGGGGCGGAGGCCGCCATCCGCGCGGGCGTCGAACTCTGCGCGTTTCGGCAACTCGCCTGGCCCAAGCCCGCGCGCCCCGACGCCGGCGCCTTTTCGACCGAAGTCGGCGCCGGCCGGATCGACGTCCTCTATCGCTCGGAAAGCGCTCGGGTCGATCTCAACGCGGCGCCGCGCGAACTCATCGCCGGTCTGCTCTCGCAGCTCGGCGCGTCGAAATCCGCCGCCGGGTTTCTCGCCGACCGCGTCGTCGCCTGGCGCGGAAAGCTGAAAGACAGCGAGCGTCGCCAGGAGGCGGCGATCTACGCCGAGGCGGGGCTCGCCTATGGGCCGGCCGGGGCGCCGTTCGACAACCCGCTCGAGATCGCATTGCTGCCCGGGATGTCGCCGGCCCTCGCGGAGCGCGCGCTGGGTTTCGTCACCATTTTCGGCGGCGACAGGATCGACCCTCTCGTCGCCGATCCGCTCGTGCTCGCCGCCCTGCCGGGCGTGACGCCGGAAATCGCCAACGGCTTCATGGCCGCGCGGAGCGGACCGCCGCCCGATTCCGCGGCGCTCGCCCGCATGGCTGGGCCGGTCAAGGATTTCGTCGGCGCCGACCCCAACGATTACGTGCGCGCCGAGATCGTCGTGAGGATCGGCAACCGGCGCATCCGCGCGCAGGTCGTGCTGAAGATCGCGGAGAGCGGCCCCGTTCCCTATGACATCCTCTACTGGCGCGACGATTTCGACGGCGAAGGGGCCGGAGGCTGACGCGGACGCCGCCGTCGTCGCGGAGCCGTCACGCCGTTGCAATCGCGCTTTCGCGGCTCTGTCGCTGCTCCGCCCTGAAAGGGCTTCTGGGAAGATCATATTGGATGACATGACTTTCGCATGACGGGGCGGATGGATACGCGCTTGATGATGGCGAGCGCTTTGTCAAACAAGCGCGCTCGATCCTTGGGGAGCCTCCGGAACATTCCACGCCCGCAGTTCTCTCTTTTGTTCGAGAATGGCGCGCCCGGAGCGGATGAAGATGAGAACTCCGCGCGGTGGAGGCTCCTGCTCGTTAATTTTAAGAAATCAGCGGCTTAGGATGCGCACGAGACTCCCCGGGGCGGGAACGGAAATTCGCCCCCGATTTCTGGACAGCCCAAGTGGCTGATTTTTCGAGACCGAAGGCCGTGCGCGAAATTGTTGATTTCCGCGTGATCTCTATGTTCGAGCTGGCGAATCCTTCATCCGTCGGCAAGACAAACCAGAGGCAGAATGGTTGGAACGAAATTTTTCCTGCGCTGGAATCTCCATGCGACGGACCCAGCTCCAAACAGGAGCAGCTTGTATGAGTATTGCTGCTTGCTTTCCGCCTACTTGCGCGTTCGCTGGGTTTGATGAAGGGACGTCGGCTTACGTGAACGGCAATTTCGGGGCCGCGCTGAAAGAATGGTCGATCGCCGCTGAAGCCGGAGACGGTGACGCTCAATATAATCTAGGTTGCATGTTTTTGAGGGGCGAGGGAACTCCGCCGGACTTGGTCCGGGGGGCGGAGTGGCTACAGAAAGCAGGCCAGCGGGACATATCTGACGCCCTCGTGTGGGCGCTGAGCAGGGGCACTCCTACAGATGAGGAGCGCAAAAGGCTCTTTTCGACGAAAAACCTCGGCTCGGGGAAATTCCATCGAAATCGAGATCGCGCTGCGGCGGGCAAAGGAGGTCATATGAGCATCCCGTTCGAAAAGCTGAAGGCGCGGCTGCTGGCCAATCCCAAGGTGAAGGCCGAGTATGAAGCGCTCGCTCCGGAGTTCGAGATTGCCGGCGAGCTGCTCAGGGCCCGCCGGAGGGCGGGCCTCTCGCAAGCCCAACTCGCTGCGCGGATGGGGACCAGCCAGTCCACGATCGCCCGACTTGAAAGCGGTCAAACACTCCCGAGCACGAAGACGCTTTTGCGCTACGCCGAGGCGACCGGCAGCAGGTTCCGCGTGCGACTGCCGGCGGCTTGATTCGGTGTTCGCGCGCCTGCCGGCAACGACATCGGACAAATCGTACAGTGGCGCGCCAGAGCGGATGAAGATGAGAACTTAGCGCAGTGGACCATCCTGCTCGATAATCCCGCAAAATTAACTGCTTAAGTTAATGGCATGGCCTTGACCATCCCCTGATTTATCGTCACGGGCGCTTTGCAACCCAAGGCGTGGGATTGTGCGGCAAATTCCCGATGTGCGGGAGCGCTTCGGCGAGGCTTCGTTCTACGATCGCCTCCGGTTGGAGATTGCCGCGACGATCGGCCGATCCATCTCTTATGGTTGGGCGGAACGCGCAAAAAATGCCCAAATCGGGCCCTTCCAAAAATGAGAGGAGTCCTGAGATTCGCACGGGCTGCAAGAGTTATGAGAACAGGTAACAGAGCGTTCGCCATAAGGGGATTCTTGCTGTTTCACATCCATTCTGAATCCCATATAGAGGGGTCTGCGAACTCGGGCGGCAAAAGGAACAGGTAGATGTGGGGGAATGGGGTTTGGCTAGGGTCAGCTGTTTCGATAGTCATTCCCTTTTCGGTGTCGGCTTGGATCGGCCTAAAATTCAAAAGTTTCTGGGTGCGGATCGTTTCCTTTTTAATCTTCTCGTTTGTTGCATTTACTATTTTTTTCCTTTTCGGCGGCCTGTGGGCCGGGTGGCATGCGGCGGAAGACGCTGACGGCTCGATACGTGCCGCTTTCGAAAATGAGTTGGTCGGTCAGACTGTCTTTATAATTATAATGATGGTCTTCGCACTTTGGCGGCTCCCGCGCATAGTAAACGCTCGAAACAATCGAATTGCGACAACAGCATGCTTGCGGAAATTCTAATTAGGCCCGCCAGCCATTCGGCGTCTTCATTGAGGGCGCTGTCCTGCTCCTCCTTTTTTCGGCCGATCAGGCGAAGCCGTGCTATGGAAGCGTCGCGGTGATGCCTCATTGCTGGCGTAAGTGAGTTCGCAAGGCGCGTGCAAAGGTGAGCGAGTATTAGCGCCTCCGCTAGGGGGGCTTGCAAGCTAATCGCCCCCTCCCTCCGTCCGTCGGCGAAGCTGTAGTCGTGGGCGGAACCGTGAAGGAGCGGGCGCGACTTGAATGCGTGGTCGTAGAACTTGTCGTTCGTAAAAAGCTCCCGCTTGTGCTGCACGGCCTCGTTGGCGTAGCCGGTGAATGCGAGCCATGCCTGGGCGGCGTCTTGGTTGTCCACACGGCGAACCTACGCGGCGGGCTCTGGCGTAAAAGCGGTCGATTGCGCCCGAAAATGACGGCTGCGACTCTGGCCGTATGTCGCGTGCATCCCGCAAGCCTCAGCCTTCGGCGTCCGAACAGCTTCGCCAGTTGCTTGGCGAGCCTTGGCCCTTTGCGGGCCGTCCGCCCAAGCATGACCTGACCACCTGGACGGTCACCGACGATTGGCCCGAGCACGTCCCGGTGACGGCGGCCGAGGTGGACGTGTTCGAGGCTTGGTTCGGCGACATCCTCGATGAGCTGTTCGGCCCAATTTAAGCGCTCGACCGCACGTACGGGCTCGCCTTGAGGCTTGCCGATTATCGTCCATTGGAGTAGTGTTCGCCATGTCCCGTCCAGTCCCCGTTAGCGTCGTTGAGACGCCCGAGTTCCTGGCCGCGACGCAGCGGATCATGGACGAGGAGGAGCGCGGCGCCTTGGTCGATTATATCGCTCGCAACCCTTTGGCCGGCGATCTGATCCCAGGGACCGGCGGAGTGCGTAAGCTCCGCTGGGCCTTGGAGGGGCGGGGCAAACGGGGCGGCGCGCGGGTGGTCTATTACTATCACAGCGACGCCATGCCGATCTTCGCCCTGACCGCCTACGCCAAGAATGAGCGGGCCGATATCAGTCAGGCCGACCGCAACGATTTTCGCCGCCTGACCGGCCTGCTGGTCGAGCATTATGCGAGGAGGAAGACATGACGGGTAAGGTCGCAGACGGCATCCGGCGCGGGCTTGAGGAAGCACTGGCCTATGCCGAAGGAACGGCGGACGTCAGCCGCTACGGCGTCCATATCCCCGAGGATATCGACGTGAAGGCGATCCGGGCCAAGCTGGACATGACCCAGGAGGAGTTCGCCGGCCGCTTTGGGTTTAGCATCAACACGCTCCGCCATTGGGAGCAGGGCCGCCGCGTGCCCGAGGGGCCGACCCGCGCCTATCTCCTGGTCATCGACCGTAACCCCAAGGCGGTCCAAAAGGCGTTGAGGGCGGCATGACGGCTTCCGCTTCTACGATCCCCCTCCGCGCCGCCCTGTACCTGCGCGTTTCCACAGCGCGCCAGGCCGAGCATGACGTGTCGATCCCTGACCAAAGGCGCCAGGGCGAGGCCTATTGCTTGTCGCGCGGCTACGGGTTGGTCGAGACCTTCATCGAAGCGGGCGCCTCCGCCACCAACGACCGCCGGCCGGAGTTCCAGCGGATGATTGAGGCGGGCACGTCCAAGCCCGCGCCGTTCGACGTCGTCGTGGTCCATTCCTTCAGCCGGTTCTTCCGCGACCATTTCGAGCTGGAGTTCTACGTCAGGAAGCTCGCCAAGAACGGCGTAAAGCTTGTCTCCATTACCCAGGAGATGGGCGACGATCCGATGCACGCCATGATGCGCCAGATCATGGCGCTGTTCGACGAATACCAGTCCAAGGAGAACGCCAAGCACGTCCTGCGGGCCATGAACGAGAACGCCCGTCAGGGTTTTTGGAACGGCGCGTTGCCGCCGATCGGCTATCGCATCGTCGCCGCCGAGCAGCGGGGATCGAAGACCAAGAAGAAGCTTGAGATCGATCCGCTGCACGCCGACACGGTGTGGTTGATCTATCGCCTGTTCCTTGAGGGGAGCGGTACGGCCGGCCCGATGGGCGTCAAGGCCATCACCTGCTACCTCAACGAACGGCGCATCTTTACCCGCGAAGGTGGCCGCTGGGGCCTGGCGCAAATCCACACCATCCTCACCCGTACGACCTACATCGGCCAGCACAGGTTCAACACCCGCTCGCACAAGGACAAGGTGAGGAAGCCCGAGGGCGAGGTCGTGACCATGGCCGTTCCGCCGCTGATTGATCGCGCCACATTTGACGCGGTGCAGGTCCGCCTAAAGTCCCGCAATCCCATGGTGACGCCGGCCCGCATCACCAGCGGCCCCACCCTCCTTACCCGCATCTGCTTTTGCGCCAAATGCGGGGGCGCGATGACGATGCGAACTGGCAAGGGCGGCGCGGGCGCTCTCTATCGCTACTACACCTGTTCGACCCAGGCCCGGCAGGGCAAGACCGGCTGCGAAGGCCGCTCGATCCCCATGGACCGGCTCGACCAGCTCGTCGCGAGCCACCTGGAAGAGCGCTTGCTTCAGCCCGAGCGACTGGAAACCATCCTCGCCAGCGTCCTCGACCGCCGCCAAGAACGGACAGAGCGCCGCCGCGAGCACCTGGCCGAACTCAACAAGCGCGCCACCGAGACCGACCAGCGCCTCAATCGTCTATACGACGCCATCGAATCCGGCGTGGCCGATCTGAACGACAACGCCTTGAAAGAGCGCATCGCCGGCCTCAAGGCGATCCGCGACCAGGCCAAGGCTGACGCCGAACGCGCCCAGACCGCGCTCGACCATGCCGGCCAGCAGGCCCTCAGCCCCGATATGGTCCAGACCTTCGCCCGCGCAGCCCGTCAACGCCTGCGGTGCGAAAACGGCGGCTACCGCCGCGACCATCTACGCGCCCTGGCCCAGCGCGTCGAGGTCGCCGACAAGGAGGTCCGGATCATGGGGTCGAAGTCGGAACTGCTACGAACCCTGGTCGCCGCTTCAGCTACGAAACCGGGGCCGTTCGAAGTTCGCAGTTCTGTACTGAAATGGCGCGCCCGGAGAGATTCGAACTCCCGACCCCCAGATTCGTAGTCTGGTGCTCTATCCAGCTGAGCTACGGGCGCAATCGACCACGTCGCAGGACGTGGAGCGAGGGGCTTCGTCTAGACGCTCCGCGGCGCAGTGGCAAGCGCAAAGCCGGGCTTTTCCTCAGGCGCGGCGGGCGGCGATTTCGAGCCTGGCCGGCCGTTCGGTCGGCGCGGGCAGGGTGATCTGGAATCGGGCGCCGCAATAGAAATCGTCGGGCAGCCGCGGCGCCAGCGCGATCGAGCCGCCGTTGCGGTCGGTCAGATCCGCGGCGATGGCGAGGCCCAGCCCCGCGCCGCCCTCGCGCGTCGACAGATGGAACGGTTCGAAAATGCGCTGCGCCAGATGTTCGGGCAGCCCGGGACCGGTGTCGACCACTTCGATGATCGCCGCGCCCTCGGCGCGCATCGCGCCGAAGCGGATCGCGGGCGGGCGCCCGGCGGCCGGGCCGTACTGGGCGAGGGCCTGCACGGCGTTGCGGGTGACGTTCTCGAACACCCGCAGGACCTGTTCGGGGTCGGCGAACAGTTCGACCGTTTCGGGGACGTCGATTTCGTAGCTGACCCGATCTGCGTCCCGCTCGCCCGCCGATTCGATCGCCTGCTGGATGACGTCGCGCAGGCCGAGCCGGCGGCGCAGCGGCGGCTTCTCGATCGCCGCGCCATAGCTCAGCGTCTCCTGGCAGAAAGCGATCGCGCGATCGAGCGTGGCGACGAGCCGCGGCGCCAGCCGCTGGGCCAGCGGATCCGGGATGGTCGCCAGCCGGTCCGAGATCAATTGGGCCGCGGTCAGCATGTTGCGCAGATCGTGATTGATCTTGGCGACCGCGAGGCCGAGCTCGGCGAGCCGCTTCTTCTGGCCCAGTTCCTGGGAGAGCGCGGTCTGCATCGTGGCCAGCGCCTGTTCGGCGCGGCCGATCTCGTCGCGGCTGCCGCCGGGCGCGATGATCCGCGCGGCGTCCTGCGGCCGCTCGCCGAACGCGACGATGTTGGAGGTCAGGCGGCGCACCGGCCGCAGCACCATCAGCCACAGCGCGGCCCAGATGACCAGGACGACGACGGCTGAAATCGTCATCACGACGGTGAGGAAATTGCGGATGAAGCGCCACATGGCGGCGGTCAGCGGCGTTTCGTCGAGGGTGATTTCCAGGAAGGCGTCCTGCATCGGCGCCGGGCCGATGACTCGCAAAATCGCGCCTTTGGGCGCAAACAGCGCCCGGAACGCGCCGCTGACCCCCTCCGCCATCGTGGGATCGCGCAGATCGAAGGAATCGTTGACGACGGGCGGCATTTCGGCGACCGCGAGCAGGCGGTGGGTGTCGCGCGTCTTGATCGCGATCGTCTTGGCGCCGACGCTGTCGAGGATCTGGCGCGCGAGTTCGGTGGGCAGCATGTCGTCGGGCGCGGCGGCGAAGACGAGCGCCGCCGTATTGGCGGCCGCCAGCCGGTCGCGGAGCCAGTTCTCGCGCACGGTGGCCAAGCGCGGCACGAAGATCAGGATCTGGGCGAGCAGCGCGAAGCCGATCGTCAGCAACAGGACGCGGGAGGCGAGCCCGACCGGACGCGCCGGATCGGCCCGCGGCGCGGCGGGCGCTTCGGCTGGCGGCGGCGCGTCGCGGCGCAGCGGCTCGATCGGCGATTCCGCCGGCGCCGTTTCGACGTCTAGCATCGTCTCGTCATCCAGCCCGGCCGCCATGTTCTTCTTCGATGTGGTTCCTGACGATGGCCTCGAAACTCTCCTCGACCGTGAACCCGAGCCCCAGCGCCCGATCGGCCTTGAAATTGCTCGGCCAGCCCGCCACGATCCGCGCGATGCCCGGGTCGGGCTCGCGCCGGATCAGGCGCACGGGCGCTTCGCCGGCGACGCGCCGCAGCGCCTCGATCTGTTCGCCGACGGTGACGCTGACGCCCGGCATGGTCAGATTGCGCCGCGCCCCCAGCGCGGCGGTCGCCATCGTCGCGGCATGGACCAGGAAGCCGACCGCCGAACGCGGCGAGGCGTGCCAGTGGCGCACGTCCTCGGAGACCGGCAGCACCGCCGGCCGGCCCGCCAGCGGCTCGCGGATGATGTTGGAAAAGAAGCCGGAGGCGGCCAGATTGGGCTTGCCGGGACGCACGCAGATCGTCGGCAGGCGCAGGCCGACGCCGTCGAAGAAGCCGCGCCGCGAATAGTCCGACAGCAGCAATTCGCAGATCGCCTTCTGCGTCCCGTAGCTGGTCAGCGGCGTCTGGAGGAACTCGTCGTCGATCACCGCCGGGAACGGGGCGCCGAACACGGCGATCGACGAGGTGAACAGGACGCGCGGGCGATAGCGGCCGCCGGTGAACAGATGCCGCTGGCGGATCGCCTCGAAAATCCCGCGGGTGCCGTCGAGATTGACGGCGTAGCCCTTTTCGAAATCGCTCTCCGCCTCGCCCGAGACGATCGAGGCGAGCAGAAAGATCGCGTCGGGCTCGCCGGCGATCAGCTTGGGCGCGATATAGGCGGCGCCGATGTCGACCGCCGCGCAGGCCGTGCCGAAGGGCGCGTCGGGCGGCGCCACCGGCGCGACGATGTCGACGAGATCGGCGTGCCCGATTTTCTCGCCGCCGAGCGTCCCGTCGCCGGCGAGCCGCGCGACCAGTTTGCGCCCGATCATGCCGGCGGCGCCGATGACGAGGATTTTCAAGGGCTTGGCTCTCCTGACCAGGCGCCCCCCGGCGAATCGTCGGCGCCATTCAGCGGCGCAATCGCGCCCAAATCACGGCGGCCCCCATTTCGACGCATCAATCCGCCAACAATGGATATGGGAGCGCGCCGGAAACTAAACAGGAGTCTTGCCGTTGCTCAAAGCGATTTTCGGCCTCGTGGGCGTTTTTGTCGCAATTTCGCAGGCGCAGGCGAGCTGGATCGGCCGTGCGTCCTACTACCGGAACCCCAAGTTTCCCGGCCTCTTCGCCGCCCACCGCAGTCTCCCGTTCGGCACGAGGCTGCGCGTCACCAACCTCGGCAACGGACGCGAGGTGACGGTCGTGGTGGTCGAACGCGGCCCGTTCGTCGCCGACCGGATCATCGACGTCTCGACCGGCGCGGCCGACGCGCTCGGCTTTCGCGGCGCCGGCGTCGCCCAGGTCAGGCTCGACCTCATCGACAAGTAGCGCCGGCGGCGGTCGGCCGCTGAAGCCGCGCCGTCGCCCTCGACGCAGAAACCCGGCCGCAGCCCCGGCGAGGATGGCGCATCGCTGCGCGCCGTCGCTCGCACCCTATCGCCTTCGATCCTCGCCCCGAAGCGCTTCGAGGCTCGATCGCCGGGATCGCCGCGAACTCCCCCGAGGCCTCGTGCGCGCCCGTTTCGGTCCCGTCCCAAGGCCGCGCCGCCGGCGCATCGTCTCGAGAGGACGGACTGCTCCCGCGCCGCCGCCGGTCGGCGCCCGAGCCAGCGGCGCCGCAATCGGGAAAGATCGATGAATCATGCTTACTCGGGCGCCGAGAAATGCGGCCCGATTCCACAGCGCCGGTTCACCGTTATTTAAATCAAGTGTCGCTTAAATCGAAGCAATTCCGCGCAACGCAGCATGATCGGCCGATGAGATCGTTCGCCTTACTGGCCAGATCAGACCCGTGGCGCCTGACCATTCGTCCGCGCGATCCGCGAGTTGCGGAGCTGTCGAACGACGACGCGCGCGCGCTGCGGGCCGCCCAGCTCAACGCGGTGTTCCGGCTGACCCCGACCCTGCTCGCCGGCCAGGTCACCAGCCTGGCGACGATCCTGTTCGTCTCCTGGCGCGGCGGTCCGCAGATCCTGCTGGGCGCCTGGGCGATTTCGCTTTCGGCGGTGTTTTCGATCTGGTTCCGGCGCTGGCTCCTGATGAGGAAGGCGCCTGCGAGGTTGGGGGCCTCGATTCACGGCGTGCGGGTGCTGACGATCAACAGCCTGATGATCGGCGTGCTGTGGACGGTCCCGCTCGCGGCCCTGTTCGACAATCCCGATCCGGTCCAGCGCATGGTGGTCGCCAGCCTGACGACCGGCCTGGTCAGCGGCGGCGCCCTGGCGATGGCGACCGTCTGGCAGGCGTCGTTCGCGTTCACGGCGATCGTCATGATTCCGGCGATGCTGAACCTCATCAATCTGGGGGCCGACGGCGATACGGTCTGCCTCACCCTCGTCGCCATGGCGGTTTCGCTGATCTTCGTGATCGGGCGATCGGTCTACGAGCGCTCCGAACTGTTCGTCGAGAGCCACGTCGCCAACGTCAAGCTGAGAGGACAGGGCCAGATCATCAGCCTGCTCCTGAAGGATTTCGAGGACCATGCGAGCGACTTCCTCTGGGAAACCGACGTCGAGGGAAGGCTCAACCGGGTCTCGCCGCGTCTTGCCCAAATCGTCCGAAGGACGCCGGACGAGCTCGAGGGCGTGGATTTCGCCGGGCTGATGGAAAAACAGTCGCCGGCCGAGCCCAGCCGGCTCTCCGGGCTCGGCGCGCAGCTCGGCTCGCGCGAGCCGTTTCGCGATCACAACGTCGAGCTGACGATCGACGGCGAGCGCCGCCAGTGGTCGATCACGGGCAAGCCGATCTTCGACATGGCGGGCGGATTCCAAGGTTTCCGCGGCGTCGGCTCCGACATCACCGCCACCGAGCGCCTGGCCAATTTCGACGTGCTCACCGGTCTGCCCAATCGCGCCCTGTTCCAGCGCCACGTCGAGCTCGCGGTCGCCCGACTCAAGCGCGGCGGCGCCGGCTTCACGCTGTTCAGCCTCGATCTGGATCGCTTCAAGCGCGTCAACGATACGCTCGGCCACGCGATCGGCGACGCCGTGCTGTGCGCGGTGGCGACGCGATTGACCGACTGCCTCGGCCCCAACGACGTGGCGACGCGATTCGGCGGCGACGAATTCGTCATCTTCCGCGACGACCCTGAACCGGCCGACGCGCGCGCGCTCGGGGAGCTGCTGATCGCCGAGATATGCCGGCCCTTCGAGATCCAGGACTACCGGATCCTGATCGGCGTCAGCATCGGGATCGCGCTGGCGCCCGCGGACGGGGATGCGTTCGACGCGCTGTTGCGCAACTCGGACCTCGCGCTGTATCGCGCGAAGTCCGACGGTCGCGGGGTTCTCTGCTTCTTTGCGGCTGAACTCGACGAAGCAATGCAGGCGCGCCGGCAGCTGGAGGTGAACCTGCGCGGCGCGCTCGGTTCCAACGAGCTGTCGCTGCACTTCCAGCCGCTCGTCGACATGCGCACCGGCGCGATCAGCACCTGCGAGGCGCTCGTGCGTTGGCACAGTCCGCGATACGGCAACGTATCGCCCGCCGACTTCATCCCGCTCGCCGAGGAGACCGGCCTCATCGCCGGGCTTGGCGAATGGGTCCTCGTCGAATCCTGCAAGGCGGCCGCGCTCTGGCCGCGCGAGACGCGCGTCGCGGTCAACGTCTCGCCGGTCCAGCTGCGCAGCGGCGGCGTCGGCAAGGCGGTCGAGCGCGCGCTGGCGGCGAGCGGACTGAGCCCGGAACGGCTTGAGATCGAGATCACCGAATCCGTCTTCGTCGAGAACTGGGCCGAGATCCAGGAGACGCTGAAGACCCTGCAGGCGCTCGGCGTGCGGGTCTCGCTGGACGATTTCGGCACGGGTTATTCGTCGCTCTCCTATCTGTGCAGCTTCAAGTTCGACAAGCTGAAGATCGACAAATCCTTCGTGCACGGGCTCGGCAAGCACGACAACAGCGCCGCGGTGGTCAAGGCGATCGCCGCGCTGGCGGCCGACCTCGGCATTTCGATCACCGCGGAGGGGGTCGAGACCGAGGAGCAGCTCGAACTGCTCGCCGCGCACGGCTGCACCGAGGCGCAGGGCTTCCTGTTCAGCCGCCCGGTCGATGCGACCGATATCGTCTTCCTGCTCGGCGCGCCGGTGGTCGATCCGGTCTTTGCGCGCCGCGGCGCGCGCGCGCCGCGCCCGGCCGCCCCGCCCGAAGCGCAGCCGGTCGCCGCGCTCTGATCCCGCCGCGTCGGGCCAGCCGGCGGACGCGGATCGGCGCCTGCGGGCGCACGGCTCGGCTCGTCCGCAGGCGGCGCGGCTCAGCCGCCGGCGTCGGCGGGCCGCGCGAGGAAAGCGGCGATGCGCTCGCCCTGGGCGGCGATCCCGGCGAGGCCGTTGAGATGGCCGTTGGGGCCGGGAATTTCGCCGGTCTCGACCGCGACGCCCCGGTCGGCGAGCGCCTTGGCGGTCGCCAGAATCCAGGGCGCGGGGAACACCTGGTCGGTCGGCGCGTAGAGGATCAGCGCCGGGGCGGCGATGCGCGCCAGGCCTTCGGCGGGCGTCCGCGCGCCCACGCCGGCGCCGGGCGCGAAAACCTGGTTCGCCTTGGCGAGGTAGAGAAGATGATTGGCGTCGCAAAGCGCCGCGCGCATCGCGCCGACCGCCTCGAACGCGGACTCGACGGCGAACCTGTTGCCCAGCGCGGCGCCCGGGTCCTGGTCGGACCGCGCGAAGCCCGCGCCATAGGCCGCGTCCGTCCATTCGAAATGGTTGGCCTGCAGCGCGATGATCTTGATCGCCTCGGCGAGGCCCGCGAGCGGGCCCGGGCCGGGGTAATAGTCGCCGCCGTTCCAGGCGGGATCGCGCAGGATTGGGCTGACCCAGACGTTGAGCCACGCGATCAGCCAGGCCCCGGGCGCCGCCGCGGCGATGACCGGAACGATGCGGGTCATCATGTCCGGATAGGTCGCCGCCCACTCGTAGGTCTGCAGCCCGCCCATCGACGGGCCCATCACCGCGTGCAGCCTGCCGATGCCCAGATGGTCGACGAGCGCCTTCTGCGCGCGCACGAAGTCGCCGATCGTCACCAGCGGGAAGCGCAGGCCGTAGGGCGCGCCGGTGGCCGGGTCGATCGATGCCGGCCCGGTGGTGACCACGTCGGGATCGCGGGCGTTGACGTTGACGAGCGTGTCGCTCGAGAAGACGAAATAGCGGTCGGTGTCGACCGCCTTGCCGGGACCGATGATCGAGTCCCAATAGCCGGGCAGGGGATCGCTCGCCCGATAGCGGCCCGCCGCATGGCTCGTGCCGGAAAAGTAGTGGCAGATCAGGATCGCGTTGGAGCGCTCGGCGTTCAGCGTCCCCCAGCTCTCCCAGCCGAGCCGGACGCCCCGGATCGTCTCGCCGGAGACCGTCAGGAATTCCGGGATCTCGAACACCTTCTTCTCGACGATCACGGGCACGCTCCTGGGTCGGAGGACCGGGGTCGGCTCGTCCGCAGGCGCTCGCCGGGCGCCAGGCGGCTCACCCGCGCAGCCTTTCGAGCGTCGCCGGATCGGGTCGGCCGCCGAAATACTTGTCGAGCGCCCGCCTGAATGGCGCGTCGTCGGCCGCCGCTTGCGCGAACAGGGTCAGCGAGGAGCGGAACTTCATGTCGTCCGGCGCGCCGAAAATCTCGTGCGCCGACCGGCCGTCGACGAGCCCGACGAGGCGGACGCATTCGAGCAGCCGCGGCCCCAGGATCGGATGGCGCAGATAGGCCTTCGCCTCGGCGAGCGAGGCGATCGCAAAGCGGCGCGCGGTCTCGCTGCGGCCGAGCCCCGCGATCTGCGGGAACACGAACCACATCCAGTGCGAGCGCTTGCGGCCCGCGCGCAGTTCTTCCAGCGCCTGCGCGAACACGCCTTCCTGCGCATCGACGAAACGCTGGAGCGCGTTGAAATCGTTCATTTCGACCGGGTCCGGCGGACTGTGCGCGCGCGGCTCACGCCGGCTGGCCCGCCGCCGGCGTGTGAGCGGCGAGCGCCTTGGCGAGCCGGCGTCCGAGCGCCGCGTCCTTCGAGAGCGGATGATCGGCGTCTTCGGTCGCCGCCCTCATGCGCCGTATGAGATCGTGATCGTGCTCGTCGCGATACGGCTTGAGGTCGAGATCGGCGGGCACATTGGTGAGGCGTTCGTCGCCCGCCTGCTTGACGTATTGCTGCATGAACTGGTCATAGGCGCGCCAGGACACGCGGTCCGCGCGCACCGCCGCCTCTTCCGCCCGCGTCGCGATCTGGTGCGCGTGCTGGTAATGCAGATGGAGCTGGTCGATCAGCGTCTTCTCGACCTCCTCGTGGAGCAGGAGGTAGCGGTCGACTTCGATCGTCCTGCCCTTGAAGACGAAGCTGCGCGGCAAGTGGCGGTCGATGTAGACGCGCTTGCCGTCGAGGCTGTAGCCGGCGAGATAGGGTATGTCATGCGCGCGGTCGATCGCGCCGACCCGGCGCGCGATCGCGTCGAGGGCGCGATCGAGCATCAGGCTCGACACATAGGTGTCGGGCAGGCGCAGTCGCTTGTGGGCGCCGACGGGATGGCAGCAATTGGCTGGCATGCTCGCCTCCGGTCGGGAACACGGCGGCCGAACGATCGGCCGCCGTCCGCCGTCAGGGTTTCTTCTCGTTCTTGGCGGCCGCGGCGCCGGCGGCGGTCGCATCCGCCTCGCACATATAGGCGCCCTGCTTGGTCTTGCCGTATTTCGCGGCGGTCGAGTAATGGTACTTCTTCGTCTTCGTATTGACCCAGACGACCGTGTCGGCGGGGCACTTGGCCTTGGCCTCGGCCTCGGACGCGAACTGGCCCGGGCCGGCGGCCATGGCGGCGGCCTTGGGCTTCTTCATCGGGGCGGGAGTCGCCGCAGGCGCCGCGGCGGCGGCGGGCGCAGGCGTCGCGGCGGGCGCAGGCGCCGCGGCGGGAGCGGCGGCCGGAGCGGCGGCCGGCGCCGCCGCCTTCTGGCTCTCCATGCACGCCGCGACGAAATCCTTGCGGGTCTT
>JBEKZS010000260.1:0-3027 GCA_049509635.1 Roseiarcus sp.
GCGACGAAATCCTTGCGGGTCTTGCCTTCGGTGGCGCCGGCCGCCTTGGCCGCCTTCCACTGGTCCGCGCATACCTTGGTCGCGCTCTGGGCGTCGGCCGCGCCGGTCCCGGCAAGCCCGAAAGCGCCCGCCAGGAGGAACGCCGAGACGGCGAATCCTATTGTCGTCTTGTTCATGAACTCGTCCTCCAACAGTCGCATCGCCCGCCGCCGCGCGGCCGAGCCCGCGAATCTCCATGCGGTATCGGTCAATGCCCTGCGGCCGGTGAACCGGGAATGAACATCCGCGTCAGTTTCTTGAACCTGGCGGAAAACTGATGGCGGCGCTGCTCGCCTTCGACCACTTCCCGGGTCGTCACCCAGTTGAGCTGGATCGCGCGCCGCTGGCCCGAAATCGGCTTGTGGCCGTGCCAGGAATTGTCGGCGCGACGGAAGACCAGCAGAGTCCCCCCGAAGGGCGGCACCTCGGCGACGTAGTCTTCGAGGTCGTCGGGGCCGCGCAGCAGCCGCAAGCGACCGGCATCCTCCTGCCAGCGCTCGTTCATGTAGAGCAGGACGGTGATGATCTTGGTGGTCGAGTCCGTATGGATCGAGCCGTCCTTCTCGCGCACATAGCCGCGCACCGTGTACATCGTCGGGCGGTCGGTCAGGTCGATCGCGAACTTGCGCTCGACGGCGGCGCGAAACGCCGGTCCGAGCAGCTCGTCGATCAGGGCGGCGAAACGGCCGTGGATGTCGAGTTCCGCCGGCGGATGCGAACCGGGGCCCGGCACGGCGGGATAGTCCGCGAGCACCGCCGCGAATTGTTCGGGCCTCACGAAGTCGGGCACGACCACGTAGTCGAAGGGATCGCGTTGCAGCGGCGTGCGCTCCAGCGCGGCGAAATCGCATAGGGTCAAGCGAAAGCCTCCCTCGGGGCGCGGTTCGAGACTGCGCCGGCTTCGAGCAGGGCGCGCTTATAGCAACCGCGCCGCCGAGCGCAAAATCCGGTCGGACCGCGCGCGCCGATCCCGTCAGCCCACGGCGAACGTCGTCATCACCCCCGCCGCGGCGTGGGCGGGGATCGCCGACTCGATCGGCCAAACACCCGGATTGTCCGCGACGAAGGCGACATGGCTGGTCTTGCCCGGCGCGATCAGCACGCCGTCGCGCCAATAGGGCTCCCAGCCGTCGTCCAGCGGGTGGAGCAGCCGCACGACATGGCCGTGAATTCGGATCGCCTGGGTCAGCGCGGTGCGGTTGATGAGCCCGAGCGTCACCGGCGCGCCGCGCGCCGCCGAGAACAGCGGGCTGACCGGCCAATCGCGCAGCGTCGCGCCATTGATCGAAAAGGGCGCCGCGCCGCCGCCGGCGATCGTCAGGTCGATGCGCCGCGCGCGCTGAAGGTCGATCTCCGCCGGCAGCAGCGGATTGTCGGGGAGGCCGGCGAGCGGCGGGCGCGGAGCGAGCGCGTCGCCGGCCGCGGCGAAGACGAGCAGGGGCTGATCGCCGGCGCCGCCGGAAAGCAGAAAGCGCACGGCCGCCCCGTCGCGCGGCATGTCGAACATCATGTCGAACCGGGCGCCCGGCCCCATCGGGAAGGCGTTGCGCAGCGGCTCGAAGGCTTCGGCGGGCTGGCCGTCGAGGGCGACGATCAGCGGCCTCGCTCCCTCCACGCGGATGAGCATGATGCGCGCCACGGCGGCGTTGGCCAGGCGCAGCCGCACCCGCGCGCCCGGCGCGACGCCGAGCGCGAGCGGGACCGGGCCGCCGTTGGCGGCCATCGGCGCGCTCCCGCCGCCTCCCTCCTCGTCGCTCGGACCGCCCTGCGGGTCGAGACGCCAGTCGGCGAGCGCGACGATCGTCTCGAGGTCGCACGCCGGCGGCGCCGATTCCTCGACGATCACCGGCCCGTACAACCCCCGGCCGATCTGTCCCGCCGTCGCCGCCCCGACATGCGGCCGATAGAGGTTGAAGCCCGAATCGGGCGGCGTATAGCGATAGTCGAAGCTGGCGCCGGGCGGGACGGCAGGTTGGGTCAGGCCGGCGACGCCGGCCATCGCGTTGGGCATGCGCAGGCCGGGCCAGCTCAGCGTCGTCGGCTGGGCGAGACCGTTGACGAGCCTGACCTTCAGCGCCTCGCCCTTGCGGAGCCGCAGCAGCGGACCGGGCGACGAGCCGTCATAGCCGAGCGCGGCGACCGGCGGAACGGGGCCAGCGAGCGCCTGCGCCGTCGCCGGCCCGGCCGCGAGCCGCCGGAAGCCGTCGGCCTGCGCCGGCCAGGCGCGCCGCACGCCGGCGCCGCATCCCGCCCACAGCGCCGCCCAGACGCCGGCGCGCAGGATGTCGCGACGCCCGGCGCTCATGCCGGGCCGCAGACGCGCCGCGCCGCGCCCGGCGGCCCGTCCCATTTCGAGGCGCCGCGGGCGGCCCCGACCTTGCCTCGCGCCGACGTCCCCGCTGCGCCGGGGCGAACCCGGCGGTCCGGGTCCGGCTCTCCGGAACAGCGCGATCGAAGGGATGAACAAGCGTTGTTGACCAAGATTTTCGTTCTGTCCTGCGTGGCCGTGGCGGCGGCCTGCCTCGTGCTGATCCCGGACTGGCCGTCCTTCGACCTCCACGACCATGACAACCTGCGCGTGGTCCTGCTCGGCGGCGGCCTGTTCACGATCGCGATCGCCGTCCTGATCCGCGAATAGCCGGTTTCGTCCGCCGATCCAAATCCGGGCCGCGCGCCCCGACGATCGGCGCGGCCGGTCCTGCCGAAGCCAAAGCGCCGGGGCGCGGGCTCGAGCGACTGCGGGCGGCGTTTTTTTCTGGCGCCCGCGTCGCGAGATGCTATAGGACGCCCGGCATGCTGGCGGGGTCTCCCACGCGAGGCGCCTCGATGCGGGCGTGGCGGAACTGGTAGACGCGCCGGATTTAGGTTCCGGTGACGAAAGTCGTGGGGGTTCGAGTCCCTCCGCCCGCACCATCGGCGATGCGCGGCGCCCGGCTCGCATGAGCGCCCCGGGGAGATTGTCGAACTCCGGCCGCCCGCCGCGCGGGC
>JBEKZS010000261.1:0-2996 GCA_049509635.1 Roseiarcus sp.
CAACTCTCTAGAATAACGCCCGCAATTGCATGAACGCATCGCAAAAGCTGACGTTAGGATGTTCTCTCGTCTTGTGAATCCGGCAGTTGGCGAGTGTGGCCTTCGGGCTGGAAGGGGCCGAGCGCCTCCGACCAAAGAGTCCGCTTTGGTGAAGGTTTTCGGATGCCGTGAGGCGTACGAAAACCGCCCAAGCACGAACCCGCGGGCGTGCGTCTCCGGTCTATGGGGACTTCGAGTTTTAGCCGATCGCGATGATGGCGGCGTGGGGTCGGCGATGGCGCCGACAGGGACGCGGTGAGTGAGACATTGCTCCAGGCGACCGCTGGATTTGGATTTGGCCGCTTGCGAGCTTCACGTCTTTGGCCCCGGTCGTGACGACAGGCGCGCAAATGGCCGTCGCCGGAACATAGGGCGTTTCGGTGCGAGGTGAGCGTTTGCCGAGCCGGGTCATGGCGGCGTCCCGGTTGCTGCGGAAGCGCCAGGCGGCGCGCGCGGCTGCATCCAGCGTTCGAAGGTCTCGACGATGCGCATGCGCCCGCCGCAGCAAGGACAAGGCGGGCGCCAATCAGGTGGTTCTGACGCTTCCACGGTTTCCGGCTCGGACGACGCCGGCGCCCCGGCAAGCAGCTCACGGGCTCGGGCTATATCGGCCTTGTGCGTGGAACTGGCGAGCAAGCCGTAGTGGCGGATGCGGTGGAAGCCCTGTGGCAGGACATGGAGCAGGAAGCGCCGAATGAACTCGTGCGGCGCGAGCGTCATGACGCGTTGCCGCTCAGGACCGTCGCGACGGTAGTCTTTGTAGCGGAAGGTGACGCCGGTCCCGTCGTGGGCGATCAGACGTTGATTGGAGATGGCGACCCGATGGGTGTAGCGCGAGAGATAGGCGAGCACGGCCTCGGGGCCGGCGAATGGCGCCTTGGCGTAGACCACCCACCGCTTCTTTCTGACCGGAGCGAGATGACGCAGGAAGCGGCTCCGGTCGGCCAGATCGGCCTGGCCGCCGAAGAAGACGAGCTTGCCGGCCTCGTGCAATGCGATCAGCCGGGTCAGGAACAGGCGACGGAAAAGCGCGCCCAGCACCCGCACCGGCAGCAGGAAGGCCGGACGCGATGATATCCACCGCCGCCCGTCGAGCGCGATACCGCCGCCCGGCACGATCATGTGGATATGGGGATGGTGCGTCATCGCCGAGCCCCAGGTGTGGAGCACGGCGGTGGCGCCGATGCGCGCGCCGAGATGCCGGGGATCGGCGGCGATCGTCATCACCGTCTCGGAGGCGGCCCGGAACAACAGGTCGTAGACGACCGCCTTGTTCTGCCAGGCGAAGTCGGCGATCTCGGCCGGCAGCGTGAAGACGACGTGGAAATAGCCGACTGGCAACAGGTCGGCCTCGCGCTCGGCGAGCCAAGCTCGCGCGGCGGCGCCCTGGCACTTGGGACAATGCCGGTTACGGCAAGAGTTATAGGCGACCCTGAGGTAGCCGCAGTCGTCGCAGGCATCGACATGGCCGCCGAGAGCCGCCGTCCGGCAGTTCTCGATCGCCGACATGACCTTGAGCTGGGTAAGGCTCAGGTGACCAGCCTGAACGGCGCGGTAGCCGGCTCCCTCCGCTCGGAAGATATCGGCGACCTCGAGCGAGGCGCGCAAGCGGGTTCAGTCGCTGTGCTCCTCGCCCTGCATCAGCGTCGCCAAACGTTCGAGAGGACTGGTCACCGAGCGGATCGTCTTGGTCGCGACGCGAGCGTAGAGCGCGGTCGTATCGAGCTTGCTGTGCCCCATCAGGACCTGGATCACGCGGATATCGACATCCTGTTCCAGCAGATGGGTGGCGAAGCTGTGGCGCAGCGTATGGGGCGACACCCGCTTCCTGATCCCGGCCGCTTCGGCCGCCTCATGGATGGCGCGGTTGATCTGCCGGGTTGAGATCGGATCGCCGTGCGTGCGTCCTGGGAACAGCCAGCCATGCGGCAGCATGACGCCGCGTCGTTTGCCTTCTTGCCACCAGAGCCGCAGCAGGGCGAGGAGCTGCGGGGACAGCATGGCGTTGCGGTCCTTGCGTCCTTTGCCCTGTTCGACCCGGATCAGCATGCGCGTGCTGTCGATATCGTCGACCTTGAGGCTGGCGACTTCGGACACGCGCAGGCCCGCGCCGTAGGCGGCGCCAAGTATCGCTTTGTATTTTATCCCCGGCGCCGACTCGAGCAGTTGTCCGACTTCCGCGACGCTC
The DNA here is from genome assembly GCA_049509635.1 of Roseiarcus sp. Taxonomy (GTDB): domain Bacteria; phylum Pseudomonadota; class Alphaproteobacteria; order Rhizobiales; family Beijerinckiaceae; genus Roseiarcus. Next base: position 2,228 of record JBEKZS010000261.1, read on the forward strand.
AGCACCGCCGGGAGTTTGCGGGGATAGCGCGCCAGGACCAGGCGTCGCGACAGATCCGGCCGGTCGAGCGTCATGGTGAAGAAGAAGCGCAGCGCCGAGACGGAGCAGTTGATGGTGGGCGGCTGCACCCCGCTCTCGCGCTGGCGCACCTGAAACCGGCGAACATCCTCGGCGGTCGCCGTATCCGGTGCCCGTCCAAGGAAGGCCGCGAAGTCGCGAACAAAGCGAATATACTCGTGCTGCGTATCCGATCGCAGGCCGCGCATCGCCATGTCTTCGAGCATGCGCCGCCGCAGCGCGCTGACGGGGCGTTCGACAGAGGGGCTGGACATCGGGAGTTCCTTTCAAGTTGAAGGGAACTCCATGCTCAAGACGCCGCCGCGCCTCGCTCAAGACTCTAGGGAAAACCCGCTACTTTGCCCGCAGTGGCAATCCCGCGAAGCGGGTTCGTGCTTGGGCGCAATCCGGCCATATCGCTCGTGGCGCGACGGCCGGGGATCGAGCCTAATTTCGCAATCGAGCGATTTGCCGTTCAGAACTCCGACCGAATTTGTGCGACGTGTTCGGGCTCTCGAGTGGCGCGCGTGGCGCTACCGCGTCCCTTTGACGTAAGTCGCGCAAGGGCGAAGCGATAAGGCTCCTTGTCCTCGCCTCATTCCCTCACTCGACAGAGAAATCTGAGTAGTTTCCGAGGCTGGTTGGCCGCGACCCAGGCGGCGCAAACTCCAATGTCGGGCGGGCGTTCATTCACGCCGGCTTCCGCGGCCTT
>JBEKZS010000262.1:0-2975 GCA_049509635.1 Roseiarcus sp.
CGACGACACGGCGTTGCCGAAGAAGGGGACGCATTCGGTCGGGGTCGGGCCGCAATATGCGTCGGCCTTGGGCAAGACTGCGAATTGTCAAACCTTGGTGTCGCTGACGCTGGCGCGCGTCGAGGTCCCGGTGATGGTGGGTCTGCGACTGTTCCTGCCGGAGACCTGGACCGGCGACGAAGCTCGGCTCGAACGCGCCGGCGTGCCCGCCGAATATCGCTCGGCGCGGGCCAAGTCGGAGATTGCGCTCGCCGAACTCGATCGCCTGATCGCCGCCGGCGTTCGCTTCGGGACGGTCCTGGCCGACGCAGGGTACGGCATGGGCGCCGAGTTCCGTCAGGCCTTGAGCGCGCGCGGGCGTGCCTGGGCGGTCGGCATCCCCCGTCATCAGAAGGTCTACCCGCGCGACGTCGAACTCGTCTTCCCCGTCGTCGCACGCGGCCGCCCGCGCAAACGGCATGTGCCCAATGTCCTCTCCACCAGCGCTGAAGACATGCTCACCCAAGCGAAATGGCGCACGCTCGCCTGGCGGAAGGGAACGAAGGGACCCTTGAAAGCCCGCTTCGCCGCCGTCCGCGTGCGCGTCGCCGACGGGCCGCCGCAGCGGATCGGCGACAAGGGCATGCAGCACATGCCGGGCGAAGAGGTTTGGCTCGTCGGCGAGCGGCGCGCGTCCGGCGAGCGGAAATACTATCTGGCCAACCTCCCTGCCGACGCCGATCTCAAGACATTGGCCGCGACGATCAAGGCGCGCTGGGTCTGCGAGCAGGCTCACCAGCAGCTCAAGGAAGAACTCGGCCTCGACCACTTCGAAGGCCGCTCATGGCGAGGTCTTCATCGCCACGCGCTGATGGCCATGATCGCCTACGCCTTCCTCCAGCATCTTCGCCTCGCCGCCGCGAGCGGGGGAAAAAAGAATCTCCGCCGGCCCGCCTCAACCGACGCTGCCGGCCATACGGAAAGCCGTCGTCGTCGCCCTGGCCCGCGCACCGCCCTATCGATGCCCGCACTGCAGGCGAACCCTCCGCAGATCACTCGAATAAATCTGCCAAAGTAGTGCTAGTGCACTGACTCAGACAGAAGATACAGGGATCTGAGCGAGTTTTTCGAAGATCGCTTTGGCGGAAGTGGTCCATGTGAAGGGCCGACAATCGCTGTTGTGGGCGTCGATGTAGCGTGTGATCGCGTTCTGTAGATCGTCGACGGAATGGAAGGCTCCGCGTCGGATTTGGCGGCGTGTGATGGCCGAGAAGAAGCCCTCGACGGCGTTGAGCCACGAGGCCGAGGTCGGGGTGAAATGGAATGTCCAGCGCGGATGATTGGCGAGCCATTTGAGGACGTTGGGCTGTTTGTGGGCGGCATAGTTGTCGACGATGGCGTGGATGACTTTTCCGGCCGGCACGGCGCGCTCGACGGCGTTGAGGAAGCGAATGAACTCCTGGTGGCGATGCCGTCTCATGCAGCGTCCGATCACAGTTCCGTCGAGGATGTTGAGCGCGGCGAACAGAGTGGTCGTGCCGTTGCGCTTGTAGTCATGGGTCATCGTCCCGCATTTTCCGGGCTTGAGCGGCAAGCCCGGTTGCGTGCGGTCGAGCGCCTGGATTTGGCTCTTCTCGTCGATCGAGACGACCACCGTGTGCTTGGGCGGGTCCATGTAGAGGCCGACGATGTCCTCGACCTTCTCGGCGAACTCGGGATCGTTGGAGCGCTTGAAGGTGCGAATGCGGTGTGGCTGCAGCCGATGCGCCTGCCACAAGCGCTGCACGGCGCGCAGGCTGACGCCGACGGCTTTGGCCATGGCGCGGCCGGTCCAATGCGTGGCGTGGCCGGGCGGTTCGGAGCACGTCAGGTCCATAACCTTGGCGACGACCTTGGCCGAAAGCGGAGCGCGGCCAGGCTTGCGCGTCCTGTCGCGCAACAGGCCTTCGACGCCCTGCTCGGCGTATCGCGCTTGCCAGCGCCAGACCGCGGGTCGGCTGACGCTCGCGCGCCGCGCCACTTCCTGCACGGGCAAGCGGTCGGCCGAACAAAGGACAATGCGCGCCCGCTGCACATGTTTGAGTGGACGATTGCGATCCGCGACGACGGCCAGCAGACGCTCACGATCCTCGGCGGGAGGAAGGACACAGACGGTTTGAGCCATGCCCACAGACTCGCACATCCGCCCGCATCTGTGAATCATCCGACTGCGTCAGTCCACTAGGCGGCCGGCGGTTTTCGATTGTTACGCTCGGAATGGCGATGCGAGAGCCTATCCTCGCGAAAGCGGCGTCGCTGGACTTGGCGAGTCAACTCGCGGAAGTTCTCGTCCTGCCGTTCTCGATTGCCGAAATGGTCAGAGATCGCGACGCCGCGCTGGCCGAAATCCTTCGGGCCGTTCGGGGCTGTCAGGATGGCGCCGTGCTATTGGGCGGAGCCCCGTTCGCGGGCTTGGCGGCCGGCATCGCGCTGGAGACGCGGCGGATCGTGCTCGACGGCGTCGAGGCCAGCATCGAAGCGGTCGAGCGTGTGAATCGGATCCGATGAATACGGCTTTGTCACGCGAACCGTAGCGTGTCTCAGTCTGGCCGGCGCCAACAGGGGTCGTCCCTGAAACAGGCTGCGGGCACGCCAGTTCGACCCCAGGCGATCATTCGGCGATGGTTTGGTCTCCCTTCTTCGGCCGCATCTGCTGTATCGAGACGGGGCGGTTCTGGTCGGTCTTGTGCAGCCGACTCTCTCGGTCATTCGCACGCCCACACGCGCTATCGCCTTCATGGCGTGGGAAGTGCTCACCCAGCGCATAGAGGATAGGAGTCGGGAGGCGCAGCACGTAGAACTCAAAGCGGAAGTTCTCTTTCGACAGTCGATTGCGCCGCCGGCCAGAAAACGTGTGGTGCGGGCCGCCGCAACGCCCGCCGAATAGGCTTGGCGGGCCGTCGCGCCCCGAGCGCGAAGTGTCAATGCCTCGGGAATTTGTCAGGCGGCAACTGCCG
>JBEKZS010000263.1:0-2971 GCA_049509635.1 Roseiarcus sp.
GCGCCCGCACGATCGGCGAACCAGCGCTCGTAGCCCTCCAACCAACCGGAATCGCGAAGCCGCAGATTTTCGTGGCTGATGCGCTGCGAGCGCGTCAGCATGGAATAGAAGAATTGCTCGGGCTCCATCGTGTCGGCGTAGCGACGCCCGACCACCTCGAACCATTCCATCGCATTGCGCGCGGCGTTCTGGATCCGCGCGACGTCGATGCGCCGCGCCGCCTCATAGGCGTCGAGCACGGCGGGAACCTGCTCCGGCGCATCGCCGCGGTCGCGGAACTGGCGCGCGAGTTCGATCGCGTCGTCGATGGCGAGCTTGGTGCCCGAGCCGATCGCGAAATGCGCGGTATGGGCGGCGTCGCCCATCAGCACGACCGGGCAGCGGCCATTGTGGACGCTCCATTTGCCGCAGATCAGCCGGGTGAAATTGAGCCAGGCCGAGCCGCGCAGGTGGCGCGCATTGGTCATCAGCGCATGGCCTTCGAGCGTCTGCGCGAACAGGGCCTCGCAGAACGCGATCGACTGCGCCTGGTCCATGGCGCCGAGCCCGTGCGCCTCGTACGCCGCCTCGGTCGTCTCGACGATGAAGGTCGAGGTGTCGGCGTCGAAACGATAGATATGGGCCTGGAACCAGCCGTGCTCGGTCTTGCGGAAATCGAAGGTGAAGGCGTCGTAGCGCTTCTTGGTGCCGAGCCAGATGTAGCGGTTGGGCCGCTTCGAGAGGTCGGGCGCGAATTGCGCGGCGTAGCGCGCGCGGATCTTCGAATTGAAGCCGTCGCTGGCGACGATGAGATCGGCGTCGGGGAATTCGAGGTCGGATTCGACCTCGCGCTCGAATTTCAGCTCGACGCCGAGCGCCTCGCAGCGCGCCTGCAAAATGTTGAGCAGCCGCTTGCGGCCGATGCCGACGAAGCCGTGGCCGGTCGTGCGCATCGTGCGGCCCTTGAACAGCACTTCGATGTCGTCCCAATGGTTGAACGCATGCTCGATCTCGGCCGCCGTCCCGGGGTCCCATTCGCGCATGCTCTGCATCGTCGCGTCGGAAAAGACCACGCCCCAGCCGAACGTGTCATAGGCGCGGTTGCGCTCGACCACGACGACCTCGTGGGCCGGGTTCTGCTTCTTCATCAGCAGCCCGAAGTAGAGCCCGGCCGCTCCGCCGCCGATGCAGACGATGCGCATGACGAGTGCTCCTGGCGAGGACGCGCGGCCGATTCATTTAGGGCTAAAATATATAGCCATCAAGGAATGTCAAGGCCGATTTCGGCGCGCCGAGCCGTGCGCGTCCCGGGTCGGCTCTCGCTCCCGACTCGCCTTCAGTCCTTGACGAAGATCAGGGCGCCCGGATCCGCCGGGACGCCCGGACAGCCCGCGAGCGCGGCGACGCCGCCGACGCTTTCGAGCGCCTTCTGCCCCGCCGCGGCGATGTCCGCGGCGGCGAGATCGCGCTCGGGCCAGAGGCCTTGCAGGAACCGCCCGGAATTGGCGAACAGGATATAGGTCGCCAGCGACGGAAACGCCCGGCTGGGCAGCGGCGCGGCCTGAGGCCGGTCGGCGTCGAGTTCGGACGGCGCGTGACCCTGCAGGCGCCCGAGCAGCGCGAGCGATCCCTCGCCGATCTGGCCGCGCGGACCGGTGTCGGCGATCACCGCGAACACCGCGCGCGCGGGCCCTTGCGGCTGGCGCTCGATCACCAGCGCGAGATCGGCGCGCGACGACGAGCCGAACCCGAAGTCCGCGCCGGTCAGGACGCTCGCGCCCGGCACGACGATATAGGGCGCCGTTCGCGAGTCGACATAGGCGGACCGTCCGTCCGGCGCCTTCGGATCCGGCCGGCTGAGCTTCGTCTGCGAGATGAAATAGCCGGCGAAAGGGTCGCCGGCCGGCCGCAGCGCCGGAATCCGCTCGGCCAGACCCGGGACCTGCGGCGTGCGCGCGGCGAGGACGATGCCCGGCCAGCCCCCGACGCAGGCCTTGCCCGCGCCGCAGACCGGAAAGCCCGCGTCCCTGGCTTCGCGATAGGTCCGCAGGCAGCGCGCCGAGGATCTCCTGTCGGCGCCCGGAACAGGTTCGCTCGGCGGCACGGGCTGGTTGGCGGCGTCCCGCACCTGCGCGCCGCTGCAGATGTGATCGAGGCCGAACACGCCATCGGCGCAGACGGCGTCGGCGAAATTCCCGCCGCAGGGATGGTAGGCGTTGGCGGCGCCGTCGTCGTCCCGCCTGACCTGCGCGACATAGAGCGCGACCCGGTTCGCCTCGTCCGTCCACAGCGCGACCCCTTCGGGCAGGCTCTGCGCCGCCCGCCGCAGCGCGCAGGCCGAACGCGCATCGCCCGCGGAAGCGCCGAGGACGGCGGCCGCCAGCAAGGCGATGACGCTTTTGGCGCCGGCTCCGGGCCTGGATCTCCGCGGCTCGATCATCGCCGTCTCCCCGGGCATCGATCCGAACCACCCAGGCCCTGACTTGACGGCGCGACGGCGGCGTCGCCCCGCGGCGCCGGGCGCTCGCGTCCCTCCGGTCGACAGCTCATCCCCTTGCTCCCTCCCCGCCGCTGGCGCCTGTGCGACCCATGTCAGAACCGGCGCCGGCCGCGTCCCGAGGAATCCTTTCGTTGTGGAAATATTTGGATATCCATTTCTCGGCCGATCGAGGCAAATCAGAGGGTTGCAGGCAAATTGAAACCGCGCGGGGGTCTGGCACGCGCCGCCGTCGGGCGCCCCACGCGCGGCGGCGCCCCGAGCCGCATCGCCCGACAGGTCCCTTCCGTGTCGAAATATTTGGAAATCCATTTCTCGGCCGATCGAGGCAAATCAGAGGGTTGCAGGCAAAAGGAAGCCGCGCGGGGCGTCTGTGGGGCGCCGCTGTCCGGCGCCCCGAGCCGCATCGCTCGAGAAGTCCTTTCGGTGTTGAAATATTCGGAAATCCATTTCTCGGCCGATCGAGGCAAATCAGAGGGTTGCTGCCAAATTGAA